>NZ_JBYTBS010000022.1:0-99941 GCF_058789495.1 Paenibacillus sp. FW126-R14 | reverse complement strand
AAGTAATGGTTACCTTATTACTTCGATAAACAGGGGGTGAAAACCTTCAGTCGTATAATTATTCCGCTGTAGTTTTTTTTTCTCTAATCCAATTCTAATTTTTGAATGAGAAGATGTACGAAGTGGAGAGGAGGTCATCGCTTTGTGCTGAGCTGGTTGAGAAATAAGGAAGGAGTTGAGGCGTTATGCTTTCTGCTGCCAAGTATGACAGGGTTTGTCGTTTTTTTCCTCCTTCCTTTTGGAATGGGATTTTATTACTCGCTGTTGGACAGCCCTGTGGACGGCTCATTTGCGGGTTTGACGAATTACCGCGACTTGCTGGGAAACCCGATGTTTCGCCGGGCAGCGCTGAATACAAGCTTGTTCACAGGCATATGCGTCCCTCTGAATATGCTGCTTTCATTGGGGCTGGCCATGCTTCTAAACCGTAAGCTGCCGTTTCGTTCAACGTACAGAATCGCTTTCCTTACGCCGCTCGTCATCCCTGTTGCATCTGTCGTACTTGTCTGGAAGGCTCTGTTCGATTTGCATGGAACCGTGAACGGATTGCTTGCGGGTTGGGGATTCGTTCCGAAGGACTGGATGGAAAGCGAAGCCGCAATGTTCGTGGTCATGATCGTGTATCTGTGGAAAAATATCGGGTACAACATGATTTTATTCCTGGCCGGTCTGCAAAATATACCGAACGACTATTACGAGGCGGCTTCGATCGACGGGGCGGGGAGATTCAGGCAATGGCGTTCCATCACGCTGGTCTACTTGACTCCAACGGCATTTTTCGTTTTGTTGATGTCGATTATCAATTCGTTCAAAGTATTTCGTGAAACGTATCTGATTGCCGGCGAGTATCCCGATGCCAGCATTTATATGCTGCAGCATTACATGAACAACATGTTCAAAGCGTTAGATTACCAGAAGCTGACCTCGGCAGCTTTCCTAATGGCGCTTGGCATTGTACTTCTGGTTTGGCTCATTTTCTTGATCGAGCGGCGAATCAGCAAAATGTTCGGGTAGTTGAAGCTTTAAGTCGAAAGGAGAAGCAGTATGGACAATCGGCTTCACTTCCGGGCCGGTCGCAAGCTTCGACAAATAGCGATCATTGTGTTGCTGACGGCGATGACAGCGGGATTTCTATTTCCGCTAGTGCTGACATCCACCAATTCGTTCATGTCGGAGAGCGAAATCACGAACAATTATGCGGCTCTTGATGGCGTGGACAAAACGAAAGCGAGCAGCAGCGAGTTCGTGCAGTTGAAATGGATTCCGGAGCTTGTGACTTTCTCGCAATATTACAACGTCCTGATCGGAAGACCCCATTTTCTGGTCATGTTCTGGAATTCTATGAAAATTACAGTGCCGGTCATTGCCGGTCAAATTGCGGTTGCCTCGTTAGCTGCCTATGCATTTGCCCATTTGCGCTTCCGCTTTCGAGAGAGCCTGTTTTTCATTTACATCGTCACGATGCTCATGCCTTTTCAAGTAACCCTCGTACCGAATTTCATCATCGCCGATAAGCTGGGCCTCCTTGGCACATATGGGGCCATCATTTATCCGGGAATATTCAGCAGCTTCGGTGTGTTTCTGCTAAGGCAGTTCATGACCTACGTACCGGGAAGCTACATCGAAGCGGCTCGTGTAGACGGTGCAAGCCATTTGTACATATTCGCCAGAATCGTTACGCCCATGTGCAGCAGTGGAGTCGCGTCACTGGCCATTCTCGTCTTTATCGATCAATGGAATATGGTGGAGCAGCCGCTCATTTTTTTGAAGGAGGCTTACCAACAACCGCTCTCGGTCTATTTATCGGCGATCAGCGAAGGGGAGCGGGGCATTGCGTTTGCGGCATCGGCAATTTATATGCTGCCGATTCTGTTGATTGCGCTTTATGCGGAAAGATACTTGGTCGAAGGCATTCAGCTTTCCGGCATTAAGGGGTAAAGAAAGCTTTATAGGAGGAACAAGCAATGGAAGGAACCATGGCCGTCCCCGATGACGAACAGGTCAAAAAAAGAGGAATCAAACGGGTTATCATCAGCTTCGTAATTGCGATGGCGGCGTTGACGTTTTTTTCCAATACGCTGCTGAATATCTCGCTGCCTGAGGTGACTGTCGAACAATCGCGTGCCGGCAGTTTATCGCATGAGGTTTCGGGATCTGGAACGGTGGAAGCGGCGGAAACAGCGGATTTGTATGTAGAAACAACTTGGCCGGTGCTGGAGGTGAATATAAAAGCAGGCGACACCGTCAAGGCGGGTCAGGTATTAGTCACTTTAAAAACGAGAGATGCAGAAGACACGCTCAAAGACAACCAAGCCAGATACGAGCAAAAGAAGATCAGTATGGAAAAGCAGCAGGATGCCTATGCCGAGGCTTTTCAAGCCGATGACGAGAAGCAGCTTCGCAATTTAGCCCGTGATATGGAAACGGCGAAACTGGATCTGCAAATTCTAAAACGGCAAATCGATAATTTGCAAAGGCAGCTTGCTGAATATTCACAAGTGATTGCTCCGGTTGACGGCATTGTCATTGAACTGAATGCGGTGAAGAACGCACCCGTGCCAAGCGGGAAAGCTGCGGTGCGAATTGCGGATTTTACCAAGGGGCAGCTGCTCAAAGCAACGATTGCCGCTGAGAAGAGCTCTTATATGAAAGTAGGCGAAGAAACCGATATTTTATTCACCGCATTGAGCAACGCTCGAATGAAAGCCAAGATTACCGACATTCGGGATGTTGCGCCGGCGGCATCCTCTTCGAGTTCACCCCAGTCTGGCTCGGACCGGAAAGAGGTGACTTTCGCCCTGCGGAGCGATCGGCTTACTGGCGGGGAGAAAGGGGAATTCAATATCGTTCAGAAGACGGCGCCATTTCGTTCGCTGCTGCCCAACGATGCGGTCAGGGAAGACGATAAAGGCAAGTATGCGCTGATCGTGAAGGAGAAGAAAGGGCCGCTTGGCAATGAATATGTCCTGCAGCGGGCTTCCTTGCAGGCAGGAGATGCCGATGACGAGATGACTTCCATCGAGAATGGCATTTCACCGCTGGATCTAGTGGTGGTCTCCAGCAGCAAGGCTGTCTCCGAAGGCGACCGGGTGCTGAAGAGCAAATGAGTAAGGAGGCAAATGCGGTGCGTCATTTACGCTTAAGAGGCTGGTTGGTGTTTCTAGGGATGCTGCTCATCCTGGGGAGCATGGGGCTAATGTCGTCAGTGCTCTCCGAGTGGGAGCAGGTAAGCGGAGCCCGTCAGTTGGATAAGCTCGTTGTGAACGTGAACGCCGCTGCGTCGAAGGCGAAAGGCTTGGAGCTACAAGAAGCCGAACAGTTATCCAAGAAATGGCCGCTTGGGATCGCCTATTCGGCGGCAGGTCAAGAGAAGGCGGCTGTAGGCAGCGTCTCCGTGCTCTGCAACGTATTCGGCGTGAGCGGGGATTACAGCCAATTCACTTCCTTTCCGATGAGAAGCGGCTCAACGATAACACAAAAGGCGGTCGACGAACATAGTCGCGTCGTTGTTCTTAGTGAACGGACAGCTGACAAGCTGTTCCGGTCGAGTTCTATAGTCGGCAAACAAATCAAGCTGTTTGACACAAATTTCACGATCATCGGGGTTTATGCCGATCGCGAGTCTTTACTGAGACAGCTTTGGGATGACGGCAAAGCGGATATGTGGATTCCGATTACTGCAATGCTTGATGTGAGCCCGGAAAGCCGAATCCAACACATGCAGCTTGCCACTTCTTCGGAGGGGGCTGTCAGAGCGGAGGCAGATGCCGTTAACGGGCTGAGAGCCATCGGGATGAACCCGGCGAGCTTCCGTATCGATAACGAAGTGCTCAGTTATCGTCAGCTCGCCCAACTGCCAAAACTGCTGCTGTTTGGCTGCGGGACTGCTGCGATTTATATGCTGGCGCGGTTGATTATCCGGCTATGGGGGGAGCAGATTACATCGATCAGGCGAAGGCGGCTGACGGAAGAATTATCCCATATCGTAAAGCGTAAACGATATTCGCTGCTAATCTGCATCATTGCAACTTTCGCCGCAGCTGCATGTACAGCCTTGATATGGCAGCAGATCCAGTTCCGTTTCTATATTGACCCCGAATGGCTGCCGGAAGAGCTGATTCAAGTGTCTTTTTACATGGATAAGCTGAGGAGCCTTTGGGAACAGCAAGCCGTGCAGGCGGGCTACGTTCCTTCGCCGCAAGAACGGCTTTCAGATGTGGTAGATCTGCTTTCATGGCGTCTGCTGCTTATTGGAGCCTGCGGCATCCCGATGTTGTGGACGGGGCTCAGGTGGTGGGCGGTAAGACGGGTGCCTGTAAGCATTCAACTGCAAAGCCTATTTCTTATGCTCCCGGTTACAGCCCTAGCGGTATTTGCCGCCGTTCGGCTAACAGGGCTCAATATGCGGCTGGACTTACCGGAATACGCTGTCGTAGGCGTGTTCATGATTTCGTGTGTCTTATTTATTTATAAATTCAAAGGAGTGACTTCTCTTGATGTCCAAAATGAAAGCTAAACGAACGTTTCTCGCTTGTACGCTCATTTCCATGCTAGGTGTTACCGCTTGTTCAGGTTCAGGAAATCCAACCGCCGCCCCGGCAGTCAGTGAAGGGAAAAGCGGCTCAGGTCCCAAAACGGTGTCACTGTCCGTCATGACATCGGACCGGTTTCTTGAACTGGCGAAGCAAAAGTTCGAAGAGGCCCATCCCGATATTAAAATCGAGATCAAAGAGTATGCGGCTGCGCCGAACACAGCGCCGAAAGCGCAGGCGCCCGGACAAAATATCGTCATGATGACAAAGCCGGATCCTAAGAACATCGAGAAATACGTAAGTTCGGTCGGTGCGGAGTTAATGAGCGGCAAGGCTTCGGATCTGATCGTTACCAGTAATTTACCTTACAAAAAGTATGCCGACAAAAAGCTGCTCGAAAATATGGGCGAGATGATGAATAAAGATGCTTCATTCCCGAAAGACAATTATTATACAGGGGTTTTCGATGCGATGAAATACAATGGCGTATTGTATAACGTCCCTGTGCGGGTGGGCTTGAACAAATGGCTTGGCAATCTAAATGTGCTGGGCAGCGAACAAATTGACGATACCAAATGGACATGGGCGGATTTCAAAAAGCTGGCACAGAATTGGATGGCGGATAAAAATAACGATGGCAAGCCGGATACGTATCCGCTGGGAAAAATCGATCCGGATCAGCTCATCTCCTTGATGCTGAACAGTTCTTACAGCAAATTCGTTGATGCAGGCGGTAAAAAGGCGAGCTTCGATAAGCCGGAATTCATCAATCTCTTGAAGCTGGCCAAATCAATGTATGACGATAATATCATTCAAGGCGACAATGCCGATAAAGACGCCGTTGTTTTTCAACCTAAATCCAATTTACTTATGTACATGGACATGTATGCGACGCCGAAAATGTCTTTTGACGGCAAATCGCGTTTTTACGATCTCCCTTCGGAAAATGAAACGAGAGGAAGCTCGTTTACAAGTTCGCTTCTCGTTGCCATGAACAGCAAATCCCCAAATAAGAAGGAAGCTTGGGAATTCGTGAAGTTTCTGCTCTCTGACGAGATGCAATCGACGATGGAACTGAACGGATTCGCCGTGAACAAGAACGGCGCTAAAGCACAAGGCGATACCTTGAGGAAGCTGGGCTCCAGCGACGGAAAAACCATGAAGCTGAATATTAACGGCAAATCGATGACGCTTCAGCCGGCTACGGATGAGGAAATTGCCGCTATTGAGAAAGCTGTAAGCAATGCGAAGGTATATGCCGAAAGCGATCCGAAAATTAGTACGGTCGTAGCGGAAGAAACCGCGCCATTTTTCCAAGGCCAGAAATCCGCTGAAGAAGTCGCCAAGGTGATTCAAAACAAAGTCAGCACGTATTTGCAGGAGTAATCATGATGCACCGCTCACATTTCATGATTTGTCTCGTCCTGTTCATGGTTTTCGGCAGCGTGTCCGGTACGGAATCGGTTCAGGCCGATTCCCCGTTGAACGTAACGAACGACCAACTAATCAGTGAGAATACCGTGGGGAAAGTCAATTTGACAACTGTAAGCACGTTGGAAGTCAAGGATGTTCAGCTGCTTCCCGGCGACAATAGCGCTTTAGTTACATTTACGCTCAGCGTTAAGAACGGGGATGGGATTGACATCGATTTTAAAAGCTATTGGGTTAGACTGATGTCCGCTGCCGGAGAGAAGGTTACTGTCAATTTATTTCCGCAGGATAAGGGGAAAAACAAGATTGCCCCTGGGCAAACAGAGGAATATCATTTCTATGCCAAAGTGAATCAGAATGCAAAGCTGCAGGATTTGGTGTTTAAGTTCGTTAAATTGGATTTTGCGGCAGCAGGGTATGAACAAGAGGTGGGCCGGCTCATCGTGCCGGAGGATTACGGCTTCGTAACCCCCGCAGGTGCCAAGCGTGGTTTCCATATTGGAAGCACGCCGTTTCACGGCAAAATAACCCGTGCCACGCTCAGTTACAATGATGATTATTTTTTGCCGTTAGTCACTTTTGAGCTGACGCATGACGGGTCTCGAGGGGGAATATTGCCGGATCTCGGCTATTATATGCGAACGGGCAGCGGAGCGATGTATCCGCTGCAATCGAGCGCATTCACGGCAGGAAGCGCGATTCAGCCCCTAACAACGAAAGAGGGGAAGCTGAGCGGATCCATCCCGAGAGAGGCAGGGGAGGAAGGATGGCAGCTAGTCATCACGCAATCTATCTCTACAGGAGAATCAGGCGGCAGTGTTCAACTGCCTCTCGCCTTTTTTGATGTAGGAGATGCGGTAGCTGAAGAAGTATCAATTGGCCACGATTATGACTTTACCACCAAGGCAGGAACGTATACCACTCAGCTAACTTCCCTGCAGCGACTTCCTTGGGAGGATGAAGATATATTAGCTGCCAATGTGACTATTAAAAATAAGAGCAATGCGGCGCTTCCAATTCCGGATCTGTCGGGTGCTTTCAAACTCGATGATGCCGTCCATGTGGAGGCCCAAATTGTCCGGATGGATAAAGCGCTAACGCTGCAGCCTGGAAAGGAGCTAAACATCCAGTTTGCCGGCAAAATCCCGTACACCGACGAATTCAGCTCTATTAGCTTGTATCTGCAAGAGAAAGAGTCGGACAGTACCATTGTCGATCTGCTTACGTTCAAGCATAATAAAGATCTAATGAATATGGCATTTGTCCCTGCAAGGAAAACCAAAACGCTTAGGGATACCGGTCAAAGCGCTGCCTATACCGTTCGATCCGATCAGATTTTTCATAGCGATACGTCGGATTTGTACGCCGTGCTCATGGACGTAGAAAACCTGGAAAAAAGGTTTACGCCACTTCGCAAGCAGGTCGCCCAGTTCAAAGCGGCCGATGGGACGGTATTTCCGGCGAGCATAACGGCTCCCTCCGATAAAGTGATGCCTGGCGGGAAAGCGCTGCAGTATATATGGGCGATGGTACCGAAAGGGTACAAGACAGAAGGCATGCAGTTGATCCTCGGAGATGAAATACCTGCTGCTACAGCAGTAAATGACAAGGCGAAACCTCGGCAAGAGGGCTATGTCAACGGGGTTGCATTCGGAATCCCTGAAGATAACAAAGTGCCGCAGGCAAGCTTTGCTAACTTGGCTGTTTATCCCTATTCGATAACATTAAGTCACATTGGTACTCAGGCGAATTTTATGGCCGGAACCGTACAGCTCGATTTCGATTATGAGTTAAGCCGGAATGATCTGGTTGCAGCCGAGATGAGGGATCATAAACTTATCGTTGAGCTGACGGATGAGCTTGTTGATAGCGGCAAAGAGCTTATCGTGAGCCAAACGTTTGATTTTGAGGGTACAGATCCCGCTAAATCACTGCTGCTGGGCAGTCACGATGCCACCATTTCTTACACCAACAAAGATAAAATTTATAAAGTCAAAGACTTCTCATCGTACCGGCTCAGCGTCTACCACGAATTTCAAGGGCAGAAAGTGCTGCTGGCCCAAAAGGACCTTGACTGGTTCATTTATGCGGAGTAAGCTCATGAGATTTTAAGCTGGCATTCATCTTGTCCTTATATACTTAAGCCAATCGCATAAAAAGTAAGCGTTCAAGTCTTCGCCGGGCAAAGAAACAGGAGGCATACATAATGAAAATACTCGTTGTCGAGGACGACGTCCATCTACTCAAAACCATTACGACTCTGCTCACGGAAGAGGGGTACCAAATCGATCCGGCCGTGTGCGGGGAAGAAGGCTGCTATATGGCGGAGCAAAACATCTATGATCTGCTGGTGCTCGACAGAATGCTGCCAGGCATGGACGGTCTTCATATTGTACGTACCATTCGCGCCAAGCAGGTACTGACGCCTATTTTATTCCTTACCGCCAGAGACAGCGTCGAAGATATGGTGAAAGGGCTTGACTCCGGAGCAGATGACTACATGACGAAGCCGTTCGAGGTGCCGGAGTTGCTTGCGCGTGTCCGGGCGCTATTGCGAAGACGCGGTACAATCGATAGCGAACCGGGGCTTGAGTATCATCGGATTGCGCTGAATGTCAGGACGAAAGAAGCCGCCATCGGCGGAAACCCGGTGGATCTTTCGCAGAAGGAATTTGAGCTGCTCGAATATTTGGTGCGCAATCGGGAGCAGATTCTGACCAGGGAGCAAATTTGCATGCGGGTGTGGGGACTAGACTCCGACTTAGGTTCTAATGTGGTAGACGTCTATATCTATTATTTGCGGAAAAAACTAAAGCCTTTTGATTATGATCATCTCATCCATACCATACGGAATGTCGGGTATATGTTGAAGGAGCCTATCCATGTTTAACAAAACCCGGATCCGGCTTACGGCATTGAATGCGGCCGTATTTTTCATCCTAATCGCTCTCATTGGTTTAATCGTTTATTCGGAATTGCGGCATCAGCTGTATTCCAAAGTCGATGAGTCGCTGCAGCTCAGAATTCAGCAGGATTCCCAGCTCATGTTC
This sequence comes from Paenibacillus sp. FW126-R14, assembly GCF_058789495.1. Taxonomy (NCBI): domain Bacteria; kingdom Bacillati; phylum Bacillota; class Bacilli; order Caryophanales; family Paenibacillaceae; genus Paenibacillus; species Paenibacillus sp. FW126-R14. The sequence goes on along the minus strand of NZ_JBYTBS010000022.1, from coordinate 90,928 downwards.
GCCAAAGTACAGCTGTTTGCCCAAAACGAGATGTCCCTTACGGACGGGACCACGAAGAAAACATTGATTCAGGTGCAGGGGATAGATCCGAGGGCTTTTTTGGTCATGTGGGATGACAAAGAGAATCCATATCCCATCCTCGGAGGGGCGCAGAATCGCAAAACCATCGAAGCGTTCAAGCCGTACCGATCGATTCTTAAGCCGCAAACCATCCATGTGGACGGACATTCGTACCGCATTTATGCAGCGAAATACGAGCAGCCGATTGCGATGAATCAGCAGCTGCTGACAGATATCGCTCAAGGCTCCCAACGTATGATTCAAACGCACGTTTCTGGTACACTAGCTTCGAATATCGTATCCGTTCAAGCGATCTCGATCATCGATTCCGAGCAAAATATGCTCAAACAATTGCTAAAGCTGATTTTGTTCGGTATTTTCGGAGGCGGTGCGGTGACCGTGCTGGCAGGCTTGTATTTGGCCAATCAGGCGCTTCTGCCGATTAAGCGCTCATGGGACAAGCAGCAGCAGTTCGTGGCGGATGCCTCTCATGAGCTGCGCATGCCATTGTCCATCATCCAGGCGAACACTGAGCTTGTTTTCCGTCATCCGGATCGCAGCATTCTCGATATGAGCGAACCGTTGTCTATGGTGCATGCGGAGTCGCTGCGGATGGGGAGATTGACGGCACAACTGCTTACGCTCGCAAGAGCGGACTCCAATCAGGAGGAAATGAGCTTAAAGCATATACAGCTGAATGAAATTGTTTTGGAAGTAGATCGTAAGTTTGAATCGGTTGCCGAACTGAAAGGGCTGGAGCTTGTGCTGGAGATCGAGGAGAGGCTTGAAATCCTGGGAGATGCGGAGAGGCTGCATCAGCTCTTGGTCATTCTGCTTGACAACAGCATGAAGTTTACAATGGATTCGGGCCAAATTAAGCTAAGCGCTCACAAGCGAGGCAGTCATGCCGAGATCGTCGTCGAGGATACGGGTTCTGGGATCGACAGCCAAGATTTGCCGCACATTTTTGACCGGTTTTACAGAGGGGACAAAGCGCGCAGCCGCAGCAGCGGAGGAGCAGGCCTCGGCCTCGCCATTGCAAAATGGATCGTAAGCGCGCACAGCGGTACGATCCACGCCGAGAGTCGTTTGGGCAAGGGAACGACAATGACGCTCCATTTTCCATTGGTGCAAAGGAAATCGTAACTGAAGGCAAGGCGGATAGAAAGAAGGCTGTTTTCAGAGGTCTGAAAAGACGATCTGGCAGAGCCTTCTTTCTCTATTTAAGCAGTCCAATGCGGAGGGCGGCTGAGCGCCATCGGCAGCTTGGTACGAGCATCGCCGATAGCCGCATTGATTTGAAACTGCGTGAGGAAAAGACTTCCAGTTAGATCAGCGCCACGGAGGTTGGCATCCCGCAGGTCTGCTCCGATGAGATCAGCCGATCTCAGATCGGCGTCTCTGAGATCCGCAGCGATCAAGTAAGCGCCACGCAAATAAGCGCCTTGGAGATCTGCGTTTCTGAGATTGGCTCCGATCAGATCGGCTCCGCGATCATAGCTCTTTTGACGCTTGCGGGGACCTTTCTGCTCTCGCTGAACGCCGGCTCGCACGAGCTCGCTTGTCTGAAGGAGCAGAAGATTCACATTCGCACGGTGCGCTGTGATATCCAGTTTTAGGAGCGCTTCAGGGCTTAGCGCTGTTAGACGATCCGTTTCATCCCGCGCTGAGCGCAGCGCTGCATGTATCGAGCGTGTCTGTTCCAGCTCCAGAGCTTCCGATAAATACCAGAGCAATTCATGAAGCTGACGCATGATAGGGAATACCTCAAACATTTGCTTCGCGGTTTGCGGGGCTTGTACCCAATCTTGCCCGCTGTAGGTGACTTGAGCGACCTGCTGACCGGCGCCGAAGCAATCGTACACGGTGCATCCGCGAAAACCGATCTCCCGCAGCTCTTGATGCACGCCGCAGCGAAAGTCGTCTCGCAAGTTATGGCAGGGGCGGCTGGCAGTCTTGTCGATTGCGAAGTCGATCGAAGCGGAGAACGGCAAAGCGACACAGCACAAGCCGAAACAGTTGTCACAATCAGACTGCAGACGGCGATTGTTCCTGTCTGGAGCAAGCTCTGCGTTATCCTGTAGCTCAGACAATGGAAGTCCTCCCTTTACAAGGTGAATAAAAAAGAATTGTTGGATGTCATTTCAAATATAATTTTTAGGCCACTGTTCGTCAACGGCGAAAGATCGTTATAACCAAACTTGCGGCAAGGAACGCCGCCGTATCGCCGCACCGGATTTGGTAATACTATAATATTTACTGAATGGGAGAACGGCAATTATGGATGGGAAGCGGAGGAATGAGATGCAAAAGCTGATCCGGAAAGACAGAGGCAACGATCTTTTTGAACTGGCCTTATATGTGCTTGCGGGCGTAAGTTTTGTATATTTTCTGATCCAAGGCATAGCGCCAAAAATGTGGCAGGCTGTCTTGATTGCAGGCGTACTGCTTTTGATCCGAATCGTGCTGAAGCTGACGAAGACGACGATGTTTGCCGCGCTGCGCTTTTGCGTGCTGCTGTTCATTTTTATCACGATGTTTTTGGCGAACGAGTTCGGGTTTTACAGTGTGATTCCTTATTTGGATAAAGTCGAGCATCTCTTCTCCGGCGTGATTTTGTGTTTTGTCGGTTTACTCATTTATCAGAAGGCAAGCGCTAGCGAGGAAGGCCCGGTCGTTCGAAATGGGAAAGTCGCGATCTGGCTCAGTCTTTTCTTCTCCGTGGCAATGGCCGGCGTCTGGGAAATCTACGAGTTCACGACGGATCGCTGGTTCGGACTGAATTCGCAAAACGGCAGTTTAATTGACACAATGACCGATATTATTTGCGGTACGATAGGAGCTGTGTCGACCAGCCTCTACTTGGTTATTCAGGCAAAACGGAGGAAAATGCCCGTCATAGACGAACAGTAAGGGGAGCTTGCCTAATGGCAGCTCCTCTTTGTTTACACCGGCATGACCAGAATATGCTGAAGGCCGTTTCGGCCCATTTTTGTCCGGCCGTGATCTATGAATCCGCAGGATAAGTAAACATGGCGCGCAGAGGGATTTTGTAAGTTTACCGCTAAGGCAATTTCTACAACCTCTGGAAAGTGCAGTTTCACAAAATCTTTGAGCTGCCTAAGCGCGTCTTTGGCATACCCATTTCCCTGCTCAGAATAGTTGATAGAAAATGCGCGAAGAACAAGGGAATTCGCATGATCTGAATACTCAAACCTTTCTTCGCCGTCATACAGGACGAAAAACCCGACGGGATTGCCATTCGCAACGATAACAATCGGAAAGCGGTGATCGTCCTCTAGTGCGATCTTCAGCATTTCCTTCGGCATCCCGGTAAACTGTTTTTGCGCGTCAGTTAGATGAAACGATTCTAGCGCGGTTTTATGTTCAGTTTGATAAAAGACAAGTTTAGTCTGTGATCGTTCAGCGGTATGTTGACTCATCGTGCCCTCCAAATGGATGCGAAATAATTAGCTTATGATCCCCATTGTACTATAGCGTGGGGGATTTTCTCCATCCATACCTTTTACTTGCAAAAAATAAATTCACCCTCTAAGCATGTTTCAGTACTTTTCGCAGGAAGAGTCTGATATGCATATAACCAAGTAGGTAAAAGGAGGGTGATCGATGTTAGAAAAGTACGAATTTATACTTGCTTTGAAATTGTTGGAATTTGAAATTAGGCAAATGACGAAGTACACGAATGTTTTTCCCAGCTGTTTTGCCTTACTGAAAAATAAATTGGATTTTCTGTGCGAATTTATTAATCTCGATGAAAATGTGCAGAAATGGCAATCTTGGAATGGGCTTGACGAAGTGCAGGAGCATGCGCGGAATCTGAGGGAGACAGCCGTTCAAGCGCTCTGTGAACTGGAGAAATATCAATCGCGGCTTATACATAAGCATGAAAAACAAATTAGTCATTACATCGATCAATTATCAACTTCGGTCCAGGCTGAGTTAGCCAGCTTGCAAGTTGATCATCAATCCAAGGTGCTGTTTATCGGTTCCGGAGCATTTCCTTTATCCGCTTTAACGATAGCCCAGGAAACGGGCGCAGAAGTATTGGGGGTGGATATCGACAAGGAAGCCGTGCTGCTTGCCGAACAGGCAGCTGCGATGTCCGGTTCCGGCAGCAAAATAGCTTTCAGCCATGGAAGCTTAACGCAGCTGGCCTTTACCAAGGAAGCTACGCATATTATTGTAGCTTCGCTTGTTGCGAATAAACTTGAGGTTCTAGAGGAGCTGAAGCATGCAGCGAACAGCCGGGCGAAAATCATGATGAGATACGGCAGCGGTCTGAAGTCGCTGTTTAATTACCCTTTGCCCCAAGAAAAGGAGTTGTCCGAATGGACGCAAAGCCGGGTGCACACATCGTCACAGCTATATGACACTATGATTTTGGAGAGAGCGATGCAAATGAAAGGGGTTTGATTTCACGAATGGCCGCGTAAATCGCGGCTATTTTGTTTTAAACCTATCATAATGTTGCTGATTTGTGCGAAATAAGGATAAACCGCCAATACTTTCTCGCCGCGGTTCTTGTCGTATAGCGTATATCGTCATATAATAGAAGATAATATTTTAATCTATAGGCTTATCATTGATATGGAAAAGATGAGTGATATCTTACGCCTTGGCTTGCTATGCGCCTAAGCGGGAGAGCCTACATCTTTTCTGCAAATTCAGGGTATAAGGATGGTAATAATGGGCAACAGAGAAACTAAAACAGACGTCATCTTAATTGGTGCCGGTATCATGAGTGCTACGCTAGGAACACTACTGAAAGAATTGGTACCGGAATGGGAAATTAAAGTGTTTGAGAAGCTCGAAAATGCAGGCGAGGAAAGCTCTAACGAATGGAATAATGCAGGAACGGGGCATGCGGCGCTTTGCGAGCTTAACTACACGGAAGAAAAACCAGACGGATCTGTAGATATTAGTAAAGCTATCAAAATTAATGAACAATTTCAACTTTCCATGCAGTTTTGGTCTTATCTTGTAAACAGCAAATTGATCCGTAATCCGAAAGACTTTATCATGCCATTGCCACATATGAGTATGGTCCTAGGGGAACAAAATGTAGCGTTTTTAAAGAGACGTTTTGAAGCTCTGTCCAGCAATCCTCTGTTTCAAGGGATGGAATTTTCCGACGACCCTCAAAAACTAATGGAATGGATCCCGCTTATTATTAAAGATCGTCAATCTAGCGAATCTATTGCGGCAACCAAAATCGACTCAGGGACGGATGTCAACTTTGGTGCTTTAACACGCATTCTGTTTGAGCACTTAAAAAGTAAACAAGTCGATATTAAATATAAACATAGCGTTGATAATATAAACCGTACAGGCGACGGCGCGTGGGAATTGAAAGTACGCAACGACAAGGGCAACGTCGAACGCCATACGGCCAAATTCGTTTTCATCGGCGGCGGGGGTGGAAGCCTGCACTTACTGCAAAAATCCGGTATTCCTGAAGGAAAACATATTGGCGGATTCCCGGTAAGCGGAATTTTCATGGTATGCAATAACCCGGAAGTTGTCGAGCAGCATCATGCCAAAGTATACGGTAAAGCTAAGGTTGGAGCTCCGCCGATGTCAGTTCCTCACCTTGACACAAGATTTATCGACAACAAAAAATCGCTGCTATTTGGACCGTTCGCGGGCTTCTCACCAAAGTTTCTGAAAACCGGCTCCATGTTTGACTTGGTAACTTCCGTTAAACCGGATAATCTCGTGACGATGTTGTCGGCAGGCGCCAAAAATATGTCTTTGACGAAGTACCTGATCGAGCAGGTCATGTTGTCGAAAGAGAAGCGAATGGAAGAACTGCGAGAGTTTATTCCAAGCGCCAAGATTGAGGATTGGGAGCTAGTAGTAGCGGGTCAACGTGTACAAGTTATCAAAGATACGGAAGCTGGCGGCAAAGGGACACTGCAATTCGGAACGGAAGTGATTAGTGCAGCAGACGGCTCGATTGCAGCTTTGCTTGGTGCTTCTCCAGGTGCTTCTACCGCTGTTCACGTCATGCTGGAAGTTATCAAAAAATGCTTCCCGCAACAAATGAAAGCTTGGGAGCCGAAAATTAAAGAGATGATTCCTACGTATGGCGTATCACTTTTGAACAACCCAGAGCTTATCAACGAAATTCATACTTCCACAGCGCATGCGCTTGGTTTAAGCGAGAGCGAGAACTTGCCATTAAAGGCAGTACGCAGAACCGTATCCTAATATCTGTACAAAATATGAGGCTGTCTCAAAAGGTCTGAAACGACTATGAGACGGCCTTTTTATTATAGCCAATCTCTCCGTGTCATCTCGCTGAGGTTTTATGGTAAGTTTTAGATGAAAACCGCGTGATGATAGGAGTTGACGGAATGAGTATCAATTTACAGGAATGGATAATAGAATCTGATATTACGAGTATGCAAAATGCGTTGGAAGCGGGATTTTTTACCTCGGAGGATTTGGTTAAGGTTTATTTAGAGCGCATTCATACATATGACGGGAAAATCAATTCGATCCTGGAGTTAAATCCAAAGGCTTTATTGATTGCGAGAGCTCTGGATAAGGAACGCAAAGAATCAGGGAGCCGCGGGAAGCTCCACGGCATACCTATTTTATTGAAAGATAATATAGACACACAGGATAATATGCATACGAGTGCAGGATCAGTGGAGTTAGCCGAATCTTTTGCGGCGAGGGATTCATATGTCGCTTCACAGCTGCGAGCTGCCGGTGCCATACTGCTTGGAAAAACGAACATGACGGAATGGTCAAACTTTATGTCCAGTCAAATGCCGGCAGGCTACAGCTCGCGAGGCGGGTTTGTTCTTAACCCTTATGGAGCCGGTGAGGTGTTCGTTAGCGGCTCAAGCTCCGGCTCAGCGGCTGCAATCGCAGCCAATTTGGGAGCGGCAGCCATTGGAACGGAAACGGCGGGTTCGATCGTAGGCCCCGCCAGTCAACATTTCCTCGTAGGCATCAAGCCCACTGTCGGATTAGTGAGCCGGTCCGGGATTATTCCGATTTCCGTTAGTCAAGATACGCCAGGCCCCATCGCCAAAACAGTTAAGGATGCGGCTATCCTTCTAGGTGCGTTAACGGGAGTTGACGATAGAGACGAGGCAACACGCTCCAGCATGAATTGCCACTTTAAAGACTACACTATTTTCTTGGATGGAACCTTTTTACGACATGCTAGAATAGGGATTCCAAGGCATTACTATGAGCATTTAGATCCTGAAAGAAGGGCGCTCATGGAAGCGGCTATTACGACTTTGCAAAACGAAGGCGTCACGATTGTAGATCCTGTAACGATTCACATTGAACAAAACAGTTGGAATAATGACGTCATTTGCTATGAGTTCAAGAAGGGGCTCAATGAATACTTATCGCAATTAGATGGCCCAGTTCCGGTTCATTCCTTGAAAGACTTGATTGCCTACAATAACAGTCATTCGGAACTCGCTTTACAATACGGGCAAGATACGTTGATCAAGTCGGATGAAATAACGATGACAGAGGAAGCTTACTTGCAAAAGAAACAAGCGTACAGCGAGTTATCCTTAAAACAAGGGATAGATTATGTGATAGATAACTATGAGCTTGACGCTTTATTATTACCGGGAGATGTAGACGGTATGTACATTGCCGCCCGTTTGGGATATCCATTGATATGTGTACCTGCAGGATATTCCCACACGGGCGTCATCGACGCGGATGGTGATCATACGAAAGGGCCTTTCGGTGTGGTATTTTCCGGGAAAGCCTTTTCCGAGCCTACGCTGCTTAAAATCGCTTACGGATTTGAACAAGCGACGAAACATCGTTTTCCGCCTCAACTGGATTAAGCATTTCTGAATATATTCCAGAAGCATTCCCTGCATAAAGCCTGCCGCAATAATCGGCAGGCTTTTTTTACAATATTTGCTGAATAACGATCAAAACTATATTGACACACGATATATCATGCGATACTATATCAACATACGATATATCGTGAACCTATATAGTTAGTGGCGATATAGACAGCTCGATTGAAATGAGGAGGAGCCATGTCGGAGTTTTCTAAAGATTTGCTGCCTTTGACGGAGGCGTTTTACTACATTCTAGTGACGCTGTATCCCCGCGCTGCGCATGGTTATGCCATGATGCAGGATGTAGAAAAAATGAGCGCAGGCCGGGTTCGCATCGGGGCAGGCACTTTGTACACCGCTTTAAACACGCTTTTGAAAAAAGGGCTTATCGAAAATGTGCCTGAGACCGATATTGGCGCAGATTCGAGGCGCAAGCTGTATGGCATAACGGAGTTGGGCAAAAGTGTTTTAAAAGCCGAAATGGAACGTATGGAAGAGTTGCTGCTGAATGCAAGAACAACCATCGCGAAGGTTCAGAAGGAGAGGGAGAGCGGAATATGACAAGTTCATCAAAGAATGATTTTGAGTATCGGACTAGGTTCTCATTTGTTTGGAATTACGAGAGGGATGAGTCTTGGCTTACCGGCTTGTCTGCGCAAGGCTTACATCTGAATAAACCGGGGATATTTCGAAACCGTTTTGAAAAGGATGCTTCAGCCCGATTTGTGTATCGCATGGATTACCAGAAAATCACCGGGGCAAAAAACTTAACTGATTATTTGGCCATTTTTGAAGATTCAGGCTGGGAACATGCAGGATCGCTGGTAGGCTGGCATTATTTCAGAAAACCTTATGAGGAAGACGCATCCTATGACATTTATACCGACCGCGTATCGGTGAAGCAGCTTTTCCGCCGCATACAATTGACTTTAGGAATCGTTGCGGTTGCGAACATACCTGTACTTATTCTGAATATCACTAATTTGTTTTCCGAAACGCGCTCAGAGGTGATAGGAAGCGTGATCTCCTTCGTGGTTCTTCTGGAATTAATGTGTGTTCTACTGTTATCTTACGGCTGCTTGCGATTCGAGAAAAAAATCAAGAAACTTGAAGTACCTGAGTAACTATGAAATGCGATCTCGTTCCAGTTCGCTTAACCGTTCGAGAATGCGCCGCTTCTTGTACAGCATCTTTGCGGCTTCGCCGACGTCTCGAAGCGTTCCGCTATTGATCCATGCGCCAAAGAGAATACCGGCAATGGGGATTAGCTGAAAAAGTTTTTTCCAGCCCCAATTATCGCGGTAAGTCGCGAAAACTTCACGCCAGCCTTGAAGCTGCGAAATGATTTGAATGTCAGCTTCCTCATTCGCGGCTTCATTGGCAAGCTCTTCAAGGATCGCTTTTTTACCTACAATGTCCGCTGACGAGAATTGCATGCATTTGATCGTGAATATCCGTTCCTGCTTCATATTTGGATCGTAACCATAGCAGATCGCCAGCTCTTGAATCGTTTTGAGAGACAAACCAAGTACGGCCGGAATATCGATGGCGAGGGTGAGAATGCCGCCAATGCCTGTTGTCGCTCCCTGGAGTCCGGCCAGTTTCGTTCTGCTTTGAACAATCTCGTCAGCAGCTTGATCCAAGATGTTCAGCGGCAGCAGCCTCACGTCTTCGATCGCCGCGATTTCCTTTGTCAGCAGACGGATTTCCTCATTGCGATACCGTACTTCCTCTATATGTCGCAGTGTGCCTGCTTCCGAAATCAAATACCTGCCGCCCGCTTGCAAGTAATTCCCCAGCTCATTCAAGGCTTCGCTCATTTTGGCAGTTACAAATTTAGGCGTTAACCGATCTAATAATTGGAAAGGCAGCCGTCCGATTTTCTCCCAAAACCACAAGTCTTTTTGTTCCGATTCCCAAGCTTGTATGTTGTGAAGCTCTTCCAGCAAAATTTCTCTCGTTTCCGTCATTTTCTACAACTCCTTTGCAAGTCTTGAAATCTACCATGCGAATGTGTGACAATGAGAATGCACTAATTTTGAACAATGGTAAGAAAAGCCTAGAGGAGGAATTACATCATTATGAGAACCATGAAGCTTGGTACCAGCTTACTAGAAGTTCCTGTTTTAGCGGTAGGCTGTATGAGAATTAATTCGCTGGATAAGAAAGAGGCGGAACGTTTCGTCCAAACAGCTCTGGAAGCAGGAGCCAACTTCTTTGATCACGCAGATATATACGGCGGAGGCAGCTGTGAAGAAATATTCTCGGATGCCATCCACATGAACGATGATATTCGCGAGAAAATGATTCTGCAATCCAAATGCGGGATTCGCAAAGGGATGTTCGATTTTTCCAAAGAACATATTTTGGAATCCGTAGATGGCATTTTGAAACGGCTAAAAACCGATTACTTGGACATTTTGCTGTTGCATCGCCCGGATGCCCTAGTTGAACCTGAAGAAGTGGCGGAGGCATTCGATCTTCTTGAAAGCTCAGGCAAAGTTAGACATTTCGGCGTTTCCAATCAAACGCCTTTGCAAATTCAACTGCTGAAGAAGTCGGTCAAGCAGCCGCTCGTGGCCAATCAATTGCAATTAAGCATCACGAATTCCACGATGATCTCGAACGGCATGAATGTGAATATGCTGAATGATTCTGCCGTGAACCGTGACGGCAATGTACTCGACTACTGCAGATTGAACGATATCACCATTCAGCCTTGGTCGCCATTCCAATACGGATTCTTCGAAGGCGTATTTCTAGGGAACGATAAGTTCCCGGAATTGAACAAGAAGATCGATGAAATCGCGGCAAAATATGAAGTAAGCAATACGACGATAGCGATCGCTTGGATTTTACGCCACCCTGCGCGGATGCAGCCGGTTACCGGAACGATGAATATCAATCGCTTGCTCGATTGCTGCAAAGCGGCCGACGTTCATCTGACTCGTCAAGAGTGGTATGAGATTTTTACGGCAGCAGGCAATGTGCTTCCATAAATGAGAGCTTAAATTATCGCAGCAAGTTGAGAAACCATCGCATCGCAGGATGCGGTGGTTTTGCTTTCTAAAGGAAGGCGGAGCTAGTGCAGCAATCGAATCTACGCTATGAATAAAAGTCGGCTCATATAGGGAAATTACTCCATATACGAATCGAAAAGGGAGGTTTGCATGATGTCTGAACGCCCTAAAGGCCTTAAAAACGTAGTAGCAAACAAAACGAGCGTCTTTAATAACGTTGGACAATCAGCCACAAACTATGTGCAAAATGCTATAGAAAATGTGTTTGATTCCACGCAAGACGCAACCCAAAACCTAGTGAATAACGTAATGAAGCGGCGAAATAACGATAACGAAAACAAGACAGATAATAAACAGGAATGAGCTTATTCATTATAGATAGAAATACATAATAAAAAGGCGGTGCCGCGTAGTTTTGTAACGACCCGGCATATCGCCGTTTTTTGTTTATTTTAACGAAATCATGGTTATTTTGCAAAAGGACATAGAAGAGCATTCGCATTTAATACGCCTAGAGAACGATGCGAAACTTGCTATGGATTAGGTATGCTATCTGTAGATGTAAATTTGCTGCCCGATCTAGATGTGAAGTGTCGCGAGTGTAAGGGGAGGAGGTTTACGACAGAGGTCGTGCAGTTCAGAATGAGGGCTTCTCCATCGGATCTGATTTGAGGCAGTAGTAGAAGAAACTTGGAGGGAACAAGAAACGTGGTAAAGGGAAATAACATAGGTATTATCGTTGCAGGTTTATTACTATCCATCTTAATGGCGTCAATGGACAACACGATCGTCGCAACAGCGATCGGTACGATCGTCGGGGATCTTGGCGGTTTTGACAAGTTGATGTGGGTGACATCGGCTTATTTGGTAGCAGAGATGGCTGGAATGCCGATTTTCGGTAAATTATCGGATATGTATGGGCGTAAACGTTTTTTCATCTTTGGTATTCTTGTTTTCATGGGAGGCTCCGCCTTATGCGGTACCGCAGACTCAATCGTGCAGCTTAGCATTTACCGTGCCATACAAGGGATTGGCGGCGGCGCACTGATGCCAATTGCCTTCACAATTATGTTTGATGTCGTTCCGGCGGATAAGCGCGGGAAAATGGGCGGTTTGTTCGGTGCTGTATTTGGCCTATCGAGTATTTTCGGTCCACTGCTTGGCGCTTATATTACGGATTACATTCATTGGTCTTGGATTTTCTACATCAATTTACCGCTGGGACTGATTGCATTCGTGATGATTGCTTTCTTTTACAAAGAGTCTGTTCAACACTCCAAACAAAAGATTGACTACTTTGGCGCCATTACACTGGTAGCTTCCATCGTCTGCCTCATGTTCGCACTTGAGCTTGGCGGCAAGCAATATGCTTGGAATTCGAGTACAATCATTGGTTTATTCGCAGCTTTTGCAATTCTTATTATCGGTTTTGTATTTATCGAACGTCGTGCCCAAGAACCAATCATCACCTTCGGCATGTTCAAGAATCGTCTTTATGCAACAAGCAACGTTATGGGGATGTTTGCCGGAGCAGCGTTTATTACGGCCTCCATCTATATTCCGATTTTCATCCAAGGCGTTCTTGGCGGTTCCGCTACAAACTCGGGGCTTGTACTGCTTCCCATGATGCTCGGATCCGTCGTAACTGCCGCGGGCGGAGGGTCCATGCTGGCTAAATTTAGATACAGATCCATCATGATTCCGACATTAGCGCTACTAGTTGTCGGTATTGCTCTGCTCACGACGTTAACGACCGGTTCTTCCCGTTTCATCGTCACGGTCTACATGATTCTAGTCGGTCTTGGAATCGGCGCATCGTTCTCAGTCTTAAGCAATGCTGCGATTCATAGCTTTACTGTAAGGCAGCGCGGTTCTGCCAGCTCGACGCTGAATTTCATGCGTTCATTGGGCATGGCGCTAGGGATTACGGTATTCGGTATTATTCAAAGTCACGCGTTTACGAATAAACTGGCTTCCGTGTTCGGCAGCGGCGGCGGAATGCCGCAAGGTTTCGATCTAAGCGATCCCCGTAAAATTTTGACGCCGGAGACGCGGGGGCAGATCCCACCTCAGGTGCTTGATAAAATTACAGAGGCGCTTTCCTCGTCCATCGCTCATACATTTGCATGGGCAATTATCCCGTCCGTCATTGCGCTGCTAGCTGCATTTGCCATGAGTAAAGATAAATTCGACCCGGCTTCTGAACTGGAAGAGTATTCGGCGTCACATTAAAGAGTGTTCATCAATCCGCCTAAATGGCGGATTTTTTTTGCGAACTCGGAAAAATTCGTTTGGCTCGATAATTATTCAAATCTTTTTGAAGACAGGGCATTCTGGATCAGAATTAGTAATACCTTGTACTATACGGTTATTAAATAGGAGGCTGCAGTCTAATGGGCAAAATTCGTATTGGAATGATTGGAACAGGCGGAATATCGCAAGTACACGGTCGTCAATTGCTGGAGGTAGAGGAAGCGGAGATCGTTGCACTCTCCGATACGAGTGCAGAAAACCGGGAGAACTTCGCAGCCAAGTTCGAGCTTGATGATGTGCGGCATTATACGGACTATCGGGAGATGCTGGATCAGACCGAATTGGACGCTGTCGTTATTTGCTCTCCACACACGCTGCACTTCGAGCAGGCGACCGATGCGCTGCATAAAGGGCTGCACGTGCTAATTGAGAAGCCGATGACTTGTTCCTCGGAGGAAGCGGAACTTTTGATTGCGACTGCTGAGCAGGCAGGAAAGGTGATGCAGGTCTCGTATCAGCGTCATTTCCAGCCGGAGTTCCTGTACATTCGCGACGCGATTGCAAGCGGCGAGATTGGGAAATTGACGTCGATAACGGCATCACTGTATCAAGATTGGAAACAACTCACGACAGGATTGTGGAGACATATTCCAGAGCTGTCAGGCGGCGGTATGCTGATGGATTCCGGCAGTCACATCATTGACGTGATGCTGTGGACGACGGGGCTAACGCCTTCGGAGGTGAAGCCAAGCTTGCATCTGCAAGGAGCGCCGGTGGAAATCGATTCCTTCACTTCAATCCGGTTTGAGGAAGGCGCTGTAGGCGGATTGAACATTATCGGATTTGCGCCACGTTGGCATGAGACCTATGTATTTTGCGGCGAAGACGGCGGTATTTTTTATGACAACGGTAAAATTACCATTCAACGCTTCGGTCAAAAGCCCGTCGTACCTGAGCTGCCCAAACCGCAAACGAATCAAGATAAAAGCTTTATCGATGCCATTCTTGGACGTCACGAGGTGGTGGTGCCGGGTACTTTTGCCTTGAAGGTCGTCAAGTTTACCGAGATGATTTATCAAGCGGCTGGTTATAAACCGTTTTAATCCGCAGTAAAGCCAATTCGGAGCAGCCACTTGCTGCTTTCCGGATCTGGCTTTTTTCCATTCTCCAGCCCATTACGGCTGTTTATATATCCACAAAGTGGAAGATGTGATACGATATTTTCATAAGTAGAAAGTCGGATGTGGGGGAAACCAATTGTATACACGTTCTAGCAATCACGCTTTTAAACAACCTTCCCTAGATGGCGCGAAGAGAAGTGCGAATGTGCAGACCCAAGCAGGGCAAAGTCCGTACAACTCGGTCATCCAAATGCAGCGTACGATCGGAAATAAGGCTGTGCAGCAGCTATTTGTCGGGTCGCAGGTGATTCAGGCTATGCCTTGGCCCAGCAGAAAGCCTCAGCAATCTAAGTTAATGGAAGCAATCGCGGAAAATTGGAGTGATCTGGATACTTCCGATGTCAAAAGTTTTTATGCCTGGTGTACGACAACTGAACAGTTTGAGAACATTCCGAAGGAATTAAGCCATTCAGAATGGAAAACGCTTAGTGAGACTTGCACGGGAGCCCAATTTGACAAGCATGGTTTTAACAGCGATCAAAGCACGGGGAATATTCGGGGTATTTTCAAATTCGTTACAGCGAAAAAAGTTGCACCTTACAAAAATTACGATGAAGGAACTTATGATTCATCCAATGAGGAGCTGGCTGCGGATATCTCTAAGGTGCAAACCGAAGGTGTGTTCGATTTGAATCGCATTATTGCCGTGAACAAATCGCTAGCAGCAGATCTGATCCAAGCGGACAAGAATAGACACGCGGCCATTTGGGAAAAAGAAAATAACCCTGACCTCGAACAAGAGAAGAAAACACTGCTTAATCAAAAGCTTAGAGCAGCGAAGGAAAGCATTCAGAACATTCTTGCCCTCTTAACCGGCGAGCATATGATCAAAATTAACGAAGAGAAAGAAGCTGCGAAAAAGAAAGCTAAAATCGACGGTGCCATCACAGCCGCGGAAGAGTCCTATGCCATTACTGGCAGCAGTGCATTAACCCAGGCCATTTGGAACAGTACGAAAGCTAATGCCGGATCAACCGGTTATTTGGAGATCAGCGGCTCTTATTCGGCTCAGGAGTTGCAAACCGCCCATGATGAATGGCGGGACTTTGGTAGCGATTATGCCGATTCGGACGGGAAGGTCGATTATCTGGAGAATATACATAGTCCTGGCAACGGTACGGCGCAAGATAAATTGGGTCATAGCAATTATGAGAGCCGCTCGTGCCGATATCAGGTCGATTTTATCTCGACATGGGGTGGAAATCGAACCGTTATGCATGTAGGCTTACAAGGTACGGAAAAGTAATAAAGCGTTACATTTTTTGAAATGCTGTATACGAGAACTACATGTAGGATTCAGACAGGACGTGAAGCAATGAACGACAAAGTTGTGCTGCCGGTCTGGACGATCGGCTTATTTATCGTTGTCATGAATACAACGATGTTTAATGTCTCCATCCCAAGCATTATCCAAGATCTCCAGATTTCCGCAGATCTCGGCTCTTGGGTGATTTCAAGCTATTCCATCGGTTATGCGTTATCCACTGTGATATACAGCCGGCTCACCGATACGGTGCCTATACGACGATTATTGACAGTAGGGCTGCTTGTGCTAGGCTTGTCGTCTGTCCTTGGCATTTTTGCACGCGATTTCCATGTCCTTCTGATGGCGCGTATACTCCAATCTGCGGGTGCTGGCGTAATGGCAGGGTTAGGATTGGTGCTAGCCAGCCGCTATGTTCCGCTAGAAAGGCGCGGCTCCGCGATCGCCATGATATCGGCAGGGAGCGCGATGGCTTTCGGATTAGGTCCGATTGTTGGCGGGCTAATTTCAGAATATTGGGGCTGGAATGGGCTATTCGCCATAACGGTGCTTGTCCTCGTGATCCTTCCGATTCTGCTTCGATTGCTTCCCAAAGAACCTGGATTGCCTTTCCAGTTAGATATTCTCGGGGCGCTGCTAACGGTAGTCAATGCGGCCACCTTGCTGTTAGCCGTGACGCAAATGTCGCTAATTTGGCTTGCGGTCAGCTGCCTTTCATTTTTGGCGCATTTTTGGCATATGAGACGGGGAAAACAATCGTTTATCAACCCTGTTTTGCTAAAAAGAAACGATTTTCGGCTGCTCGTTGTGATTGGGTTTTGCATTTTGGTTTTGAACTTGGGCAACTTGTTCCTGATGCCGCTGGCTCTGGCCAACTTGTACCACTACTCGGCTATGAAGATCGGCTTAACGATCGCACCGGGGGCGGTGCTGTCCGCTTTCTTGACGCGCTATGTAGGGCGATGGATTGATCTGTACGGCAACTTGCGCTTTCTGCTCATTGGCCATACGGTATTGTCCATTGTCATGCTAGGTTTCTGTACAGTGCTTGGTTTTTCGCCAATGGTGATTCTCCTTGGATATATTTGTTTTTCACCTGCATTTTCTGCAACGATATCGTCTTTGAATAATGAGACGTCGCGTATTTTGCCTAAAGAGCTCATTGGTTCAGGAATGGGACTTATGCAGCTCATTCAGTTTTGCGGTGGATCGATCTCAGTAGCGGTGTGTGGCATTTTGCTTGAAGTACAGAAGAGATCGAGTCTTCTTCAAGCCTACCGGCACGTATACAGTTTACTGCTGATAATCGGATTGGTTTCTGCGGGGATGCTGTTCTGGTATAAGTTTTCTGTTTCGGAGAAAACAGCGGTCTTGGAAAAGTAAGGCTTGCCTGTTTTGTAATTTTGAGAATATAATTAATGAAAATGACTTGTATGTGCGACTGGCGTAAACGTGGAGTACCACGAGGGAGCACATATGTATAGAGCCGTACGCCTGGGCAGAGGTAGGGATGATTATCCCTGCCTCTTTATGTTTAAAGGGGGCTGATCTATATGACAGAGAAGTTAATTCTAGACGGTAATCGAGTCGCGGAGAAGATGAAAGAGGATCTTGCGGAGCGAATAAGAGCTCTATCCGAACGAGGGATTGTTCCCTGCCTAGCTACAGTTTTGGTTGGAAATAATCCTTCCTCAGCCACTTATGTCAGGATGAAAGGCAATGCATGCCGAAAGCTAGGTATGCGCTCCATCCGTGTAGATTTACCTGAGAATACGACTACGAGTGAATTAATCGAAGAAATCAACAAGCTTAACGCGGATCCGAATGTACACGGCATTCTGCTCCAACATCCAGTCCCCCCGCATATTGACGAGCGGGCAGCATTTGATACCATTCGAATCGAGAAAGACGTAGATGGTGTTACCACGCTGGGTTATGCGCAAAATGCATTCGGCATAGCTCGATTTCCATCCTGCACACCCGCGGCAATTATGGCAATCTTGGCGTTTTACGACCTCGAAGTTGCAGGTAAACATGCCGTCGTGATTGGACGGAGTCCCATTCTCGGCAAGCCAGTGTCAGCCATGCTGCTGAACAGTAACGCGACGGTTACAACATGTCATTCTAGAACGGCTAATCTAGAAGAGATTGTACGTTTAGGTGATATAGTGGTTGCAGCTGTGGGGAAACCAAATTTCGTCAAAGGCAGTTGGATCAAGCAGGGTGCTATTGTGTTGGACGCTGGGTACAATGCAGGGAATGTGGGAGACGTAGATTACCAAAGCTGCTTGCTGAGTGCTAGTGCAATCACACCTGTACCAGCGGGAGTTGGACCTGTAACCATTGCAACATTGCTTAAACATACAGTGGATGCTTCTGATAGATAGTTTAAATTCAGTTATGAGAGGCTGTCTCATAAGGAGATTCAGTTGCTTTAGGAGACGGCCACTCTAGGTCGATGTTATCTTGATCTTTAAACCTTCAAGTGTTATTATAGACATTAAGGGTCTTTAATAGTTTTTATACAGGAGGGTGATGAAAATGGCATTATCTTTTGACGCAGCCATTATTGGCGGAGGGCCAGCAGGATTGAATGCGGCGCTTGTGTTAGGCAGGGCGAGAAAACGTGTAGTCGTGATCGACGAAGGACGTCCGCGCAATCGGGTTACTCGTGAGACTCACGGGTTTCTGACGCGCGACGGCATTCCTCCGGGGGAGTTTCGGCGAATTGCGAAGGAACAGATTCAAGCTTATCCGTCCGTTCATTTTGTAGAGGAGACAGCTCATTCGATTTCGGGCGAGGAAGGTAATTTTCAGATTACGACAGGACAAGGCTCATCTTTCAGGGCCAAAAAGCTGCTTTTTGCTGTAGGGATGAAGGATGTACCGTTGGAAATCAACGGCTTGCAAGAGGTATATGGCAAAAGTGCTTTTGTTTGCCCCTATTGCGACGGTTGGGAATTGAGAGACCAACAGCTTGTTCTTATTGGGAAAGGGGCTAGAGCGCTACACTCGGCCAAAATGCTGGCAGGCTGGACAAGTCACTACGTTATCTGCACGAACGGACCAGATGAATTGACGGAAGAAGAACGCGAAGAGTTGAAGCTTCACAATGTACCCGTATTTGATGCTCCTATTGAGCAAATCCATTCAAAGGATGGTATGGTGCAGCATATCCATCTGAAGGATGGCACCCAATTAAACTGTACGGGCATTTTCTTTGCCCCAAATCTGGTTCCCGGATCGGATTTGCCGAGGGAATTAGGCTGCCAAGTGACAGAAACAGGCATGATTGTCGTAGATGCGTTTGGTAAAACAAATGTACCTGGCATTTATAGTGCGGGAGATGCGGCAACACAAATGTATCAGGCGATTGCCGCTGCATCTATGGGGGCTCTGGCCGGTGTAGGCATCAATAATGAACTGCTTGCCGAAGCTTGGAACAGTCCTTCTAATCTCACAGGTGAAACTGAGTAATCGATCTTTAAAAAGTCCGATTAAATTTGCTAAGGAGCTCTCCAAATTTTTGTTGGTCATCCAAAGACCATTCCTGGAGCAGCTCCATAACAAGTTCGAATCGGACTTGCTTGTTAGAAGCGAGTTCCTTGGCGCCGAATTCGGTAATTTGCAAAGAGTAAGCGCGTCCATCTTGAGGATCCGGAATCCGATAGACGTAACCTTTCTGCTCTAATGCGGCGGTTTGACGGCTGATCGTCGACATATCCAGTTGAAACTCTTCAGCCAAAGCTTTCACACCAGCAGATCCATGAGAGGAGATTTGATGGAGCAGAAGATAAGCGGAACGATCCAGATTACCGATTTTTTTATTCGTTGTGGCAGCCAAGAATCGACGCATAAGTATGGTTAGTTCGAGTTCAATCGTTTCGGCAGGATGAATTGTCATAAGTTACCTCATCTTAGTTCTTAGTCTTTATGGATGGGGAATTGAACTTCACGGTGTATAGTTGTATAATACAAATATATAGTTGCATTATACATCTAGTTAAATCCAAAGGCAATTCATATTGGAGGGGAACGGTCATGAAAGCCAAAGAAATCATGGTCCGCCAAGTTTACAAAGTGAAGGAAGATGACCCTGTCCGCAGTGTGATTGAGAAATTTATTAAGTACCGAATCAGCGGGCTTCCCGTCGTTAACGATCGGAATGAGGTAACCGCTTACATTAGCGATGGAGATATTATGCGCTATATCGGCAAGCATGATGACCATGTCTTCGGTTCTTATATTTACACGGCTGTGATCAAAGGAGACAGCGAAGAATTCCACGAAAGAGTTCAAAATCTGCTCCCGATGAATGTCATGAAAATCGCCCAAAAGAAAGTGATTGCTGTCGACGCCGAAGAGGATATCGAGCAAATTGCTGCCATATTGGGTAAAAAACGAATAAAAAAACTGCCTGTCCTGCACCGCGGCGTATTAGCGGGCATTATCAGCAGGGGGGACGTTATTCGCCATTCTTTCCAGTCTTTTTTATAATAGGAAACGAAATAAAAGGATGCCGAATAGCCGGAAGAGGCTAAGGGACATCCTTTTTTTAATGCTTAGTAAGCAAGAGCGAACAAACCGTGAATATGGGACAAGTAGCGAACATTGCTCGCTTCTTTCATCAGGGAAGCAGGCAAGCCTTTCAACTGCGTGCTGTTTCCGCCAATTGTGCCGATTCCGTCTTTACGGCCTAAGCTTCCAAGCGTTCCGGAGAATACAGGGGTGAATTTGTCCATAGCGCCACCCTTGATGAGAACGGAGAGATTGTAACCAACCGTTTCACCCATCTGCCAAGCAAGTTGAGCAGTAGGAGGGTACGGTCTTTCACTGCCTTCAGGGAACACTACCGCGCAGTCGCCTGCCAGGAAGACATCCGCGTGGGAAGTGGATTGAAGCGTCGATGTGACAGTAGCACGGCCGCGGTCTTCTGCGATTCCACAGCTGCCGACAACCGGGTTGCCTTTCACGCCGCCAGTCCAAATGATCGTATTCGACTCGATGGTTTGTCCGCTTTTCAGGGAAACCGTGTTTTTAGTCGCTTCCGTAATTGCTACGCCAGTTAGGAACGTAACGCCGCGTTTTTCAAGGCTGGTTACCGCGCGCTCGATCAGCACTTTAGGGAATACAGGAAGAATGGCTGGGCCAGCTTCCACGCAATAGATGGAGATATCGCTGAAATCGATGCCTTTGCTGCGGCAAACTTCCGGCAGTTTATCCGCGAACTCGCCAACAAGCTCAACGCCAGTCAGACCGCCACCGCCAACGACGATGGTTGCATCAGCTTTGTTGCCGGAAGCTTTATAAGCATCCAGACGAGCTTCAACATGCTCACGAATACGGTTAGCATCCGCAGCGGATTTAAGCACCATGCTGTTCTCTTCCAGCCCTGGAATGCCGAAGTAGTTCGTTTCGCTACCTAGAGCAACGACAAGTGCATCGTAAGTATGTACAGCGCCGCTGCTTGTAACGACTTGCTTATCATTTGGTTTAATTTCTTTAATCGTATCTACAACGATATTGACATGTTTGTCGCCAAGCAGTTTTTGCAGTGGAAGCGCAACAGCTTGCTCTTTAATCGTGCCGCCGGCAAGACGGTGCAGTTCCGTAATAATTTGATGTGTTGGAAAGCGGTTGATGATTGTTATGTTTGCTTCTGAAGCCGTCAAATGTTTACGAGCTGTCAGTGCGGTCAAAAGGCCGCCGTAACCGCCGCCAAGAATAAGTATTTGTTTAGCCATCGTTATCATCCCTAGTCCGTATTAATTTTTACGTTCAGATAGTACGTTCAAGAATGCTTGTGCAAAACGAAGAGTTTTCTGCACTTCAGGATCTTTCAGCATTTTTAGTATACCGAAGAGACCGATTGTTGATCCTGCTTCAGCCTGGGAGCGCTCACCGGCTTCAATAGCCGCGGACGCAATGTCTTTCGCTTTCTCTTGCACAGGCTTAACAAATTCGCCAATACCTTGGGCAAAATCGTTAATCAATACTTTGTCCGTTGCTACGCTTTGTGCAAAATCATACGCTTTGGTTAGCACAGTAACCATTTCCGCCAATTTAGGCAGGTTGTCGACCAGTACAGTCAGAGATTGTTGCACCTCAGGCTTCAGCAATTGGTCAAGTACGTCTAACGATTTTGGTTCCGCAGCGGCCGTAGCAGCTACTTCTTGAAGAGCAGATGTTTGTGACATGTGAAAATCCTCCTTTGCGTTGAAAAAAAATCGGGTACTGTCACAATGTGTACGGGTGAAACAGATGTTTCCCAAATGGTTGTAACATTTTTCACAAATGAAAATGCCAATCAACATCGACACAATTGGATTTAAACCGTATTTAGATATTTTACACCGTTTGCCAGCAAAATTATATTTGAAAATATTTCAAATTCGTGAACATTCGTAAAATTGGGGAAAATACTTCTGTCGGGAAGGAGGGTTTCCGGGAAGGATTCTTTAGAAAAATATTGAAATACTAAAAGCAATTTGTCGCAATTTATCGTAATGGGGAAGGAGCGTTACCGTTTGAACGTTTTTATTATCATTCTCATGCTGCTGGTTCTGATTGGCGTGTCCAATGTCGTGAACCGCTATGTTCCGTTCATACCCGTACCACTAATCCAGATTGCTTTAGGAGCAATTCTGGTGATCGTACCGTTAGGTGTTCACCTGCACCTGGAACCGGAATTGTTCTTCATTCTGTTCATTGCCCCGCTGTTGTATAACGATGGCAAGCATACGCCGCGTGACGAGCTATGGAGACTGCGTGCTCCGATTCTGCTGTTAGCTGTCGGTCTTGTTTTCATCACCGTATGCGTCGTGGGGTATGTGACCCACTGGCTGATTCCTTCCATCCCGCTAGCAGCAGCTTTCGGGTTGGCGGCCATCCTGTCTCCGACGGATGCCGTAGCGGTAAGCGCCTTAGCCGGGCGCATTCATTTGCCTAAAAGCTTGAAGCGTCTGCTCGAAGGGGAAGCTTTAATGAACGACGCATCAGGTCTTGTCGCGTTCAAGTTCGCCATTGCCGCGGCAGTCACGGGTGTTTTTTCGTTGCCGAAAGCAAGTCTCAGCTTTCTTGTCATTTCCATTGGCGGGTTGCTGGTCGGAGCCATCGTAGCTTTTCTCATTATCGTCATTCGCCATCTGCTGCGCCGGGCAGGTCTTGAGGATGAGACGATGCATATGCTTTTGCAAATCTTGACGCCGTTTCTGCTCTTTCTGATTGCGGAGGAGCTTGGGCTATCGGGTATTTTGGCCGCTGTTGCGGGAGGTCTGGTGCATGCCATTGAGAACGAGCGCATTGCGTTTACGATGCCGAATCTGCGGAACGTCTCCAACGCAACATGGTCCGTCATTTTGTTTGTGTTAAATGGATTGGTTTTTGTCCTACTTGGTCTGCAAATCCCAGGTGTGTCTCGAACGATCCTCAGTGATCCGAATTTCGATAATTTCAAAGTCATCGGATACGCGATACTCATCTATGCTCTGCTCTTGATACTGCGTTTTGGGTGGACGTTCATTTTCACCAGAGGAGGGCGCTTGTTCGGGAATCAGAATCAGGCGGTGCCAAGCATGCGCATTCTGATGCTTACGACCATATCCGGCGTTCGTGGAGCAGTTACGCTGGCGGGTGCGTTCTCCATTCCGCTCTTTTTGCAAACTGGCGATCCCTTTCCGCAAAGAGATCTTATTATTTTTCTTGCAGCATCCGTGATTCTGTTATCGCTGCTTACCGCGAGCATCGTCCTTCCGCTCCTTGCTAAGAAGAAAAATACAGCAGGGGATGCCGAGAGAGAGCGTTTGGAGCGCGAGTGGCAGATTGAGGTTCTGGCTTCCGCCGTACGGGCGCTCCAGAAAACGAGCACGGAAAAGAATGAGTTGGCCGTGAACACCGTGATTGGCGATTATAAAATCATGATGCAGCAGCTCGGTCAAAAGGACGGCAGAGTGAAACGTCTCCCGCGTTTTCAGCAGGAAGAAGCCGGGATGCGTCTGATCGCGCTGAAAATAGAGCGCCAGTATGTGAACGATCGTTTGGAGAGCGGACAAGTGAGCCGCGAGCAAGCGAATTACTATTTAAAAATGTTGGAACAACTCGAGCTTATTCTCGCTAATAAATTGGATCTGGGCAAAGTTATTTTTAAAAATATGTGGCGGCGATTTAAAACGGTTATGACGTCCTACTCGCAACCTCGTGTGGCAGCCAGCTTTGTCGAACCTGATATGGTCGAGATCCGTTCGCTCAAAATGCAATGCAGCCAAGCTGTTGTCGAGGAGTTCTCCAAACGCTGCGCGCTTCAGAGCGACGAAGCAGCCGAAGGCGTGCTCGATTATTATCAGCAAACGCTTGACAGGCTGCGCAGATTTACTTTCGGTTCGCGGCGTAAGGACGCCTCGTTCAATGATTGCCTCCGCGAGGTGCACTGGATCGCTATTCAGGCAGAGCGCGATGCCGTGCAGGCGTTTTTCGAGCGTGGAGACATTACGCGTGAGATGGCTTCCCTGCTCAGACGGGTCATTCGCAACAGGGAGGCTTCGCTTTACGAGCTTGAGGAAATTGGATGACATTGAACGCTTAGAAAGAGTTTGAGCGATTAGGGTATCGAATTTCGCGATTTTATTTTTACATTTGGAATAAAAATAGGTTATTATGTGTAATGAGATAAAAAAAAGAAAGTGGGAACAAACGTGGGCCGTAAGTGGAATAACATTAAAGAGAAGAAAGCCTCTAAAGACGCAAATACAAGTAGAATTTATGCCAAATTCGGACTTGAAATTTATGTAGCCGCTCGGAAGGGCGAACCGGATCCCGAAGCTAACCGTGCGTTAAAAGTTGTTCTCGAACGCGCCAAAACTTATAATGTGCCGAAAGCAATTATCGATCGCGCAATCGATAAAGCCAAAGGCAGCTCCGATGAAATTTATGAGGAGCTTCGTTACGAAGGCTTCGGACCTAACGGTTCGATGGTCATTGTGGATGCTCTGACGAATAACGTGAACCGTACCGCACCTGCCGTTCGTTCAGCGTTCACCAAAAGTGGCGGCAATATGGGCGTAAGCGGCTCTGTTGCTTACATGTTCGACCCCACTGCGGTTATTGGGATTGAAGAGAAGAGCATGGATGAAGTTATGGAGCTTCTATTGGAAGCGGATGTTGATATTCGTGACATCGTCCAAGAGGACGAGATGGTCATGGTGTATGCTGATCCCGAGCAGTTCCATGCGGTGCAGGAAGCTTTCAAAAATGCCGGAATTACGGAGTTTTCCATTGCAGAATTAACGATGCTGGCTCAAAATAACGTTACGCTGTCAGAAGACGCACAAAAGCAATTTGATAAATTGATCGATGCGTTGGAAGATTTGGAAGATGTGCAGCAGGTCTATCATAACGTGGAACTTGAGGACTAAGATTACGTAAAGTTTGTAATGTGTATGGTAAATACATATTAAGGTTTAAGGGGGAAGCCGCGCTTCCTCCTTATTTTTGTATTCGGGAGTGAGCTTCCATCTCCAGAAAGTCTGTGACGATAGCCCCTGTGAGGGCGCTATTTTGCTATAAACAGCTCAATGGCCGTGGGGAAGGGAACTGGGGTCCGCTATTCCTTACGCGCGGATTGATTTTTGGATACTTGAGGTAAAATAAGACCCTGTAGGCTCCATTGTGTCTGGAAATGTGTCACTTTTGCTGAAATAGTGGCCTGTAGTTCCCAAACAAATGTATTTTCCTCGCGAAAATATAAAAAAGCCGCCATGAGATCACGGCAG
Organism: Paenibacillus sp. FW126-R14; assembly: GCF_058789495.1. Taxonomy (NCBI): domain Bacteria; kingdom Bacillati; phylum Bacillota; class Bacilli; order Caryophanales; family Paenibacillaceae; genus Paenibacillus; species Paenibacillus sp. FW126-R14. The sequence continues at coordinate 65,524 of NZ_JBYTBS010000022.1, read as the reverse complement.
CTTCTGGCTCTCTTGATGAGAGCCATATATGAGCATTATTGAATGCGGTTACAAATCATTTCTTAAAGCTCTCCAAATATTTGAGTACGACTCCGAGTGCGCCAAGATAATAACCAACCAACATTAAGAAACCGGTAGGGTCAAGGCCCATCATGTTGGAAAGCAGAAACAATGGGAACACATAATACAGCATGTCTTTCAAATAAGGGAGAAACAAAGAACTGGAGAACGAACCTGCTTTAAGGGATTTGTACAAATTGAATAAGAAACTTAAGCCCATAAAGCCAAGAACAGCAAACATTGCGTAGAGCATCCATCCTGTAAGAGCTAGTGTCATTTGGATTCACCTCCCCATTGGGAAGATTTACTACTGCTTTATCATATGTAGCTCAGTGACAAGTCGTACTAGGATGAATCACTCATTTTGAAAAAAATTTTAAAAACATTACATAACTAATATTATGTAAACAAATTTAAAGCTGCATCGTATTCCGGTAAATAAGAGGAGATACTCCGACGTATTTTTTGAATAACCGGGAAAAGTAGAACACGTCTTTGAACCCCAAAGAATCCGCAATTTCCTTCACGGTATCGTCGGTATTGAGCAGAATGTTTTTCGCTTCAGCTATTTTCAAACGGTTCATATACGCGTTAAGCGGGTAGCCGGTATATTCGCTAACGACTCTGCGGAGCGTAGAGATGGAGATGTGATGCCGTTTAGCGATACTTTTCGCATCGAAAGTCCGGAAGAGGGAGTCCCCAAGATCGTCCATGATGTCGATGACTTGCTGGGTTTTCGTCGTCTCGGCCGTCGCCTGATCTTTCAGGATAAACTCAAAGAGCAAAGTTTCCATCAGCAGCGCTGCGCGATCGGCATTATCTGGCAAACCGCTCTCCATCAGCATGAAGATGCGCTCGATCCGGTTGTGCTGGGTGGCGTCCTCATGCCCGACCTGCTTCGCTACATCGACATTCGTCAACCAACTGCCAAGCCATTCCTCGATTCGAGTGCCTTCGAATGTGAAATAATATTCATCCCAAAAGCCGCCTTGATCAGGACCATAATTATAAACGACGCCGGGCCGCAAAAAGAGCAAACTGCCGCTTCCTACACGTTGGACGGGACCGTCGTTTGCTTGATAAGAGCCTTTGCCGCCGGACAGGTAAATAAAAGCCCATTTTGAGAAGGTCGACTGATGTCGAAAGGATATACGTCCAGGGAGATGCCCAACATTTAATATAATCAAAGACTGCAGTTTCAGCTTGCTGGAATCGATGGCCAGTGTAATGATCCGAAGCGGATAAGGACTGATCATATAGTCCATGAATTTTGGCATATCGTACATTCCCTCCGTAATAACTCCATGTTATCGTTGATTTAGCTCGAAAAAAGGGTTTCAACTCATTTTATTGTATCTGATTACTTTATCCATGGAAACCGAGCTGACGAATAATTTTGAAGGTAGAGACTACAATGACAAAATCGCTGAAACGATTATTAATGATGAACGTGAGTTCGAGCGTCATTTTCAATTACATGGGTATTTTTATTAATCTTTTCATATGGGAAAAAAATCGGCAAATCTTCGATGTCGCTTGGTTTAATTTGATTTTGTTTGGAGCGTGGGGACTTGCTTTTATGTATGGCGCCAAACTGCTGGCTCAATTCAATATTAGTTCGGTGATGAGGGCTTCAGCGATTTGTGCCGGAATTACCTTTGTTTTGCTGTCTTATGTACATGTTGAACCCAAATTGTTTTATTTATCCCTGATTGCGCTGCCGGTAGGAATTACGAACGGACTTTATGCAGCTGCGCAAAATATCGGAATCTCTCTTTTTGGTAAGGGAGAGGAGTTTACAGCTTTTTTTTCAGCCACGAATGTATTCGGTCAATTGATTGCGTTCCTCAATCCACTGCTATTTGCGATATTGATTCAATGGATCGGGTTTTCCGGGTCCTTCTTTGTGATGTTTCTTTTTATCGCGATAATGATTGTGATGTCGTTCTATGTGCCTCGAATTTCTTTAAAAGATGCGGGAGAAGCGGTATTTAGCCACTTTTCCATCCGCCGGGTTTTCAATACGACAGGTTTGAAATGGATGATCCCATCGCTCATCGCAGGCGGGTTCTTTATTCAATTCCAGGGCATATTCTCCCTTATTTTCACGTTTTCTGTAACCAGCGACAAGCTGATGATTGCTCTTCTTCAGATCATGTATACAGCATTCACCGTAGTTTGCGTGTTTGTCTACCAACGATTCAGCCGCACACGCCGGATTAGCGATTCTTGGTGGTTAACGTTCGGAATGCTGGCGGCCGCGGCAGGCTTTTTGCTTGCGCTTTTTCCGAAGCCTCCGATTTTGATACTCTCTAATATATTAACGACAATCGGGCTGTTTTTCTTTTTCACGATCTGGAGCTCGCGGCAATTCGTTGCGACCAATCATCTTGCACCTATACACCAGGCGCGGGTCATGGTATGGCGGGAACTTATGCTGATTTGTTCTCGCATTGTGATGTTGGCGCTTATTCTAGGGATAACTGATTTCAAAGGCTTTGTGTTTAAAGCCGTCATGATTTTCAGTTTCTCAAGTGCTCTGCTGATCCCTTATTTTTCGAATAAAAGCGGTGAGGTTGATGTTAGCGAGTAGGCGTAAAATAAAGGGTTTTTGCGGTATTAAAAGCGAATTCCGCATGAATTAATATCATTAATCATTAATGTCATTAAATAAAATTAACCGCATATTTTGGCTTATTTCGAGCCATTGAAAGAATCGTTGAGCTTCTCAAGAGCCCAAATCTTTACCTTTAATTGTTTGGCAAAATGTAAAACGGGAGGCTGTTCTGGAAGGATGATCCCAAAAGAAAGAGGCAGCGTATTGATGGTGATATTAGCCTCAGCAGACTGCAACGGCCATGGATCATGAGCGATTTCTCCCCGATAAACGTTTCCGCGGCGATCCTGGCAATAAAGGCAGTAACGCTCTGTCAGCCAGTATTCTAAAGTTCCTGGCATTGCTAGCCGGTTGGGGGAGATGGGGCGGTATTCAGCTAAAAATTCACCCGCTCGAGCGCGTGGATCTTGACGAACACTATGATAGCGGATAGTGTTTTTTGTTAGTTCTTTAACTTCTATTTTGGTATAAAAATACGGAAGATGAAAGAAAGAGCGTGCTGCTTCCACGGCGAATTTGTTGTGAGCGTCCAGGCTGAAAAAATAGACGCCTGGTTTACCATCAATCGTTACGTAAGTACGTACATTGATTTCAGGAAAAGATGAGAAGTAGGGCAGCGGAGGAATGCCTCTTAACGTAACGCCTGACATATGAAAAGGAACTACGCCTATCCAAGCAGTCTCTTCAAACGTATCGATCGGAATATGATCAGGAATATGTTCTCTTATCATGTTGACGGGGATAGGCCAGTGAGCGAATAGCAGATCGTTCCAAACTTGATGCATGATCCAAGGTTTTGCAGGCAGCGGCCACGAACGACTCATAATCGAAACTCCTTTTTACTGTAGTATTAATATCAATAATCGTATGAGTTAGCCAGCATGTTGTAAAGTGGCCAGCCATTGTTTCTACAGATGTGGGGATTGCGAAGAAATTATGGTATAATGAAGCACAATCTGGAAAGAAAGCAGGCGACATACACAGCATGAATGGACAAAATCGCAAAGATGTCTTGCCGGGTATAGAAGTCAATATCGTGTTGAAGCAGGACCAGCGGAGCGGTAAACTAACTCGGGGGATTGTGAAGGACTTGTTAACGAATTCGCCGACACATCCTCATGGCATAAAAGTAAGATTGACTGATGGACAAGTGGGAAGGGTCAAAGAAATTTTATCGCCGGTTAGGTGATTAGCGTACAGGGGGAGCGAGAATGGCAAAAGCAAAAGTAGCAAAAAGACCAACGCGGGATGAATTTGTTTTGGAAGAAATCGGCAATCAATTGTCGGAAGCAAAGATGGAGAATTCGGAGATTCTCCTTACGGTTTGGGGACGTGAAGAGCAAGTGCGCGGGCTCATTACAACGATGGATTCACGAACAGGCCGTGTACATATAGAGACAAGCAGCGGGGAAGTAGATAAAGTACCTTTTATGGATATTATGAAAGTCGAATACCCAAGGGATTAGAAGGCTGGCGGCCAGGCACCCATTCCAAACACACGGAAAAGGTGCCAAAGCGCCGTTTTTTTCGGTCAAAAAAATTGCACTAAATCTATATTTAACGCAACTTAGATTGTAACGAACGGAGTGAGCTCGCATGGGACAAGAGTTTGAGTATATGGACGACTATTTGGAGATGTTTGATACCTGGATGAAGGATCAGGGTTTCACCAAACGAACGCAACAAGCGTACTTGGGAGATGTTCGTTTATTTCTTTCTACGATAGAAAAATCTTTAACTGCGATAGAGACGATCGATATTATGCGTTTTTTAACGAAGATGCGGCAGGGTGGGGCAGGCGATGCTGCACGTAATCGATACTTGTCATCGATCCGGACTTTTTTCTCATCGCTGATCGACCTTCAGTTGACGAACCACAATCCGACCCTCAACATTAAGAAGTCAAAGGTAGAGAAGAATCAAATTCCAACCTTTCTTAGCGAGCAGCTGTTGTCAGTTTTTCTGCAGTCTATTGAGGGGAAGTATCAGATTCGAAATGTGGCCATGTTTCTGCTGATGAGCTATGCGGGGCTGCGGGTGAGCGAACTGCATCGACTGAATACATCCGACTTCAACCAAACGACCCAATCGCTTCTTGTTTATGGAAAAGGGCGGAAATGGCGCCTGATCCCTCTCCCTGATGAATTGGTCAAAGTGCTGAATAAAGCACTGGCGGAGCGTTTGGATTCCAGAAGTGCAGGAGAGCAGCCTTTTTTCGTCTCGCAATTTGGCCGCCGGATCAGCGTTCGCATGATTCAAACGATTGCGGAGAAGCATTTCGAAGAATTGAAGAAGCATTATTCAGAGCTGCAAGGAAAGTCGATTTCCAGCCATAAGCTGCGTCATACATTTGCCACGATGCAGGTTCTCGCGGGGACGGACATCCGAACTTTGCAGGAATTGCTTGGGCATGCCAGCATCCAAACAACACAAATTTACACCCATGTTGCAGATAAGCAGAAGCAAGAGGCGATGAATCGGGTCACAGCATTTATTCCGGCAGGAATGGGCATTTAACCGGAGTCATATTTTGCCCGGGCAGCGCATATAAGGCATCAGAGAGTATTATCCTTTGCTCTACAAGGAATTGGCAGGAGGCATCCTAATGGCAATTCAGCCCCCAATCTTGCGCAGCGGAGACACCATTGGAATCGTTACGTTAGGAAGTCCGCTTGACGCAAGCATCATAGACGCAAGAATTCGTACGCTTGAAAATATGGGTTTTAAAGTTATAGTGGGGAAATATGCCTATTTTTACGGTGGAATTGTTGCCGCATCCGCTCAGCAGCGCGCTGAAGATTTTATGACGATGATCAATAATCCGAACGTGAGAATGATACTTCCGACAAGAGGAGGTACTGGAGTAAAGGATATTTTACCCTATTTGGATTATCGAAGAATTAATTCCAATTCCAAAATCGTATCCGGCTACAGCGATATTACCATCTTATTAAATATACTGTATCAATTTGCAAATTTAATTACGTTCCAAAGCCTGCTTTTAATTGATTTTAATGCGAGTACGCCGACATACAACTTTAATCAATTTTTCGCGGCTACGTCAACTCCTGCGAGTACGAGAACGATTCAAAACCCGTCCGGGATGCCGCTGAAAAGTCTGGTTCCAGGCCATGTGCGGGGGCCGATTGTAGGCGGAAACCTTACCTCATTCGTCGGCACGCTTGGAACGCCCTATGAAATCAATACCTCTGGAAAAATTATCCTCATCGAAGATACGCATGAACCAACGAATATGATTTATCGGTATTTAACACAATTGATAATGGCCGGGAAATTTCATGATTGCCTGGGCATCCTTATAGGCCAATGCACAAATTGCACAACTTCTTATAGAACGTCATTTGATGAACTGATCAACGAATTACTGTCCCCCTTGGGTAAACCTCTTATGACAAACTTAAGTACAGCTCACGGTTACTACAAAGCGGCAATACCGATTGGCGCGGTTGCTGATCTTAATACGTACAATAGCACGCTTACTGTAGTTGAACCTACTGTTAGAGTATAATTCCAGAACGCGGGGAACAAAATAGAAATTAGTTTACATAATATTAGTTATGTAATTAATATGAACACCCTTGACTCGAAGATGAGCCAGGGGTATTTGATTTGGAAGTGAGACTATACACTCTGTAAAGTGAAGCAGGAGATTTCGAAACACTTTGTATAATGAAAAAAAAGTTAAGAGTTATATACTATTACATATATAGTTATTTAAAATAACGCCAACGTGTTTCATCTGATTAAATGAAAAAAGATCCTTAAACCCTTAGTAGCAAGGGATGTCTCCATCTATTTTCACATACAAATAAAACAGGAGATATTAGTGTGAGAGTGTCGCCAGGTGAGGAGGCTGTTTATGCAGAATGATCAAATGAGTGGCGAAACGAGTGATCTGCCGTCCTGGGATGAACTGCTCGAGAAAGATCGCAAATATGTCTGGCACCACATGTCCCCACATAACGAGAATCCGCTGATTGTTGCTTCCGGTGAAGGGAGCTGGGTGACGGATGTGGCGGGCAACCGCTACTTGGATGGCATGTCCGGGCTATGGTGCGTGAATGTGGGGCATGGGAGGAAAGAGATTGCAGAAGCGGCCGCAGAACAGATGACGAAGCTCGCTTACACGACCATGGTAAATTCCCACATCCCGGCCATCGAGTTGGCGGCGAAAATTAATGAATGGCTGGATGGCGACTATCGGATTTTTTTCTCCAATTCGGGGTCCGATGCCAATGAAGTGGCGTTCAAAGTTGCCAGGCAATACCACCATCAGAACGGGAAACCGGCGAAGCACAAATTCATTTCCAGGCATCGTGCTTATCACGGGAATTCGATGGGAGCTTTAGGAGCGACGGGGCAGGCGCAGCGCAAGCTGAAATATGAGCCTCTTGGCGTTGGGTTCGCACATGTCCCCCCGCCATATTGCTATCGCTGTCCATTCGGTCAAACGCAGGGGAATTGCAGCTTGCAATGCGCCAAAGCGTTCGAGGATACGATCGTTTGGGAAGGCGCGGATTCCGTCGCCGGCGTCATTCTGGAACCTGTTATTACGGGAGGCGGTATGATTGTTCCGCCGGACGAGTATTTGCAGACGGTTCGGCGCATATGTGATAAGTATGACGTTTTGCTGATTGTGGACGAAGTGATCTGCGGGTTCGGACGCTCCGGCGAGAAGTTCGGCCACCTCAATTATGGCGTAAGGCCGGACATCGTCACGATGGCCAAAGGCATGACGAGCGCCTATTCGCCGCTATCGGCAACGGCGGTTTCAGCGGAACTATATGAATTGTTCAGAAACAACCAGGAACCGACAAGTCATTTACGGCATATTAACACGTTTGGAGGCAACCCGGTTTCCTGTGTTGTGGCATTGAAAAATATTGAGATTCTGGAACGTGAACATCTGGTGGCACGCTCCGCTGCGATCGGTAAAGCTTTTAAAGACGGCTTGAAGCCATTGCTGGCGCATCCCCATGTGGGTGAGATCCGGATTTTCGGTTCGGCGATGGGCATTGAGCTTGTTGAAGATGTGGAAACCAAGCAGCCGGCTTCACCGGAGCGCGTAATGAAAATTATAGCAGCGTGTAAACAAAAGGGTTTGCTGGTCGGAAAAAATGGAGACACCGTACCTGGCTACGCCAACATCCTTTCGCTAAGTCCCCCGTTCTCCTCAACAGATGAAGATATAACGTTTATTGTAGACACATTGCTTGCTGTTTTCGATGTCAATGAGGAGAAAGGATGAAGGATGTTGTCTACAGCCCCTCGGATTCAAATCAACGCTGAACGCTTGCATCAACATATTCAGGAGCTTGCGCAAATTGGAAAAATCGGAGAAACAGGCGTTTGCCGGCTGGCGCTGTCCAAGGAAGACCGTGAAGGCGTGGAGCTTGTCAAAGGCTGGATGGAAGAAGCGGGCATGGAAGCTCACATCGATCCGTTTGCCAATCTCATCGGGAAGCTGAAAGGCAGGAATTCAGACGCGCCAGTGCTCATGCTAGGCTCTCATATTGATTCGCAGCCCTATGGCGGGCGGTTCGATGGCGCAATTGGCGTACTCGGCGCGATCGAGGTGGTTCACAGTCTGGTGGAGTCAGGCAGAACGCCGGAGTGCGATATCGAAGTTGTGGCATTCTGCGATGAGGAAGGCTGCCGCTTCAATAAGGGCTTGTTCGGCGTCCGCGGAATGACAGGCACGCTGGAAGCAAATGAGCTCGACCGCACGGATAAAAGCGGCATTACCCGCCGTGAAGCATTGCAGCAATTCGGCTGCAACCCTGCTGATTTCGAGGGCTATGCGTTTCAACCGGGCCGCATCGGCACTTTCCTGGAGCTGCACATCGAGCAAGGGCCGATTCTCGAATCGCTGGATGCTCCGATCGGCATCGTTACAGGCATCTCCGGTCCGCTATGGCTCACGGTTGAAATGACCGGTTTTGCCGGTCATGCCGGCTCAGTGCCGATGTCGATGCGCCACGATGCGCTTCTCGGCAGCGCCAAAGTCATCGTCGCGCTGAACGAGCTTGTGCAGCGGATTCCAGGGGCTCCGACGGTAGGTACGGTAGGCTCTCTTACTGTTTTTCCCGATTCGCGCAACATCATCCCGGAGAAAGTGTCCTTCACGGTTGATCTTCGCGATATTGATTTATCGCGCCGAAACGCTCTTGAGGCCGAACTCTTAAGTGTCATCGAGAATGTTTCAAGGGAGCATGGTCTTCGGTATACAATTCGCGAGGATACGAACAGCGAGCCCCGCTATTGTGCAGGCTGGATCATGCAAAGCTTGCGTGAGGAAGCGGAGACAATGGGATTCTCCCCGCCGGAGCTCATGAGCGGTCCTTTTCATGATTCGCTTGCGATGTCCTACGTATGCGATTACGGGATGATCTTCGTGCGATGTCTGGAGGGGATCAGCCACAATCCGAAGGAATATGCGAGTCCGGAAGATATTACACTGGGAACGGAGCTTTTGTACCGGACAGCGTGCCGCATCGCCATGGAGAAAACAGAATCGTAGACCTGATTGAAGCTACAATCCAATAATGAGCTTATCGCGCGCGGAGGTGCAGCCAATGGGGAAATCATTTATTTCGCTAAATGATTTGAAACGCAATTTCGCTGAAGTCAAGGCGGGGATGAAGCCGAAAGAGGCGATCGAAGAATCAAATCGATGCTTGTATTGTTATGATGCTCCTTGCATACGCGCCTGTCCGACAGGAATTGACATTCCTTCTTTCATTAAAAAGATTGGCAACGGCAACCTCAAAGGTTCTGCGCGCACCATCATGGAGGCAAATCCAGTTGGGGCCACCTGCTCGAGAGTATGCCCGACAGAGGAGCTCTGCGAAGGGGCTTGTGTGCTTAATCATTCGTCCAAGCCTATCCTGATCGGGCAGTTGCAGCGCTACGCAACCGACTGGGCGATGAAGAATGAGCAGTTGTTGTTCAAAGCGGGGGCGGAGAATGGGAAATGTGCCGCAGTCATCGGCAGTGGGCCTGCCGGCCTTTCGGCAGCCCGCGAGCTTGCCCGCTTCGGATTCAAGGTGACGGTGTTCGAGGCGAAGGCGCAAGCAGGAGGCTTGGATACGTATGGTATCGTTTCTTTCCGCTTGCCGCAGGAAATTTCACTTTGGGAAGTGGATCAAATACGCCAGCTCGGCGTCGATTTCCGGATGAGCATGCGAGTCGGGGTGGATATTACGGCGGAAGAGCTGCTGCAAGACTATGACGCTGTCGTGCTTGCCGTTGGCATGTCGAAAGTGCCGATGCTCGGTATCGAAGGCGAAGCCTTAGCCGGTGTCTATGATGCGATTGACTTCGTTGAAGCTACGAAAACCGGTACGGATCTGAATGCCGACTTGATCGGAAAACGCGTAGCGGTCATCGGAGCCGGGAATACCGCCATAGATGCTGCTACATGCTCGGTGAGGCTCGGGGCTGAACAAGTGCAAATCGTGTATCGGCGAACACAAGAAGAAATGACGGCCTATGATTTTGAATTTGATTTCGCCAAGGGAGACGGCGTCGAATTCAAATGGCTAACCGCTCCGAAACGGATCATTGGGGATGAGAACGGCCGCGTCGCGGCTATGGAATGCCTGCGGATGGAGCTGATCGATGCCGAGGGGGGGCGCAGACGGCCTGTTCCCATTGCAGGGTCTGAATTTCTCCTTCCCGTTCATGCTGTGATCAAAGCGATCGGGCAAACACGGCATGAATCCCTTGTCGATCAATTCAAGCTCGCACATATCCGGGGGACAGTGTCGGTAAATCCGCAAACGGGTCAAACCTCGAATCCGAAAGTCTATGCGGCAGGAGATGTCATTTTCGGAGAAGGTCAGGGCGAGGCTATGGTTGTTTCGGCGGCTCAACAGGGCAAACAAGCCGCTTACGCGATCTACCGGCACTTGATTAACGCACAGAACGAGTCTGCTTAATAGCTGCTTTATGATTAGTTAATCAAACAGGAGGGATACTGCATGGCAGATTTACGCATTAATCTAGCGGGCATAACGTCACCAAACCCTTTCTGGTTGGCATCTGCTCCCCCGACCAATACCGGATATCAAGTTCAGCGCGCTTTTGAGGCCGGATGGGGAGGAGCCGTATGGAAAACACTCGGAGATCCGATTATTAATACATCCTCGCGTTTTGCAGCCGTTCATTTCAATGGACAACGCGTGTCCGGATTTAACAATATTGAATTGATTACAGACCGTCCGCTTGAGGTGAATCTCAAAGAAATTTACGAAACGAAGAAGCGTTTTCCGAATCATGCGCTCGTCGTATCCCTTATGGTTGAGCCCAAGCGTGAAAAGTGGCATGAAATTGTTAAAAAGGTGGAGGCTGTCGGCGTGGACGGTCTTGAGCTGAACTTTGGCTGCCCTCACGGGATGGCTGAGCGCGGAATGGGGGCAGCCTCCGGACAGCAGCCCGATCTTGTGGAGGCGCAGACGATGTGGGCGAAGGAAGCGGCGAAGACACCGGTCATCGTGAAGCTGACGCCGAATATTACGGACATTACGAGCACGGCGAAGGCGGCAGTTCGAGGCGGAGCGGATGCCATCTCCTTGATCAATACGATCAATTCATTGGCTGGCGTAGATATCGATACGTGGAATACGATTCCTCATGTTGGCGGGAAGGGCTCTCACGGCGGCTACTGCGGCCCGGCTGTTAAGCCGATTGCTCTGCACATGGTTGCGGATTGCGCGCGAAACCCGGAAATTGGCATTCCAATCTCGGGAATTGGCGGTATCTCCAATTGGCGGGATGCCGTTGAATTCATGCTGATGGGCGCTACGGGAGTGCAAGTTTGTACAGCCGCCATGCATCACGGCTTCCGGATCGTCGAGGATATGATCGACGGTTTGAACAACTATTTGGATGATAAAGGACTCGCCAGCGTTACGGAGCTGATTGGGAAATCCGTACCCCGCTACTCCGATTGGGGCAATTTGGATTTGAACTATGCCGTTGTAGCTAAAATTGACAACGACACTTGCATTAACTGCAATAAGTGTCATATCGCTTGTGAGGATACGTCTCACCAGTGTATTGAGATGCTGACCGGTGAGAATGGACAGTCCTATTTGCAAGTACGTGAAGAAGACTGCGTTGGCTGTAATTTATGTGCAATTGTTTGTCCAGTAGAAGGAGCGATATCCATGGTTGAGGTTGCCGGCACCGAACCGCCAATGACCTGGAACGAAAGGCAGGAGGCCATTGCCAAGTTGTCGGAAGGCAATTCCAACAAAAAGGAGGCTGTATAACGATGGCCAAACTCATTAGGAACGGTACGGTCGTGACGGCTGCTGACCAATATCAGGCGGATATTCGGATTGAGGACGGGATTATCGTGCAAATCGGCCTCAATCTGAATACAGAAGACGCCGAAATCATCGATGCGCAAGGACATTATGTGTTCCCTGGGGGAATCGATCCGCACACGCATCTGGAAATGCCTTTCGGCGGAACCGTGACCGCCGACGATTTCGAAACAGGAACGAAGGCGGCAGCGTTCGGAGGGACGACGACGATTATTGATTTTTGTTTGACGAATAAAGGTGTTCCGCTAAGCCAATCCGTTCAGACCTGGCATAATAAAGCCAAGGGCAAGGCCGTGATTGATTACAGCTTCCACTTAATGATTGCAGAAATTACCGATGACGTGCTGGCTGAACTGCCAACCATGATACATGACGAAGGAATCACCTCGCTCAAAGTATTTATGGCTTACAAAAATGTGTTTCAAGCGGATGACGGCACCTTGTATCGGACAATGCTCGAGGCTAAGCGGCACGGCGCACTTGTCATGGTTCATGCCGAAAATGGCGACGTCATCGATTACTTGATCAAAGAAGCGCTGGATGCGGGCAATACAGAGCCGATCTATCATGCGCTGACACGCCCATCCTTGATTGAAGGCGAAGCGACAGGGCGTGCAGCCAAGCTTACCGCTCTGGCAAATTCACAGCTCTATGTCGTTCACGTGACTTGTGAAGAAGCCGTCCAGCAAATTGCTCAAGCGAGAAATCAAGGCGTCGATGTTTGGGGGGAGACTTGTCCGCAGTATTTAATGTTGGATCAGTCCTACTTGGAAAAGCCGAATTTCGAAGGAGCGAAGTATGTGTGGTCGCCACCGCTGCGCCCGAAGATTCATCAAGACGCGCTCTGGACGGCTCTTCAAAACGGTCAACTCCAGACGTTAGGTTCCGACCACTGTTCCTTTAATTTCAAAGGTCAAAAGGAGCTTGGACTCGGTGATTTCAGCAAAATTCCGAATGGCGGTCCTTGTATTGAAGATCGTTTCTCGATTCTGTTCTCGGAAGGTGTCCTGAAAGGGCGAATTACGCTGAATCAGTTCGTAGATATCGTTTCTACCCGAAGTGCCAAGCTGTTTGGTTTATTTCCGAGGAAAGGTACGATTGCCGTAGGCTGCGATGCCGATATCGTCATTTTTGATCCGCAGGCAACTCGCGTCATTTCCTCAGAAACGCACCATATGAATGTTGATTATAATCCTTTCGAAGGACTTGAAATAACAGGTGAGCCGGTAACCGTGCTGTCGAGAGGGGAGTATGTGATCAGAGATAAACAATTCGTGGGCACTCCGGGTATTGGGCAATTTCTGAAACGGGATACGTACCCATCCTCATCCCTCCAAGTAACCGCTAAGCAATCTGCCGATCAAAGGGGGGCGACGCATGTCTGAACACGAACAATTTATGCTGGAGAAGCGCAAACTTGATGGTTATGCCGCCCAGAAGTTTAACATTGTGGGAGTAAGGGAGGACCTGGAGGGCGCATGGCTTCAGCTCGAACACCCCGGCGGCGAAAAAGCCACCCTGCATCTGAAAACAGCGAATGCGCGGAAATATTATGCCACGCTGCTCATACGGCAAGGACAAGAGCGCAACTAAGCGATAACGCCATGCAAATATTCGTACCCGTGTAGCGCAAGCTCAATGGCTATCCTTTTGTCCGAGCGCATGAAATCTTCACCAAGCAGCAGCGTGATTTTATCGAGCCGATGATACAGGGTTTGCCTCACGATAAACAGCTCCTTGGCCGTTTCCTGCTTGGAACCGCTTAAAGCTAAATACATTTTCAACGTTTTCATAAGCTGGCCGTTTTTTTCTCGGTCGTAGCGAAGCAAGCTCCCGAGATATTCGTCAATATACGAAGTTAGTCGTCCGCTTTGCTTCATAGTATGAATGATTTTGTTGACATGCAGTTCGTGATAGAAGGGCATATGTAATACCCCGATATCTTTTTGAATGTTAATCGTATCCAAGGCGGTTTCATAGCTTTCCTTGAGCCGTGTCAGATCGTTTATGACCTTGCCAATGCCCAAAAGGGGAGCGAAAAGAGCCGTCTCTGGGACGATCTCTGTTTTCCGCAATCGCTGGAGTGCTCGCTGGAGCCGGTCTTGAAATAGCCCAGATGCTGTTCCCAGTTGATTTAGGAGGATAAATACAAGATGAGAGTCGAACAAAGCAGGGACCAAATAGAAGCCTTCACTTTCGAAAATGGAGCGCGCTGCCCGATGTTTTTGAGAAAGCTGCGCTTCATGATCGTTGGCATTCTGCAGGACAGAAGAGTTGTCAAACACACATACAACAGCTTGGTCGAGTTTTATGGCAGGTTTTTGAGCAAGCATGTAGTCTCGAATATCCTGGTGGGAATGCTTTCCTTTCAACCAATCGGTTACCCAAAGATCTTGTTTATAACGCTTTTTCTCCTCCATGTAGGTGGTACGCATCATTTCCTGCGCAATGGCGGTTGCGAATCGGTCCAGAGCAAGAATCTGAAATTCGCTTAACTCCTGTTCTCCGTATAATAGCAGGTCGGCGAACAGACGATCCAAGGCTAAGATCGGGCGATGCGCAAGCCGGCCTTTCAGCTCGGGCTGACGCATGATTTCCCCGAAAATCCATTTTTCATAAAAAGCATGAGCTTCATCCTTCGGCATGTCCGGGATAAAACGGGCTTCTTCCCCAAACGGAAAAAAAGCCACCTGAACGTTCGTTGTTTGCTGCAATAGTTTCAAGATTGGCCGCAACCCTTTACCCGACAGGAGCAATTGATTCAACTGTGCGGAGAGGGCTTCCAGCTCGGACACCATGCTGTAATGCTGATGAATGAAATGTGCGTGCAAATCTTGGGTGATATCAATATAACGGACTTGTTCATGAAAAAAAATAAGTGGAAAATGTTCGCGAAGGGCAAGCTCTTTCATTCGTTCGAGGGGCAAGTTCGTATACGGCCCCATCTCGATACAAAGTCCGGATGCTCCGCTGTCTATCAACTGCTGGAGGAAGGAGAGGCTTAATTCTTCATTATCATGCCAGCCAATCCCGGTGTTGAGGATCAGCTCGTTGCCATTCAATAAGTGGCCGACCTGGGGTACTTCCATAATGTGAGCCCATCGAACTGTACGGTTTAACGCTTCTTCCGTGGCGATGGCTTCGGCTTGCTGAAACAAAGGACGCTGCAAAATATCTTTCACGGTTAGTTGCATAAGTGTCTGAACCAATTCCATCCACCGCCTTTGTGTTAAGGAAGGTAACATATGAGCTGATTTCGTAGTATTAGTTTATTATAAAATGTTTTCAATGACTAGTGGCGGTCGCGAGAGATTGCGGCTTTTTTGGCTTTTTTTTTGCACAAAAAACGTGCGTTGTCGGTTGTACCTCAATTTAGTATGATTGGATATACGATTGGCGGAGGAGGACAATGTTAAAGGGCATTAATAATTAATGCCATTAATAATAACTACTGGAGGCCCTGCATAATGAAAGCAAAACCTAAGAAAAATAGCTCGATGGGACAGTATAAGGAGCTGTTAAGCCGTTATTTGTTTCCTCAGAAAGGTACACTCGCATTATTAACGCTGCTATTATTCGCTTCAATTGGATTACAGCTCGTCAATCCGCAAATTATTCGGTATTTTATCGATCAAGCGCAAGCCGGCAGCGCGATGCAGCCGCTGATTACAGCCGCGATCTTCTTTATAGGTTTCTCACTGGTACAGCAGCTTGTTTCAGTCATAGCGACCTATTACAGCGAAAATGTCGGTTGGAAAACGACGAATAAATTGCGTGGTGATCTGGCTGCGCACTGCCTGTCGCTCGATATGTCTTTTCATAAGTCGCATACGTCAGGCTCGCTGATTGAACGTGTAGATGGCGATGTGAATGCATTGGCGAATTTCTTCTCCAGTATGATCATCCATCTGTTCGGTAATTTGCTCCTGATGACAGGCATCATTGTTTTATTATTCCGGGAAAATTGGATCATTGGCGCCGGGATGGCTTTTTTCGTCGTTTTTGCTGTTTTTATGATCCAGTGGATCCGCAAATTCGCTGTCCCTGTATGGGCGGGCTGGCGGCAGGCCAACGCGGAGTTTTACGGTTTTATCGGCGAACATTTGGAAGGGACGGAAGATATTCGCGCCAATGGCGCGGTCGGTTTCGTCATGAATCGCTTCTATACGATGCTTAGAAAAATGCTTCCCTTGCGTGTTAAAGCGTTTCTTGGCTTCTGCGCAATGTGGAACACATCGATATTCGTTTTTGCGCTGGGCAACGCCATGGCTTTCGGAATCAGCGCTTATCTGTGGTATAGCCAGAACATCTCGCTCGGTACGGTGTATTTGATTTTCTTTTATACGGAGCTGCTGGCAAAACCTATCGAGAAAATTCGCACACAGATGGAAGATTTGCAGAAAGCCGATGCAAGTATTTCGCGTATTCGGGAACTGTTCGCGATCCAATCCGCAATTAAGGATGGGCCGGGCGCGGCACTGCCGAAAGGACCGCTTAGCGTTGAATTCCGCGATGTTACGTTCAGTTACGATGGCGATCAACCTACGCTGAAAGGTGTAGAGCTAAGCTTAAAGCCAGGGGAAGTCCTCGGCTTGCTTGGCCGAACGGGCAGCGGGAAGTCTACGATGGCGCGGCTTTTGCTGCGGTTTTATGATCCGCAAAGCGGTACGATTGCGCTCGGCGGAACGGATATCCGCAGCTTTAAGCTGGCGGATCTTCGCAAACGGGTCGCGCTCGTGACGCAAAATATTGAAATTATGCAGGGAACCATTCGCGATAATTTGACTTTCTACAATGAGACGATTACCGATACTGAAATCGTCGATGTTTTGACAGAGCTTGGGCTTGGCACATGGTATGAGTCAATGCCGGAAGGTTTGGATACGATGTTGGCCTCCGGAGGAGGCAGCTTGTCGGCAGGTGAAGCCCAATTGTTGGCGTTCGCACGCGTCTTTTTAACAAAGCCTGATCTCGTCATTATGGATGAAGCTTCTTCCCGGCTTGATCCGCTGACCGAACAGAGGATTGAGAAGGCGGTTTCCAAGTTGTTGACGGAAAGATCCTGCATCATGATCGCCCACCGGTTAGCCACCGTGCAGCGCGCGGATCATATCTTAATTTTGGATAACGGACAAGTGATGGAAACAGGGAGAAGAGAGCAGTTGACCGCAGATCCAAATTCCAGATTCAGCCAATTACTTGCTACGGGACTCGAGGAGGTGTTGGTATGAATACGTTTCAATATTTGTGGCGGCTTATTATGTACCGGCCTCTGCGTTATTATATCAATGCCATTGCATGGACGGTTATTTATTTGGCGCCGATTGCCCCAGGCTTGATTACGAAACAGTTTTTTGATTCCTTGACAGGGCATTCCAGTCTCGGCTATGGGGTCTGGGGGTTAATCGCGCTGCTCATGGCTGCGGCATTAGGGCGAATCTGCCTTATTATCATCGGATTTATTACGGATGTTCATTTTCGTTTCCGAATGGGCATGCTGCTGCGAAGGAACTTGCTTGAGCATGTCTTAAAGCAGCCGGGAGCACAAGCCATTCCGGTCTCGCCCGGGGAAGCGATCAGTCACTTCCGGGACGATGTGGATCAATCCGAAGAGGCCGCAAGCTGGTCTGTCGATGTGTTTGGATTGACTTGTTTTGCTATCGTGTCCGGTTATATTCTGATTCGCATCGATGCTCAGATGACGCTGCTCGTTTTTCTGCCGATTGTGCTGGTCATTACGGCTGCGCAGTTAGCGACGGTTCGTCTTCAGAAGTATCGCGCTGCGAGCAGGGAAGCAACGTCCAAAGTGACAGGAGAAATCAGTGAAATGTTCGGCAATGTGCAGGCCATTCAGGTGGCTGGTGCCGAGAAACGCGTTATTGCGCGATTCCGCAGCTTCGGTGACAACCGCAGGAAAGCGATGTTGAAAGACCGTTTAATGACGGAGCTGCTGGATTCGGTATTTTCCAACTCTGTGAACTTGGGAACCGGACTCATTTTGCTGCTGGCAGGTACGAAAATGAGAGCCGGCGATTTCACGGTCGGAGACTTCGCGCTGTTCGTGTACTATCTGACCTTCGTGACGCAATTTATTACGAATGTCGGCAAGTTTATTACGTATTTTAAGCAGATGAGCGTATCCTTGCAAAGGCTAACGTTCCTACTGCAGGGAGCTTCGGCAAAGGTTCTAACGATGGTTAATTCGCTGCATTTGAAGCAGAAAGGCAAGGGCCGGGAAGCTGGAGAGCGAGGCTTGAGTGGAGCGAAAAGCAGTGCGGACCGAGCGGAGGAGAGCGGAAGTGGAGCGAAGAGAAGCATGAGCAGAGCGGAGCAAACCACAAATGAAGTGCTGAGGGGTGAGGCTGCCTTGCGGCGGCTTGATGTGAATGGACTGAGCTATGCTTATGGGGATACAGGCAGAGGCATTTCGGACATTCACTTCAGCTTGCAAAGAGGATCGTTCACCGTTGTAACGGGAACGATCGGTTCCGGCAAGACCACGCTAGTTCGCTCTCTCCTTGGGCTGCTGCCCAAAGGGGAGGGAACGATCGCGTGGAACGGTGTGCCCGTCGAAGACCCGGGCACGTTCTTTACGCCGCCGCGGAGTGCCTACACCGCGCAAGTGCCGCGGTTGTACAGCGATACACTGCGGAACAATATTTTGCTCGGGCAAGCGGAGCAAAACGACAGCTTGCGTGAGGCGCTGCACGCGGCGGTGCTGGAGTACGACGTCGCGCAGCTGCCCGACGGGCTGGACACCGTCATCGGCCCGCGCGGGGTTAAGCTCTCCGGCGGCCAGGCGCAGCGGACGGCTGCAGCGCGCATGCTCGTGCGCGACGCCGAGCTGTACGTCTTCGACGACTTGTCGAGCGCGCTCGACGTGGAAACGGAACAGAAGCTCTGGGAGCGGATGTTCCAGCGTCGAAGCGATGCGACCTGCTTAGTCGTCTCGCACCGCAAAACAGCGCTGACCCGGGCCGACCACATCATCGTCATGAAGGATGGCCGCGTTGAAGCTGAAGGCACTTCAGAAGAGCTGCTGAAGCGGAGCGCAACGTTCCGTGAACTTTGGTACGGCGACGAGCGCCAGTCGGAGTAAATAACTAGAGGGAGCCAAAAAGGCTTCCTCTTTTTTAAAATTTAGGCAGACTCCCCCCGCCAAAATTAAGCATGTTCTGCAGCGTTAACGCAGCCAAATGGCACATCGCGCTCAGTTAACGCGAAAACAGTGCTATCGTTGTAATCTACAGCTTGCAAGGTACGTGCTTTCACGCGAGACGTCCAAAATGGACGTCTCACGATGAAAGAACGCGATTTTCGCTGCTGAGAAAGCCTTTTTGACCTTCTCAAACAGGAAATCTGCCATTTGGCGGGCAGAATGTTAGACGAGACGTCCATTTCGGCCCTCTCGCCTTTGAGGGCAATCATCATTATGATCTCACATTCGGATATTTTCGAACATTTAGAGGAAATTACTGGCAGATAAACGAATAGTTGATTGAAGCAGTATGAGGAGGAAAAAGCGCATATGCCAATAGACAAAAAACAAACCTATCATGTCCTTGCCAGAGGCATTATTTTAAGCGGAGATTTTCTGTTAGTTGCACATTGCATCGGTATGGATCATACTTTCCTCCCAGGTGGACACGTTGAGTTCCACGAAGGTATACGAGCTTCGCTGGCAAGAGAAATCAAGGAAGAGCTTGGTTTAGCAAGCGTAGTGAAGGCGTACATTGGGGCTGTTGAGGCTGAGTTTGATCTGGAGGATGAGTATCATCAAGAGATAAACCATCTATTTCTTGCAGACGTTCCCGCCATAAACCACCAACAAAATCCGGATTCGATAGAACAACATCTCGAGTTTTATTGGATACCGCTAAGTGAAATGGAAGCACATAATCTGCAGCCATATCCGGTTAGAACGGTCATAACTCAATTTGTTCATGAGGGTCCGGGGCCATATTTTGAGACCACTTTTCAGTAAATTAGGCGGAAGAAAAGGAGGCACTTATGCAGATACAGATCAGAACCGAAGAATTAAAGGATCATCAGGCCGTATATGACTTGAATGTCGCAGCGTTTGGAAACCGAGAGGATGAAGCCCGATTAGTTGAGCGCGTTCGGTCATCACAAGGTTTTATCCCAGAACTCTCCCTTGTAGCGGAAATGAACAACCAAATTGTCGGACACGTTTTATTAAGCAAAGCTAAAATAATAGATGGCGAACAAGAGTACGACGTTATTGCGCTAGCCCCAATAGCTGTAAAGCCAGACTATCAAAAACTAGGCGTAGGCTCCCAGTTAATTCGCGAAGGAATCCACAGAACAACAGCTTTAGGATATGGAGCTATTTTCCTGATCGGTCATCCGAGCTATTATCCTAAGTTTGGATTTATGCCGGCAAGAAACTATGGTTTTGTGCTGAAACAATTTCAAGTGCCGGATGATGTTTTTATGGTATGCGAAGTGTTGGAGTGCTATTTGCAAAATAAGCGCGGGGAGCTTCAGTATCCCGATTCTTTTTTCAGCTGAGCCACATTCTTTCAAAAAGGAGGGATTGCTCCATGCTAAAAGCCATTATTTTTGATCTGGATGGAACGTTGCTCGATCGGCAGGCATCACTGGAAGCTTTTGTTAAACATCAACATTCTCGTATGGTTGAGCTACAAAGCATTGACAAATGCGTGTATGTGAACAGATTCATAGAATTGGACCAGAGAGGATATGTATGGAAGGACAAAGTGTATCAGCAGCTGACGCACGAATTTGGACTAGCTCTGGCATGGGAGGATTTATTAGAAGACTACGTGCAGCATTTCAGCTCGCACTGTGTGGGCTTCCCCAATCTTCATGAGCTTCTGGCGCATTTAAAAGAGAGCGGGATAAAGCTGGGCCTGATTACCAACGGCTTTGGAACTTTTCAATTAAAAAATGTAGAAGCACTGGGTATCTCCCCCTATTTGGATACTGTGCTCGTCTCGGAAATAGAAGGTCTGCGAAAGCCAGATCCAGAGATTTTTCTAAGAGCCTTAAATAGCTTGGGTGTACAGCCTAATGAAGCTGCGTATGTCGGGGATCATCCGGAGAACGACGTAGGTGCTAGTCGCAAGGTAGGAATGCTGGGTATTTGGAAGAAAGACGACTATTTCGAAGGTGATTTCGAGCGGGATCATACGATTGGGGATTTGATCGAACTCAAGGAGTATGTAGAGAAGTTCGCCTATTACACGGAATCAGCAAAGGAGGAAAGTTTATGAAACCGGAGAAAATCGTAGGACTCACGACTTCTGCAGGTTTTCAAATTGGGGTTAGAAGAACGATTCCTATCAGTCAAGGGAAGGTATGGGAAGTGCTGATTTCGCCGCAGGGCCGTAAACTTTGGCTAGGGGATCTTGCAGAAGAAACAACTCTCGAAAAAGGGAGCTCGTATTGCGCGGACGATGGACTTAAAGGGATTGTACGCGTAGTTAATCCATATGAGCAGCTCCGCCTCACATGGCAGCCGGCTGCTTGGCCCGAAGCTTCAACCTTGCAAATTCGCCTGCTGCCTGCCGCCTCTCCCGGTAAAACGACGATCTCCTTTCACCAAGAAAAATTGGACAGTTTGCAGCGCAGAGAAGAGATGAAGGTACACTGGGAAGCCGTCATTAGCGGCCTGCAGGAGCTTGCTAACCAATGACCATGACGAATACGCTCATTCTTGTTTTTATTTTGACGATGATTATTCATACGGCTGAAACCTTGTCCTACTCCATACGTTTTGCCGGGGTGCAGGTGAACAAGCTGGCTGTGGCGCTCTCCTTAGTTGGCATCGTGGTGCTCGTTTCACGTACGGCCAATTTAATTCAGGCCCCGATGACGGCTAAATTCGTTGATTTTGCCAAGGCAGAGCCTGCTTTTGATTTAGAAAAATATTTTCGAATTTCCTTATTCGCCTCCTCCATCGGAACATTGATTGCCATAGCTTTATTTCCTTCTTTTATTAATCTCAGTGTTCGCGTCATCGCCCGTTTGGAAGTGGCAGGCTCTATCCCGAAGCTCATTTCAAGCGTGACCGTCGAACAGCTGAAACAAACCAAAAAATATTTGAAAAAGCCCAAATTCAAGCTAAGTCAATTCCGCTATCTCGGCGTCTCCAAACGGTTTTTGATCATCAATATATTGGTAACGGCCTTTTACTCTGTCGGGGTGCTGTCATCTCTGTATGCGGCACATTTGCTGCCTGAGTTTGCGACTACCGCTTCGCAGGCATCGGGTCTCATCAACGGGATCGCGACGATTTTGCTCACGATTTTCATCGATCCGCAGCTGGGTCTTATTACCGATAAAGCGCTGCAGGATGAATCGCAGAAAAGGCAGCTGGGGAAAATTTATGCATTGCTCATGACTTCGCGTTTTCTGGGCACCCTGCTGGCGCAGGTGTTTCTTATCCCTTCGGCGCATTTTATCGGCTGGATCGTGAAATGGATTTTCTAATTGTTGCAATTCCTTTCTTTCATGTGAGCACCTTGTTATAATAGCTATTATCATAGTAGCGCAGCTAGAAACGGAGTCATGGGATGAAGAAGTTTAAGAAGTTTTATATTGAAATTACAAGCGTATGCAATCTGGCTTGTACTTTTTGCCCGCAAACGAAGCGGCAAGCCAATTTTATAAAGATAGATACATTCACGAATATTCTAGATCAAATCAAACCGCATACGGATCATATCTATTTGCATGTTAAAGGGGAGCCGCTCTTGCATCCGAAGATCGACGAGCTGCTCGATTTGAGCCATGAGAAAGGCTTTAAGGTCAATATTACGACCAACGGCACGTTGATTAACAAGAACCGGCACAAACTGCTGGATAAGCCGGCGCTTCGGCAAATGAATTTTTCTCTGCACAGTTTCGACGGACACGAGGGCTCTGAGGATAAAGAAGGCTATGTGATGAGCATTTTGAAGTTTGCCAAAGAAATCGTAGCAAAGTCGAATGTGATCATCTCTTTCCGACTGTGGAACCTCACCATGGACAATCAAACGAATCAGGAGCGGCAGCGGAATCGCGAAGTGCTGGCCATGCTGGAGAAAGAGTTCGAGCTTGATTACAAAATCGATGAGGAATTTGTACGCGGCAGCGGTGTGAAACTGGCCGAACGCGTCTATCTGAATCAGGACCATGAATTTCAATGGCCGGATTTGAAAGCTCAAGAGATTGAAGGGCCCGGCTTCTGTCACGCGCTGCGGAATCAAGCGGGCATTCTGGTTGACGGTACGGTCATCCCTTGCTGTCTTGACGGGGAAGGCGTCATTAATTTGGGCAACATTAACCAAACGCCTTTCTCTGAGATTGTGGAAGGGGAGCGGGCGAACCGCTTGTTCGAGGGCTTCTCCCGAAGGGAAGTTGTTGAAGAGCTGTGCCGCAAATGCGGGTACCGGGAACGTTTCAGCATGTAAGACAAGGGAATTAGAGACGAAAAGCTTCTTCATGCCAGCTGGATCAGCGGGGTGAACGAAGCTTTTTTGTTAGTTACTTTTGCTTTTACAGCCGCTTAGTGAGATAATAGAAGTTTGATTTCATATTTATTGTTGGGGGCTCGGAACGTGGGACGGTATCCATTTGATTATGATCATTCACAGCCATTCATGCAGCAGGTTTCTGACTGGATTGCTGATTTATTTTATGAAGTTTTGCCGGAGGCCGGCTTTGAGGTGCGCGATGAACAAATTTACATGGCGTTTCAGCTGGAGCGGGCTTTTGCCGAGAAACAAACGATTTTTGCGGAAGCCGGCGTAGGAACCGGAAAGACGCTCGTTTACTTGCTGTATGCGATTTGTTATTCGCGTTTTACGAAGAAACCGGCCATTATCGCTTGTGCGGATGAATCGTTGATCGAACAATTGGTCAAGCCCGGTGGCGATATTGATAAAATAACGCGGCACTTGGATCTAGTGATCGATGCGCGGCTTGCCAAATCCCCAGATCAGTACGTCTGTCTGCAGAAGCTGGATGAAGCACGCTTCGGGCACGAGGATACCGGCCTATACCGGGATCTGCATGCCGGTCTTCCCGACTTCGTCCATACGAGGGAAGCACTGCAATCCTTTTATGCCTATGGAGATCGCAAAGACTATCCGAACCTGAACGATGAGCAGTGGTACCGCGTAAGCTGGGATGCATATCAGGATTGTTTTGTCTGTGATAAAAGGCACCGCTGCGGGCAAACGCTTTCCCGGGAATCGTACCGAAAATCAGCGGATCTTATTATCTGCTCGCACGATTTCTACATGGAGCATGTTTGGACCTACGAGGGCCGCAAGCGGGAAGGCCAGCTTCCATTGCTGCCGGAACACTGCGCGGTTGTTTTCGACGAAGGCCATTTGATGGAATCGGCCGCTCAAAAAGCGCTGACCTACAAGCTGAAGCATACCGTTTTTGAAGAATTAGTGGTGCGTTTGTTAAAAGGGGAAGTGAGGGAGACGCTAGCCGTCTGTATCGATCAGGCGATCGAGCAAAGCGAATTGATGTTCGAAGTGCTGGAGAGCTGCTGTCAGCCGATTCCGGGCTCGGACCGTAAGCAAATTGTGATGAACGAACGGCTTTTGCGTGAAATTCACCGGCTGTGTGACATTTTGTCCCAGATTGAAGAGGAGCTTGTCTTTGAAAGTGAGATGTTCACTTTGAACGACTACCAGCTCAAGATTGTCGAAGAGCATTTGGAAATGATGCAAAAGGCGCTGGCCTTGTTCCGCCACGATCAAGCCTTCATTTGTTGGGCGACGGAAAGTATAACGGGTCTCAGTTTGGTCATCATGCCAAGAACGGTCAAAGAAGTGCTCAGAGAGCAAGTATTTTCGGCAAAAATGCCCATCGTATTCTCATCAGCTACGCTATCCGTCGAGGGAACCTTTGATTATGTGGCGGAAAGCTTGGGACTCGACAAATATTTATCTTTTTCCGTAGATTCGCCTTATGACTATGCAGAGCAGATGGAAGTGATCGCTCCCAAATGGCCTGCAGGAGGGACTTTCCAGGAGAAGCTGGAAACGGCCGTTACACTGGTGCAAAGAACGGAGGGCCGCGCGCTCATTTTGTTTCCGACGCATGAGGAGCTTCGGCGGTTTAAGCGGGAGATTCAGCAGCGAACTGATTGCGCAAAGCTGCGGTTTCTATTTGAAGGAGATCAAGAAATCAGCCATCTCATCGCCTCTTTCCAGAATGATGAGCATAGCGTGCTTGCCGCTGTAAGCCTATGGGAGGGACTTGACGTACCGGGTCCGTCGTTGTCGAACGTGATCGTTTGGGCGCTGCCGTTCCCTCCGCAGGATCCAGTGTTTATGGCGAAAAGGGAAGCGGCCGCAAATTCTTACGAGGAAGTGGACATTCCGTACATGCTGTTGAGGCTGAGACAAGGGATTGGCCGCTTGATCCGCACACGGGAAGATAGCGGGATGATCGCCATCTTCAGCGAGGAGATGCACACGAATGAGGGACTTCGCGAGCATATTGCCGGCGTACTGCCATCAGGAGTAACGTTAACGTACGAACTGTAAAGCCTGAGTTTTAAGTGAACCAAATGTCGCGAAATCGCACCCACCCGAGCGAATCGAACGAAATGCCGCGGATCGACGGGTGATAGGCTGTTTTGAGATGCTTTCGATAAAGAAAAAGCAAACTATAGCGCTGCTTGAGCCGTGTTTCTAACTGCTCGAGCAGCGTTATTCTGCGTTTCGGGTCGATTTCATCGCGCAAATGCTGCAAGCTGTCTTCGAGCAGCCTGTGTACGTCAGGCGCCGCATGCTGCTGCATGCTTTTGTACATGTCGTAAAGCCTTAGTTCGCGGTGCTCGTCAAGCATGATGGCGAACAGAACAAGATCGGCCGACATGCGAAGCTCGCCTTTGAATTGTTCCGCCGGGATGAGCATGATTTGGAGAGTAATGCCTGACATAGCGTACAGGTTTTGCAATAGTAGCGCATCCTTCTCATATTGCGGGATGGTCGCAAGCTTCAAAGGTTCCCCTTGGTAACCGGCGGCTTGAAGGAGCTGATGCACATAGGAAGCTCGATCAGATAATAGTGCAGGCGCTTTGTGATCGGATACTGACTGCGGGAAAAAGGAATTGGCCGCCTCAATCACATCGCCGGACAGCTGCTCTAGCAAGTAATCTTGATCCAGGGCTAACTGAAGGGCTTCCCGCATGAGAGGGTTTCTTAACGGACCTTCTTTGATTTCATTCACGGTCATGAACTTGGTCGTCATCCCCGATTGCCGTACTTGCTGCCAGCGACGGGCATCCATATCCGATATGCGTACATTGTGCATGACTTGAAACGGCTGCTGGTGATCGGATGCATGAAGTTGTTCGTTCTCTGGCAGCGTCCACACTTCGACGCGATCCAAGAACCCCCTGCCTTGAAAATAAGCCGGAAAAGCTTCCAAATTCCATATCCCGTGTTCATGCCCGGCTAATCGAAAAGGGCCCGTTCCGACAGGGGCGGTACCCATCCAGCCCCCGGATGCTTCGCATGCATCTTCCGGAACAATAACGGCCCGATTCGTACTCAAAAAGCCCAAAAACAATTCATTGCGCTCCGCCAACTGGATAAGAACCGTTGTTTCATCGAGGCAGTCGATCGATTGGATTGCCGCGTAAGCCCAGCTGTACAGTCCGCGGGGAGCTAGGCGCCGAAGACGCTGCAGCGCATATTGGACATCACTGGCGTGCATCTCGCGGCCATGATGAAAGCGCACGCCTTTACGGAGATAGAACGTCCAGGCCGTTCTCGACTCGTCCACATCCCACGCATGCGCCAAATGAGGAATGATGTGCTCGCCTTTGGCATCCATCCGCACGAGTCCGTCGAAAAGCTGATTAACCAAATGCGATTCCCCGGCATAATGGATGGCCGCAGGATCTAACGAGTGAATCGTCTGTGTGAGCGGAAACCGCAGGACGTCGGTTCTTCTCTGGCCCTGCAGCTCGGAATGAAACCCAAACTGACCCGACAGCCATTCTTGGAATTGCTCCCGCAGCTGAGCGGGATGCTCGGGTGCTTGCAGCAGCTCCAAGGCGGATTTCAAATCTTGTTTCGCCACATATTCCTTCGCCTCATCCAGCAGCATTTGCTCTTTGCGCATGAGAAAAAGCAGGGTCGAGCGATTGCCGCGGCCCTTCTTGGGGTGCCAAGCGAGCCACTCCTCCTGCTGCATTCGCTTTAATAGAAGCACCATATTGCGGTGCGTACAGTCCAAATGTGCCGCCAGCTCTTCGAGCGTCGTTTCCAGCGGAAACTCTTCGTGAACATGAGGATAAGCGTTTCGAAGTGTTAAATAATGCTTGCGAATTTTCACCCAAAGCCCTCCGCCATAAAATATGAAATTATCAAAAATAAACTTACACTTTTTGTTCTTATTTTAAAGGTTACAATAATAGGCAGGAATTATCAATTCCCAGCAGCTTCTGCAAATGGCAAATCAAAGGAGAGAAGTTTAATGAGAGATCCGGCTCCATGGCAAAAAAAGTATAGCTTCATGCTTTTGTATGCTTGTTTATTCGGATTGTTGGTGCAATATTTATTTCTCGGCCGACCGGCGGGTATTTCCGTTTTGCTTACTGTGAGTGGCTTCTATGGCCTCTATTTTTATGCGATAAAAGGAAGACTAGGCGGGTTTGAGCCATGGAAAGGGCAGAGCACGGCCGGTTGGCTGCTGATGGTGCCTGTGGCATTGCTAGCTTTGACTTATGCGGTATTTGCGAACAGCTTGTTTCATACGCTAAATGGGCTAGCCTTACCGCTCTGCATCGTGATGCAAACGATCGTCTTATCCAGGAACAGCAAGCATGCATGGTATCATGCTACTTTCCTTCAAGATATGGCTAGGCATGTAATTAGCAGGCCAATCGCTCATCTCCCTGTGCCCTTCGGTATGATCAAAGCGTGGCTGCCGAGCCGGGAGAGCGGAAAAGAATCGACTTGGGGAAGAGTCGGTAAAGTTCTGGCAGGGCTTTTGCTGGCGGCGCCTATTTTGTTTATTGTAGTCGGTTTGTTGGCGTCAGCCGACAGCATTTTTTCATCCTGGGTCATGCGAATTCCTGATTGGTTCAGCGGCATATCCGCGGGGGACGGGGTTGCCCGCACGATTTTTGCGGTTTGTACGGCTTTGTACACCTTCTGCTATATGTGGGGATTATTGTTTGCGAAAGTCGTCGAAGCCGCACACCCTTTTGATCGTCCAAAAGATGAAGCTGCCGTGTCGGACCGTAATAAGGTTCAGCTGGATCCGATCACAGCGGGAACGCTGCTCGTATGTGTGAACGTTGTATATGTATTGTTTGCAATTATCCAATTTTCGTATTTATTCGGAGCGGCTGACGGCCTGCTGCCGGCGGGTGTGGCTTATGCCGAGTACGCTCGCAGGGGTTTTGCAGAGCTGGTAGTTGTCGCTTTGATCAATGTGACGCTATTGTTTCCTTGCCTGCACTGGATTCGCCGAAGCGGCCGATTGAGCGAGTCCATTCGCAAAGCGCTTCTCACGATGCTAGTTGCCTGCACGATTGTGATGCTTTTATCCGCTTACGGAAGGCTCTCGCTTTATGAAGAAGCATATGGTTTCACGCAGTTAAGACTGCTTGTGCATGGGTTTATGATTTTCCTAGGCATCTTGTTTATTCTTGCATTTTTCCGGATATGGATGGAAAAGATGTCGATGTCCAGAGCGTACATAACGACGGCCATCCTTGCTTATTTGGTCATGAATTACATAAATATCGATTACCGGATTGCCATGAATAACATGGAACGCTATGAAAAAACGGGAATGATCGATCTGGATTATTTAGGCGTACTCTCAACCGATGTTGTTCCTGCCTTAAAGAAGCTTCAAGCGAAGCATCCTGAGCTGGACACCGTACAGCAAAAAATCGATCGTATTATTGGCGAGCAAGAGAACACGGCTTGGCCATCCTGGAATCTATCGGGCTATCGTGCGAGAAGGTAGGGGAAATATAACAGCATAATAAGAGATGAGGCTGCGGGATGGCATATGGTGATGAGCGAAGCAGATTGGTAAAATACAACCAAACGGAATGAAGAAAGGGTTGAAGATATGCCATTTTTATCGCTGACGAGCTGGAGCCTGCATCGGCTTCTCGGTCCATTGCGTTGGACACGATGGGATGAAACGACTCGCGCTCAAATCACGGTTCCGCAGGATCAGCCGGAACACTTCTCGCTGGTTGAGCTGCCGAAAGTACTTGCCGCAAAAGGGTTTGCTTCGTTGGAGGTGTGTCATTTTCATTTCCCTGAGACAGGCCCGGCTTATTTGGAAGCATTGAAGCAATCGTTCGCGGAGACCGGTCTGCGTTTCTATACGCTGCTTCTTGAGTATGGGGATATTTCCAGCAGTGACGAGGAGCGCAGAGCTTCGGACATCGCATGGATCAAAGGGTGGATCGATGTCGCATCGCTTGCCGGAGCGGAGAGAGTTCGTGTCATTGCCGGCGATGCAGAGCCTTCGGATGAACAAGCGCTGGCTCGTTCCGCGGAGGCGTTTCGGGAGTTAGGCCAGTATGCAGCTGCACGAGGGGTAAGAGTAGTTACCGAGAATTTCCATGCTTTAACCTCGGAAGCGGGTAGCTGCCTTGCCTTGTTGAAACTTTGCGGGGATGATCTTGGGTTTACTTCGGATTATGGCAATTTTAAAGGCAGCGGCAAGTACGACGCGCTTGCCCTTACGATTCCTTACAGCGAATCCATCCATGCCAAAGCGCAGACGAATGAAGACGGAGTACCGGAGGAAGAAGATTTTATCCGCTGTATGGAGATTGCCTCGCAGTCCGGTTATGAAGGGCCGATCACCCTTGTCTACGACGGTCCCGGGGATATGTGGGACGGGATTGAGCGTGTCCGCAAGCTTGCTGCTCCGTATCTTTCGGTGAGCTGATGAATCGGCGGCAACAGCCGCGGCAGGAGCATCCACATATGACAAAAGAACCGTCAGGAAAATCCTGACGGTTCTTCTAATACAACAGTTAGTCCGTAATGTTATTCATGTAATAAGCAATAATATCTTTTCGGCGAATGATGCCCAGAAAAATCTGCTTAGCATCGACGACAGGAACAAAGTTTTGATCGGCAGCTTTTGCCAGCATGTCCTCCATAAAGGCATCTATAGATACACATTCATTGCGAATATGCTTTTTAATGGCGCTGACCGGGATTTCATCCATATTATCGAAGCTTACGCCCGGCGTATTTTTAAGCGTCCATAACAGATCGCCCTCGGATAGGGTTCCAGCATACTTGCCTTCGTCATCGACGATAGGAAGCGCCGTATAGTAGTGCTGTTCTAATTGTTCCATCGCATCTTTCATCGAAGAGGATGATCGGATAAAGGCAACCTTGTCTTTCGGAAAAAGAAAAGAGGCAGTTTTCATAGTCGTTATTACCTTTCTCGGAATTTTCAAAACAATAGATTATATCTATTAAACCATACTTTTGCCTAAAAGGCTTTGAAAGTTCTTTCCATAAACCGGAGAGTCATCCTTATCATATACCCAAACCCTTGTCATTACTAACATTTCCAAGCCATTTTGAGCGAAAAAAAAATAAAGCAAGAAAAGAAATGACTCAGGGTATATACTTGTCTTATGGGAAATTATGCGAATTTGAACCACTGAGGGGAGTCGATCATCATGTTGAAAATTGCAATTGCCGGCACAGGCTGGTTTGCAGAAAAGCACGCAAGCTTGCTTGCTGCCAGGGAAGATGCGCAGGTTGTTGCTTTTTTGGGTTCTTCGCTGCCAAAGGCGGAGAAGATCGCCCGGCAGTTTGCCGGCGCGCAAGCTTTTGACCATATTGAGCAGATGCTGGATACATGTAAGCCTGATGCTGTGTACATCAGTGTTCCGCCGCTGGCTCATGGTGAAATTGAAGAGGCGATTCTCGATCGGGAGCTGCCGTTCCTGGTGGAAAAGCCGATTGGACTCGAGATGGCCGCGGTCAACCGAATTCAAGCGAAAATCGCCAGCAAGGATATCGTTACTTCTGTTGGTTATCATATCCGATATACGGATACAGTGCAAAGAGCCAAAGAACTCTTGGCGACCCGCAAGGTGGGCATGGCTGTTGGCAGTTGGTTGGGAGATATGCCGGGCGTTCATTGGTGGCGCAAGCAAAATGGCTCCGGCGGTCAATTCGTTGAGCAAACGACGCACATTGTAGATCTCGTTCGTTATTTGGTCGGCGAAGTCGAAGAAGTGTATGCCGCTTATGCGCAAAGGCACATGCATACGGCCCAAGACGGCGTTGAAGTCGCGGATGTGGGAGCCGTAACGCTTAAGCTTGCCGGCGGCGCGATCGCATCGATCACGAATACGTGTATGCTTCCTTTCGGTCACCGGTCCGGTTTGGAACTGTTTACGGATAAAGGCGTTTTGGAAATTCAACAAAACCGGTGTTTAATCAATCACGAGGGAGCTTGGAAAACGGAGTATAAGAATTTATTAAATCCCTATGAGCTGGAGACGGATGCGTTCTTGCATGCGATCAAAACGGGAGACCGGTCACGTATTTTGACGGATTACGCCGACGCGGCCGTCACGCTGCGAATTACACTCGCTGCTTTGGAGTCGTCCTTCAGCGGGATGCCCGTTAAAATTGGATAAGTCCAAAGATGAGAACAAACATCGCTGAAGAGCGGTGTTTTTTTTCATAGTAACGTAAATTCAAAGCCTGTCAGGTATAAGCCATCCGCGCGGCGTGTATATATAAAACATGTTGTTGGAAGCGTTTACAACTTGTCCGATTTTTGAAAATGACCACTGAACTTATCCTCGGCCAAACATGCAGGAATAGCCATCATGTCGAAGGAGGGGGTCATATGGAACTGTCCTTTACGGACGAACAGCTGATGATTCGGGCTATGGTGCGGGATTTTGCCAGAAATGAAGTTGAACCTACAGCTGCGGAGCGGGACGAAGAAGAGCGATTTGACCGTGCGTTGTTCGATAAAATGGGAGAGCTTGGTTTGACGGGAATTCCATGGCCGGATGCGTATGGGGGGATTGGCTCCGATTTTGTAACGTATGCCATCGTCTTGGAAGAGCTTTCGAGGGCTTGTGCTTCGACCGGCGTCATGCTCTCCGTCCATACGTCGCTGGTTAGCTGGGCGATCTTTACGTATGGGACGGAGGCGCAGAAGGTTAAGTTTTTGCAGCTGTTAGCTCAAGGCAAGAAATTGGGTGCTTACAGTTTAACGGAAAGCGGCTCAGGCTCTGATGCGGCTGCCATGAAAACAACAGCGCTCAAGGACGGAGACAGCTACGTGTTAAACGGCTCCAAGCTGTTTGTCACGAATGGCGGGGAAGCGGACGTCTACATTGTCTTTGCCATGACAGATCCCCACAACAAGAAGCGCGGCTGCAGCGCATTCATCGTGGAGAAGGGAACTGAAGGCTTTATTTTCGGGCGCAAAGAGAAAAAGCTTGGCATCCGCTCTTCCCCAACGCTCGAGCTGCGGTTTGAGAACTGCCGCGTACCTGCGGAGCATCTGCTGGGAGAGGAGGGAGAAGGCTTCCGAATTGCCATGAGAAGCCTCGATGGCGGGCGAATCGGAATCGCCGCGCAGGCGCTTGGCATCGCGCAGGGGGCGCTGGATGCGTCCGTTGCCTATGCCAAGCAGCGCAAGCAATTCGGGAAGCCAATCGGTCAGCAGCAGGCCATCGCCTTCAAGCTAGCCGATATGGCGACGAGGATTGAAGCGGCCAGACTGCTGACCTACCAGGCAGCGTGGCGGAAAAGCAATGGCCTGCCCTTTGGGAAGGAGGCTGCGATGGCGAAGCTTTTTGCCAGTGATACCGCGGTTGCTGTCAGTATTGAAGCTGTGCAAATTTTCGGAGGCTATGGGTACACGAAGGATTATCCTGTTGAACGGTTTATGCGCGATGCCAAAGTAACGCAAATCTATGAAGGGACGAACGAAATTCAGCGCATTGTGATTTCCCGGATGCTGCTTTCAGACTAGAGGCGGCAGAAATGGAGGAAGGGAGAGCGACGAGATGAGCAGCAGCTTTTACCCTGGATTGGAAAATGTCATTGCCAGCGAGACGGCGATCTCTTATCTGGACGTTGAAAAGGAAGAAATTGTCGTTCGCGGGTACGACCTCATCGAGCTTGCGCAAAGTGCGACCTATCTGGATGTTGCAGGGCTCTTGCTTGAAGGTTCGCTGCCGAGTAGGGATGAACGAAATAAACTTGAAGAAACAATTAAAGTGGAATATGGCTTGCCACAGAACATTTGTTCGATTCTTCGATTGATGCCAAAGCAATCCGACCTTATGGATGTATTGCGAACAGGGATTTCAGCCTTAGCCAGCTATGATGAGGAGCTTGAAGACCGCTCTAAGGAGGCAAATACGCGAAAAGCGATCAGATTGCTCGCAAAAGTGCCACAGTTGTTGGCAAATGGGTATCAAGCCATTACAGAACAAATGTTCGCAGAACCGCGTGATGATCTGTCTTATACGGCTAATTTTTTGTACATGATCACAGGTCAGGTGCCCTCTAAGATGGAAGAGGCCATTTTCGATCAATCGCTCATCGTCTATAGTGAGCACGAAATGCCGAATTCGACCTTCGCCGCGCGGGTCATCGCCTCAACGCAGTCCGATTTGTACGGCGCACTCACTGGCGCGGTGGCCTCATTGAAAGGCAACCTGCACGGCGGCGCCAATGAAGCGGTGATGGAGATGCTGCTTGACGCAGGCACAGACGAGGGACTCGAAACCTTGATGTTAAGCAAGCTGGCTCGGAAGGAACGCATTATGGGCTTCGGACACCGGGTGTATATGAAAAAAGCCGATCCGCGCGCTCTGCTCATGAAAGATGCATTGGCTGCGCTTGCCTTAGAGAAAAACAGGTCTGATCTCTACACGATGTGCGTGGTGGGGGAGGAGCTCATGAAACGGGAAAAAAATCTGCACCCGAACCTGGACTACTATGCGGCGCCAGTCTATTATTTGCTGGGCATTCCGATTGATTTGTTCACGCCGGTATTTCTCGCGGCCCGCACGATCGGCGTCAGCAGCCACGTCATGGAGCAGCATGCGCATAACCGGCTTTTCCGGCCTCGTGTGCATTATACGGGACCTCGCAATTTGCATCCTTGAGGGGCTCGAAAGTATGAAGGAGGAAAGGACGAAGAGGGCATGAGCGGATATGAGAACTTGGCCAACAAGGAGATGAGCTTCGACCCCTTAATTGAGGAAATTGCGGAATATACGTTAAACGCACACATCGAAAGCGAAGAAGCGTACCGAATCGCGCAGCATGTTTTGCTCGACTCCCTTGGCACCGGCTTGCTTGCGCTGCGTTTTCCGGAGTGCGCCAAGCATTTGGGGCCGGTTGTGCCAGGAGCGAGCTTGCCGGGCGGCGTTCGTGTGCCGGGTACGCGTTATGAATTAGAGCCGGTGCATGCCGCATTTAATATCGGGTGTATGATCCGCTGGCTGGATTATAACGATACATGGCTCGCCGCCGAATGGGGGCATCCTTCCGATAATTTGGGCTGTATTCTGGCACTTGCCGACTATATCAGCCGCAGCCGAGTGGCGGAAGGCAAAATGCCGCTCTATGTGAAAGATATTCTTTCGATGTCCATTAAAGCGCATGAGATTCAAGGCGTGCTGGCATTAGAGAACAGCTTAAACCGCGTTGGCTTAGACCATGTGCATCTGGTTAAAATCGCCTCGACGGCCGTGGCGACGGCTATGCTGGGCGGAAGCAAAGAGGAGGTCTGCAGCGCTCTTTCCAATGCATGGATTGACGGGGCCAGCTTAAGAACTTACAGGCATGCTCCGAACACAGGCTCCCGCAAGTCTTGGGCTGCCGGGGATGCGACGAGCCGCGCGGTGCGCCTGGCCTTCATGGCCGTCGGGGGCGAGATGGGCTATGCCACAGCGCTGTCGGCCAAAACATGGGGCTTCCAGGATGTTCTGTTCCGAGGCAAGGCGTTAACTTTAGGGCGACTACTTGATTCCTATGTCATGGAACATATTTTGTTTAAAATCTCTTTCCCTGCGGAATTTCATGCCCAGACCGCCGTGGAATGCGCGATGGAGCTCCATCCGGTGATTCGTGATCGAATCTTGGAGATTGCCTCCGTCACACTTACAACCCATGAATCGGCCATTCGCATTATCGATAAAAAGGGACCTTTGCATAATCCGGCCGACCGGGATCACTGCTTGCAGTATATGGTGGCGATCGGGCTGCTTTTTGGGACGCTGACGGCTGAGCATTACGAAGAAAGCATCGCCAGAGATCCGCGGATTGATGCGCTGAGGGAGAAGATGGTCGTCGTCGAAGATGAGCAGTATAGCAAGGATTATTTGGACCCGGACAAACGGTCGATCGCGAATGCCGTGCAAATTCATTTTCAGGACGGCACCTCGACGGAGAAAATCGTCTGTGAATATCCGATCGGTCACCGCAGACGGCGTGCGGAAGGGCTGCCGAAGGTGATTGAGAAATTTGAGCATAATCTTCTAACCCGCTTCCCTCGGAAAAAAACGTCTGAGATCATGAATCTTGCTCTTGATTATGAGCGTTTCATTCAAACGCCTTGTCACGAGTTCATGGCCCTTTTCATTATTTGACCAATGGTTTAAAGTTTCCAGGCAGGAGGTTCCTATGGCGTGGCTGATAGAGGAAGAACCGGATCAAAGGCAGCTAGCGGCCCGTTTCCGGCAGCTTGTGGAGGCGGGTCCGATTGTCAAAATTCCGGGAACGCATGACGGGATGTCGGCACTTATTGCCAAGCAGGCTCAATTTAAAGCTATCTATCTCTCTGGCGCCGCGTATACGGCTAGCAGAGGATTACCGGATTTAGGGCTCATTTACTCGAATGAAGTGGCAGCGCGTGCCCGTGAACTGGTTCGCGCGGCAAGTCTTCCCCTGCTGGTGGACATCGACACCGGCTTCGGCGGCGTGCTGAATGCGGTACGTACGGCGAAGGAGATGGTGGAGGCGAAGGTTGCGGCCGTTCAAATCGAAGATCAGGAAATGCCGAAGAAATGCGGGCATCTGAACGGGAAAAAGCTGATTTCCGCAGAAGAAATGATGCAAAAAATTCAAGCGATCAAGGCCGCTGCTCCAACGTTATACCTGATAGCCCGTACAGATGCGAAAAGTGTGGAGGGAATGGACGCGGCAATCTCCCGGGCAAAGCAATATATAGCTGCCGGAGCGGATGCCATTTTCCCGGAAGCGCTGGAGAAGGAGGAGGATTTCGAAAGATTCAGCGGAGAAGTAAGCTGTCCTCTGCTGGCGAATATGACGGAGTTCGGCAGAACGCCTTATTTTACGGCGCAGCTCTTCGAAAGTTGGGGATTTCGCATGGTGATTTATCCGGTGACTTCACTGCGAGTGGCTGCCAAAGCGATGGAAGAGGTTTTTGACGAAATTCAGCAAACCGGAACGCAGAAACAATTTATTAGCCGGATGCAAACCCGCAGCGAGCTGTATGAAACGATTCGTTATTATGAATATGAAGATTTGGATCGGAAAATCGCCAAAACCGTTTTGCCTGAAAAGGACTAGGCCTCACTCCGAGGGAAGGAGGTGCAGCGGTGTCACTAGGCAAGCATAAAATAAGATTCGTCACCGCCTCCGCGCTATTCGACGGCCATGATGTGTCCATCACGATTATGCGTCGAATCCTTCAAGCCAGCGGAGCGGAAGTTATCCATCTCGGACATAACCGATCTGTGCAGGAAATTGTGCAGGCGGCCATTCAGGAGGATGTGCAAGGCATTGCCGTTTCTTCCTACCAAGGCGGGCATGTTGAATTTTTCACGTATATGATGGATTTGCTGCGGGAAAAAGGGGCCGCAGGCATCAAAGTGTTTGGAGGCGGGGGCGGTGTCATTCTGCCGTCTGAGATCAAACGGCTTCATGATTATGGCGTTACGCGCCTTTTTTCTCCGGACGATGGCAGGGAGCTGGGGCTTCAAGGAATGATTGCTTACATGATGAAGGCATGCGATTTCTGTACGGTTGATGATTTTAATCAGGGAGATGCAATTGCTCTAGCAGGGAAAGATCATAAGTCGATTGCCAAGCGTATTACGGCGGCAGAACTCGTTTGTGAAGCTCCAGGGGGAGGCTCGTTTAAGAGGCAGGTCAGCCTGCTAGCCGAAGTGTCCGCATGCCCGGTTGTCGGGATTACAGGCACGGGAGGAGCGGGCAAAAGCTCTTTAACGGATGAAATCGTGCAGCGGTTCCTCCGTCATTACCCGGATAAAACGGTCGCCATTCTGTCGGTCGATCCGACCAAACAGCGAAGCGGGGGAGCTTTGCTTGGCGACCGGATCCGCATGAACGCCGTACATTCCGAGCGTGTGTATATGCGCAGCATGGCAACGCGGGAATCGGGCACCGAGCTGTCCGCTGCGCTAATCCCGGCGATTCAAGTTCTCCAGGATGCGGGCTTTGATTT
The DNA here is from genome assembly GCF_058789495.1 of Paenibacillus sp. FW126-R14. Taxonomy (NCBI): domain Bacteria; kingdom Bacillati; phylum Bacillota; class Bacilli; order Caryophanales; family Paenibacillaceae; genus Paenibacillus; species Paenibacillus sp. FW126-R14. The sequence continues at coordinate 28,012 of NZ_JBYTBS010000022.1, read as the reverse complement.
GGTGCTCATCGAAACGAGCGGCATCGGTCAAGGAGATCACCGGATAACGCAGCTTGCCGACGTGTCGCTCTATGTGATGACCAGCGAATTCGGTGCGCCTTCGCAATTGGAGAAAATCGATATGCTCGACTACGCGGATCTGGTGGCGATCAATAAGTTCGACCGGAGAGGTTCGGCGGACGCGCTTCGGGATGTGCAGAAGCAGGTGCAGCGAAATCACGGAAGATTCGACGAGCCTTACGAAGCGATGCCCGTCTATGGCACGATGGCCAGTCAATTTAACGACGTCGGCGTGGATATGTTATTCGCAGCGCTGATCGATACCTTGAACCGCAAATGTGCGCTCGAGTGGCCGGTGAATCGCATACCGTCCGCTGCGCAACAGAAAACCCACGTTATCATTCCGGCGGATCGCACGCGGTATTTAGGTGAAATCGTCCAGACCGTCCGGTCGTATCATGCTTTTTCAGATAACGAAGCGGAGCTTGCAAGTGCTTGCTACCGGATCGATGGAGCTATTGCTGCCCTTGGGCAAGAGCAGGCTTCGGGTGAAAGCTTAGCTGAGCTGCAGGCTCTTAAGCTGAGCTTTGAGAACCGGATGCACAAAGATACGCTTCGCATGCTTGCGCAGTGGCCCGAACGCCAAAAGCAATACGCCGGCAAATCGTTCGTCACCCGTGTGCGCGAGAAGGAAATCGTCACCGGGCTTACGACGACAAGCTTGTCGGGACTGGACATCCCGAAGGTCAGCCTGCCGAAGTTCAGGGATGCCGGCGATATTGTTCGATGGCTGTACCTGGAAAATGTGCCGGGCGAATTTCCGTATACCGCCGGCGTATTTCCTTTCAAACGAACGGCAGAAGATCCCAAACGTCAGTTCGCAGGCGAAGGATCGCCTCAGCGCACGAATCTGAGGTTTCATTATTTGTCCCAAAATGATCAGGCGAAGCGCCTCAGCACGGCCTTTGATTCCGTCACTCTGTACGGCGAGGATCCCGATGAACGGCAGGATATCTATGGGAAAATCGGCGAAAGCGGCGTCAGCATTTGCACGTTGGACGATATGATAAAGCTGTATGCCGGCTTTGATCTTTGCGATGGGATGACGTCCGTTTCGATGACGATTAATGGTCCGGCCCCGATCATTTTGGCGATGTATATGAATAGGGCGATTGATGATCAGTTAGCTCGTTTCGCGCAGCGTGTCGGGAGAGCGCCGACTGGCCTGGAGGCGGCTGAAATACGCAGGACAACGCTGAAATCGGTAAGGGGGACGGTGCAGGCCGATATTTTGAAAGAGGATCAGGGCCAGAACACCTGCATTTTCTCCACGGAATTTGCGCTCCGGATGATGGGCGACATTCAGCAATATTTTATCGATCACGAAGTGCGCAATTATTATTCGGTTTCCATCTCGGGCTACCATATCGCGGAGGCTGGGGCGAACCCGATTTCACAGCTTGCTTTTACACTGGCTAACGGTTTTACGTATGTGGAGTACTATTTGTCTCGTGGGATGTCGATCGATGACTTTGCCCCGAATCTGTCCTTCTTTTTCAGCAATGGGCTGGACCCGGAATACACAGTCATTGGGCGCGTAGCGCGCCGAATATGGGCTGCAGCAATGAAACACAAATACGGCGGGAACGATCGCAGTCAAAAGCTGAAATATCACATTCAAACCTCGGGACGTTCGCTGCATGCGCAGGAAATGGATTTCAATGATATCCGAACGACCCTTCAAGCCTTGATGGCGCTGCTCGACAACTGCAATTCGCTGCACACGAATTCGTATGATGAGGCGGTAACGACGCCTACGGAGGAATCGGTTCGCAGGGCGATGGCGATACAGTTAATCATTACGAAGGAGCTTGGTTTTGTTAAAAACGAAAACATGCTGCAGGGCTCATTCCTCATTGAGGAATTGACGGACCTGGTCGAAGAAGCTGTTCTGCAAGAGCTGGAACGGATTAGCGATCGGGGCGGCGTGCTCGGGGCGATGGAATCGCAGTATCAAAGGGGCAAAATTCAGAATGAATCCATGCTGTACGAAATGAAAAAACATCAAGGCGATTTGCCGATTATTGGCGTCAATACGTTTCTGAATCCCAACCCGCCTGTGGGCGCCATGAATATTACGCTTGCGCGGGCTGCGACCTCGGAAAAGGATCAGCAAATCGTTCATCTCCGGGAATTCCAGGAACGGAATTACGCAGCTGCACCGGCGGCCTTAGCGAAACTTCAAGAAACGGCACTTTCTGGCGGCAATATTTTTGCAGAGTTAATGGAAACGGTCAAGGTTGCAAGTCTGGGACAAATTACACGTGCGCTGTATCAGGTCGGAGGGCAGTATCGCAGAAACATGTAAAAAAAGGGAAGAGGAGGAATGGCTATGTCTTCTCAGCACAATCTCAAGCATCACCAGCTGGGTTTATCGGACGATGACGTGCTGAAGATGTATACCTACATGCTGAAAGCGAGAAAATTCGATGAACGCGCAACCCTGCTGCAAAGGTCAGGCAAGACCGCTTTTCACATCTCCAGTATCGGCCAAGAAGCGGCTCAAGTGGCGGCGGCGTTTGCGTTGGATAAACAGCAGGACTACTTCCTTCCTTATTACAGGGATTACGCCTTTGTTCTAACGATTGGCATGACGGTTCAGGAACTGCTGCTGGCAGCCTTGTTCAAAGCGGAAGATATTAATGGAGGCAGGCAAATGCCGGGGCATTTCGGCTATAAAAAGCTCCATATCGTATCCGGCTCAAGTCCCGTGGCTACGCAGGTGCTCCATGCTGTAGGCATTGCGCTCACCGCGTTGATGAGAAAGGAGGAGCATGTCGCGTTCGTCACCTTTGGCGAAGGCTCGAGCAATCAAGGCGATGTGCATGAGGCCTTCAATTTCGCCGGGGTGTTCAAGCTGCCCGTCATTTTCCTGTGCGAAAATAATCAGTATGCCATTTCCATTCCTGCTCACCGGCAGGTAGCCGGACGTGTCGTTGATCGCGCCGCAGGGTACGGCTTTCCGGGTCAACGTGTAGACGGCAATGATGCGCTGGAGGTGTATCGGGCGGTCAAAGAAGCCAGAGAGCGGGCCGTCCGCGGATACGGACCTTCGTTAATTGAAGCCATGATGTATCGAATCCCGCCTCATTCCACGGCTGATGACGATATGCTGTACAGGACGAAGGAAGAGGTAGATTACCATAAAGAACAGGACGGTGTCGGGCGCTTTCGGCGTTATTTAATGGAGTGCGATGTGCTGAGCGACGAGTTGGATCGCGCACTGCAAGAGAATATTGCGAAAGAAGTGAATGAAGCTACGAAATATGCTGAAAAATCGCCGTATCCGGCACCGGAGGACGTGCTGCGGCATGTGTACGGGAACGATGGGGGTGACGTGTGAGATGCCGATCCTCACCTATTTGGAAGCAATTCGATCGGCGATGGCCGAGGAAATGGAGCGGGATGACTGCGTTTTTGTGCTTGGCGAGGATATTGGAAAAGGAGGCGTGCTGAACGCGACGAAGGGCATGCGCGACAAGTTCGGCGAGCTGCGGGTGCTCGATACGCCGCTTTCCGAGTCCGCCATCGTAGGGGTCGCAATTGGAGCGGCCATGGTCGGCATGAGGCCGATTGCGGAGATCCAATTTGCCGATTTCATTTTCCCGGCGACTAATCAGATTATTAGCGAAGCTGCAAAAATCCGCTATCGCTCCAATAATGACTGGCATTGCCCAATCGTCATTCGCGCCCCTTACGGCGCAACGGGCGGCGGAGGATTGTATCATTCGCAGTGCCCGGAATCGGTGTTCTTTGGCACGCCGGGGCTGAAAATTGTTGCGCCGTCTACGGCGTATGACGCGAAGGGATTATTGAAAGCAGCGGTTAGGGACGATGATCCTGTGCTCTTTTTTGAGCATAAGAAATGTTATCTCTCTGTTTCGGACGAAGTTCCTGCGGAAGATTATCTCGTACCGATCGGCAAGGCGGTTACACGGCGCGAAGGTACGGATATTACGGTCATCGCTTACGGGTTATCCGTTCACCATGCCCTGAAAGCAGCGGCTGAACTGGAGTTGGAAGGGATCAGTACGCATCTGCTTGATTTGCGAACGCTGCATCCGCTCGATCAACCGGCGATTTTGGAGGCGGCGGCAAAAACCGGTAAAATCTTAATCGTCCACGAAGATAATAAGACAGGAGGCATCGGGGCGGAAATTTCGGCTATGCTGGCCGAACACCTGCTGTATGAGCTGGATGCTCCCATTATGCGATGCTGCCCTCCGGATATTCCCCCTGTCGGCATGGCGCCGACGTTAGAGAAGTATTATTTGCCGAATGTAGACACGGTAAAAGAAGCGATGCGCCAATTAGCGGAAATATAGAGGAGGATTCATATGGCGCAAAATGTCTCCGATATTCCCCATGCGTGGCTGATGACGGAGGTGGATGTCAGCAACCTAGTCGCCTTGCGGCATAGGGTGAAGGACGCATTCTTATTGGCGGAAGGCGTGCCGCTTGCGCTCTCCTCCTTCGTGCTGAAAGGGATCGTGAACGCATTGAAAGAGTTTCCGCTGCTGAATGCATCGTGGACCCCGGCAGGCATTGCTGTTCATAAACATATGCATATCTCCATCGCGACCGGTTCCGGCGATTCAGTCAACGCACCCGTTATTCGCCATGTGGATCGCAAGTCAATTGCGGGCTTGGCGATTGAGCTGTATGAACTTTCCGTACGGGTGAGGAACGGCGAAATACAGCTGCCGGAGACGCAAGGAGGCCATTTTACGTTCAAGAATACGGGCGCTTTCGGGTCTATGCTCTCTTATCCGCTTATTCAGCCCCCGCAAGCTGCTGTGCTCACTTTTGAGAAAATAGTAAAGAAGCCCGTCGTGGTTCAAGAGATGATTGCGATCAGGTCGATGGCGAACGTCTGCCTTTCATTCGATCATCGGATCTTGGATGGCAGGATTTGCGGGCGATTTCTGCAGCGGGTGAAACAGAATCTGGAGAAATATAATCAAGATTCATCGATCTACTGAAGCTTCTGCCCTTTGGAGGAGTGACTTATGAGAGAAAGCGTTATTGTCGGAGGAGCCCGCACACCGTTTGGGAAATTCGGAGGCGGATTGAAGGATGTTCCTGCTGTCGTACTAGGCGGGAGCGCCATTCGGGAGGCAATTCGGCGTTCTACGCTAGAGCCGTCGATGGTGGAAGAAGTCATCATGGGCATGGTGCTGCAAGGAGGAGCAGGGCAAAATCCCGCGCGTCAAGCCGCTCGGTTGGCGGGTCTTGATTGGAGCGTGTCAGCGGAAACGGTTAATAAAGTGTGCGCATCGGGACTTCGCAGTGTGACGCTTGCCGATCACATCATCCGCTCCGGCGGTGCAGAGGCGATTGTGGCCGGGGGGATGGAGAGCATGAGCAGCGCCCCCTTTTTACTGCCAAGCACCCGTTGGGGAGCGCGCATGGGGAATCAGACGGCCTTTGACTTGATGATTCATGACGGTCTGCTGTGCCCTTTCGAACATGTGGAGATGTTCTTTCATGGCAATAGCGTTGCCGAAGAGTTCGGCATAAGCCGCCATGGGCAGGATGAATGGGCGCTGCGCAGTCATTCTTTGGCAGTTGAGGCGAGGCATAAAGGATATTTGGCGGAGGAAATTGTGCCGATTGAGGTGCAAACCAAATCCGGCATTGTGCGAGTGGATCAAGACGAAGGTCCGCGAGCCGATACAAACTTGGAAAAGCTTGCCGCCTTGCCGGCGCTGGTAAAGGGCGGAACGATTACAGCCGGCAATGCGCCAAGCGTTAACGATGGTGCGGCGGCTATGGTTGTCATGTCCAAGGAGAAAGCGCTGGCTCAGAACATAAGCCCGCTTGCTGCGATTGTAGGGCATGCGAGCGTCGGGGAAAGAGCGCCGTATATTGCGGTTACGCCTGCTTTGGCGATTCAAAAGCTTTTGCGTCAAACCGGTTTGAAGCTGGAGCAAATCAGCAGGTTTGAGGTGAATGAAGCGTTCGCCGCAGTCTTGTTGACCAGCGGAAAATTGCTCGGTTGGAATTCGGAGCTCGTTAACGTCGGAGGGGGTGCCATCGCATTAGGACATCCTATCGGCGCAAGCGGTGCCCGGATTCTGCTTGCGTTAATTCATGAGCTGCGCAGGATCGGTGGCGGTTATGGCATAGCCGCTATTTGCAGCGGGGCTGCGCAGGGCGACGCCATTCTCATTCGGGTGGATGGGTGAATAAGGGCGAGGGGAGCGAGTCTATGGACATACAGACCATCATGGTCGTTGGCGCAGGGCAAATGGGGAGCGGGATCGCGCAGGTCGCTGCAGCATCGGGCTTGCAAGTGCTGCTGCACGATTCTTCCCCGGAATTTCTGAATAGAGGCATGCTGGGGATCGACAAACAGCTAAGCCGGAGTGTTGAGAAAGGCAAGCTAACGCAAGAAGGTATGAGGGAGATTCTGGGGCGCATACAACCAACTGAGTTCATAGAGCTGGCGGAACAGGCGGATTTCGTTATTGAAGCCATTTCCGAAAATATGGCGCTCAAAGCACTGCTGTTTCACAGGCTGGACGGAATCTGCCCGCCCCATACGATACTAGCGACGAATACGTCTTCGCTGCCGATATCGGAAATTGCCGCCGTGACGGGGAGGCCGGCGCAAATTATCGGGATGCATTTTATGAACCCGGTGCCAGTTATGCCGTTGATAGAAGTGATCCGGGGGTTGGAGACGTCCCAGGAAGTTTTTGAGGTTGTGCGCGGACTGAGTGAGCGTTTGGGGAAAATACCGGTCGAAGTCAATGATTTTCCGGGTTTCGTGTCCAATCGGATCTTGATGCCGATGATTAACGAAGCCATTTTTACCGTGTACGAAGGCGTGGCCTCTGTGGAATCGGTTGATAAAGTGATGAAGCTCGGCATGAACCATCCGATGGGACCGCTGGAGTTAGCGGATTTTATCGGATTGGATACGTGTCTTTCGATCATGGAAATTCTTTATGAGGGATTTAAAGACTCGAAGTACCGGCCGTGTCCGCTGCTGCGCAAGTATGTGAAAGCCGGTCGATTAGGACGCAAATCGGGGCGGGGATTTTATACTTATTCAAGCTAAAGGAATTAAGGGGGAACTGGTCGATCATGGACTTGGTTCCCTTTTATTTGTTAGGTGGTTTACATGAGAACAAACGTTTGGTATAATGTGGATATAAATTCCAATTTAAGGAGAGCTAATGGCATGGGACGAGTTGTCTTATTTGAGATGAATAGTCAAGATCCTGAACGTGCAGCAAATTTTTATGCTACCGTATTCGGCTGGGAAATCGGGGCATCCAATTGGGGCTATTCTCCGGTTACGACAGGGGATGCGGACAAGCCAGGCATTAATGGCGGTATTTCTAAGGGACCAGGCGACTATCCGCACGGTATTCGGATTCAAATTGAGGTTGAGAACATCGAGGAAGCGATACGCAAATCCGTGGAATCCGGTGCTCAGCTTGTAAGAAACAAGATGGAGTTTGATCATTTTTACCTTGCTTATTTAGTGGATCCTGTAGGGAATGGCATAGGATTAATTGAGCATAAATAAGGGAAAACATACGTGCCGGGGTCAATCGATTAAACGGTTTTTTTGAGTTTACCCCCGCAGAACGGCCTTGCCATGCGAACAAGTATACAGATGCAGTTAGTCATAATCATTTTAAATAAACACGCTACTAGGGGCATCGTCTAATAAACAGCGAGAAGGAGCGAGTCATGTTAAAGAGATTGGAAGAACTGTTCGGTGTGGACTTGGGCACCTGCAATACGCTGATCTATCAGCAAAAAAAAGGTATCGTGCTGCAAGAGCCATCTGTTGTCGCCATTCAAACGGATACAGGGGAAATCAAAGCTATCGGTCAAGAAGCCTATGATATGATTGGGAGAACGCCTGCAAATGTGGAGGTCATCTATCCGTTAAAGGATGGAGTTATTGCTAATTTTGATATGACCTTAGCGATGCTTAAATATTTTATTGGCAAAATAAAAAAAGGCTACAATTTTTTCCGCAGCTTTCATGTATTGATTTCGGTTCCATGCGGGATCACGAATGTGCAGAAGCGGGCTGTGGAGGAAATGATCGTACATAAAGGAGCAAGGCGGTCAACTACGGTGGAAGAACCTTTAGCGGCAGCAATGGGCGCCGGTCTTCCTGTGGCAGAGCCGATAGGCAGCATGGTGCTTGATATCGGTGGCGGAACGAGTCAAGTCGCTATTATTTCGCTTGGCGGCATTGTTGTCTGCGAAGCCATCCGGCGTGGCGGCATGTCGATCGATCAAGACATTATTGACTATGTGAAACGTACATACAATATGGTTATTGGCGAAAGAACGGCAGAGGATATTAAGAAGACTGTGGCAACTGTCGTGAAGCCTGTGAAGGAAATCACGATGAACATTCGGGGTCGTGATCTGATGGAAGGATTGCCGCGAAGCCTTTCCATTTCTTCCGCAGAAATCTATGAAATATTAGATGATTTTATGATTTCGATTGTGGAGTGCATTCGACTGGCGATGGAGAAATGTCCTCCGGAGCTGGCCGGCGATGTCATGGAGCAGGGAATTTTGCTATGCGGTGGAGGCTCCTTGCTCGATGGGCTGGACAAGCGTCTTCAACAAGAATTAGGCGTTCCTGTGTTTTTAGCTGAACAACCGATGGCATGTATTGCTCAAGGGACAGGGAAAATGCTAAACTTCAATGGGGCGATAATTGAGCGATCTGCCAAATGGATGACAGAGTCTACCAAAATAACGACAGAGAATCAAGAAAGCGTCCAATAAAGGAGGCTTTTCCATTGAAGTTTAGAGCTGTATCCGAGCAAACGAAAATGAACTATATGCTTTGGAGTATCAAAAAGGAAATCATCAAAGAAACTGCGTATTTGAATGCACTCCCGTATGATCCAACGCCGATCATGGAGATCGTCAAGCATCATATCGATGCGTGGGACCCTGTCAAGCTGCTGGCGCTAGGCTGTCCGGATGACGAATACGAAGGCGAGACGCGAACGCTAACGATTTATTTGACGAAACACCTGCAGCAGGATCTGGAGATACAGGCATTTAGCAACAAGATCGATCAGCTGTTTCGTTCATCTTTCGGTGATGAGTATACGGATGAGGCTGGCTCGATGCAGGTTGCAGGCGAAATCCTACGGGTTCTTCGAACGTTGGTTCAGTGATTAAGCAAGATAGACACCTTGATTGGTGTCTTTTTTGTATAGTGCGAGACCTGACATGGTTGCAATCACCTGTGTTTTATAAGAGAATAGATCGAAGGTGAAGAGAAATGGGGTGTCATTGTGAGCGAAATGCTTAACAAATACTGTGCTAAATTATTCGGTAAAACCGGATTTATCGTTGAAATTGGGGTCGTTAAAAAAGTAACGAACCGAACCGTCCACGTCGACTGGGGAAGCAAAACATGGATTTACCTCAACAAAGATTTCAAATGGATACCGCTTGATAAGGAAGAATTTGAAAAGAAGTATAAGAAGCCCAAATTCTCTGAAGCAGCACTAAACCGTGCAGCGGAATTAGGATTGAAAATAACGTATAACTAAAGAGTTGGGAACGAAAATGACTTGATTTCCTGGGGGGAATATCAAGTCATTTTTTTATTTTTAGGGGGGCGGCCTGATTGTTGGAGTGCATATGGTGGCTGAGAGGTGCAAAAAGGCCGTCTCCGTAGGGAATACGGAGAGAATGTGCAGTGAGAGGTCCGAAAAGGCCGTCTCAGCTGAAATTATCACGCGAAAATGCGCTTCCGCCGCTCGAGAAAGCCTAAAAGGCCGTCTCCGTAGGTAACACGGAGAGACTGTACACTGAGACGTCCCACAAGGCCGTTTCCCAATGCAATCTATTGGTTATTTTTTTCCCAGATTGCATATGCGCTCTCATGCAGAGTGTAACTTCGAATGCATCTTTTACCACTTCCGGCGGGTTTAAGCAGTGATTTTGCGACCATCGCTTTCAACGTTTGGCGAGCTTTACGTGAACCGAAATGAAGAGACGTGCTTACATCACTAGGTTTTACAGGTCTTCCAATTGTAAGTGCTAATCGAATAACCTCCTTCTCCATGTAACTCAGCCTAACATGAGGCTCTACATCGCGGCCAAGAAAGCGTCCCATGAATTGCTGCATAATTTGTTCACACATGCGCGGGCGGTCTTTGACATCGTCATAAGAGAAACGGAGAATTTTCCAGCCATCGATGATGAGATGGTTTTGGCGAATCCATTGGTCGGAGAACTGTCTCCGGCTGATCTTGGACGCATGAGTGCCGTATCCGTCAATTTCGATGGCAAGCTTTAGCGATGGCTTCAAAAAAGCAAAGTCAAGAAAACGTGTCCCGTCACGGAAGTCTTTAACCTCATATTCAGGGTGCAAATCTGTGAAGCCGCCGAAGGCAGGCCACCAAACCTGTTCAAGAAATAAACGCTCGGCATGACCATGACCCTCTTTGAGTCTTCTATATCGCTCTCCTTTCCTTTGCTCAAGATGGTGTGTAAGAAAATTCTCTAGTACAATGCTTAGTTGCTCATTCACGTTGGTATCCTCCAATTGAATAAAATAAGCCGCTTCCCTAGATTCAGCAGACTATGCTGGATCTAGAAAAGCGGCGTGTGCTTCACAGCCGAATGAAACTTGTAAATTACTTCCATCATAACACAAGGAGTTTAACTCGAATAGCAGGAGCTTAACGAGTGTTTCAAGTTTTCATAAATTAGAATGAAAACAACTTGCAAAAGGTTAACTTGAGAGAAGTTATCGGACAAGGTGGAAATGGCTCATTGGTAGAACTTACTCTTTACAGCTTTTCCCCCCGCACAGACCTCATCCACTCGGCTACAATAGCAAAGGCTTCGTTTGACTTTACGATTCTATCGTGGTTGTGACCGGCTAGGACGCGCACCTGGGCGGAGCTATGTTTGCTATACAGCGGCTCATAGGCGTGGGCATCGAAGACTTCATCTTCTTCGCCGACAAATACGAACGTAGACGGGTTCAAGCGCTGTAAATATTTCTCGAATTCATTGTCCACCATGCGCGACTTGGCCAGGCGGTAGCTTAGGTTGCACGATTCAGTGCCGTGAAGCTTCTCCGGAGGCGTGAGTCGCCGATATACGACGGTATCGTTAAACCACTGGATGCCAAGCGCGTTAAGGCCCATCAATAACGCATATTTGGGAATGCTGACTGTGGATTCATTGTTGTTGCCGTCTTTGCGGTTAAGCGGAGAATTAGGACTAAGCGCGGGAGAAATGAGCAAATAAGCGTGAACATCCGCATGAATCGGGCGAATCGTTTGCCGTAGTGCCGTTGCGCCTCCTGCGGAATGTCCGCCGAACAGAATGGCTGCATCAGGGTGACGGGATTGGACGAAACGGAATAAGTCCTCCAAGTCATCGTCGAGCTGCCCGACATAATCGATGTCGCCTCGGCGAAGGGGAGAGTCTCCGTAACCGCGCAAATCCGGTAAATAGACCGTAGCCAGGTTTTGCTCGGAAATATACTTTCCAAATTCGCGAAGGTAGAGGCTTGGTTCCGTTATCCCATGCAAAAAAATGAGCACGGTATCAGAGGGACCTTCAAAGTATCGGAAAGGCAGCTTCGCCCCGTCCCGGGCTGTAAATGTTTGAAAGTCGGTTGGATAGGTTGTCATAAATGAGCAGCACTCCAAATGAATGATTTGATTTTCAAAGAAATTAATTCCATACCGCTAGTCCAACTTCCTTCTCACACCAATCTTTCTTCCGGTTCGGTTCATATGTTTCCAAGGAGTGTGTGTGGTAAAATGATGAAAATGGAAAATGAGGTGTTTGATATGCGAAAAGTAGCAGCAATAACCGGCGGAGGCCAAGGCATTGGTCGTGCCGTTGCGATTGCTTTTGCCCAAGAGGGATACGGCATTTCAATTGCGGATATTCACGAAGACGCCGGTTTGGAGACGATTAAGCTTTTGCGTCCTTATACGGAGGATGCCCTGTTCACGAAGGTCGATGTGTCCATGGAAGAGGAGGTGCGGGAATGGATACGCAGGACGGATACCGAACTAGGCGGAGTTGATGTCATCGTGAATAATGCAGGAATTGCCCATAACATGGATGTCCTGGATCTCACGAGCGAACAGTTCCAAAGAGTCATCGCCGTTAATTTAGGCGGGGCCTTTCTCTGCTCGCAAGCAGCGGCGCGCTTAATGAAGGAGAAGGGTAGAGGAGGAGCAATTATCAATATCTCGTCTACACGCGCATACATGTCGGAACCCAATACATAGGCTTATTCTGCTTCCAAAGGTGGAATCTCCGCACTAACGCATGCGATGGCTATTAGCCTCGGCGGCTATGGAATTCGTGTGAATGCGATTTCTCCAGGCTGGATTGAGGTTAGAGATTGGCATTATTCGCAACAAGGGGAAAGCTTGGCGCACTCCGATACAGATAGAAACCAACATCCGGTCGGACGAGTAGGCAGACCTGCTGACATTGCTGCGGCTTGTCTTTATTTAGCCAGCGATAAGGCGGGTTTCATTACAGGTCAAAATCTGACGATCGATGGCGGGATGACCGTTAAAATGATTTACGCAGAGGATTAAACGACATGTACCCAACCATTCGTGGTGTATCGTCTGCTGTATGGATAAGTATGCGGAGAAAGGTAATCCTAATCGTAACAACGGTAAGGGGTTGGCAGCATGCAAAATGACGAAATTAGCGAGTTGGACACGCAAGATGATGCTGTGCAAAAGACGGAATCGGAGTTTGAGCTTGACTATGATTTGATACGTGCTTACGCAAACCAACTGAACGGGCAGTTTGAAGCGAGCGATGAATGACCAAAGCAGCCTAAGTACGAATGCCGCAAACGATGCGGCATTTTTTTATTGCGGAGGCAGCTATAAATAATTTTACTAGTTGACAAAATACGGCTTCAGAGCGTTATATGAATGTAATTAAGCTAGCTATGATTTCCAGTCAGAGGGGGCTTTGCATGTTCTACTCGCTCAAGAACCGGTTGATCGTGTTTTTCGTCGTCTTGCTGTTCGTCTCATTCGGGACGATGTCCTATCTTTTTTTCACGGAGTCTCGTTCTATCATTCGCTCCTATATCGAATCTTCGGCATACGAAAAGATGGACGAGTACGGGTCATTTGTCAATATGGCGCTGATGCAAATTTACGATGTTTCCTCGATTGTCTTTAACAACTCCATGACGAAAAACTGGGATAGCACCTTGTCAGATCCTGCTTCGCCGGAAGGCGAGAAAATGTTGGCGAATATTAATTTGAGCCAATTTTTGACGCAGACCACGAATAATTACTCGATTGTGTCGTCGGTCACCGTGTATCGGCAGGAGGGAATGTGGATTTCCACGGATAATCAGATCGTGAACGATTCTTCCTTCAAGAATGAACAGTGGTACGAACAATTTAAAACAAAAAGCGTTCAGTGGGTGTCCGCACATCAAGATGCCTTAGAAGTCAGGCGGTTGAGGCCTTTTGACGTTCTCAGTTTATTGCTGCCGATCGGGACTTTCGAGCCGTCCCAGTCTAAAAATATGCTGAAAATTAACGTCAGATCGGAATTTTTCCTGGAGCCTTTAAATCGCATTCATCTAGGCGAAAAAGGTACGATTTTCCTCGTGGACGGGAGTGGAGAATCGGTGCTGGGACAGCGGGAGTATGCTTCGCATCCCGAAGCTGCCGAGCAAATGGAAACAATCCGCAATAGCCATCTGCAGAACGGTGTCATTTATTTGGAAAATGAGAATGGCGCTAAAGATATTTTGGTGTACAAAAAGCTGAAATATAACAACTGGTTGTTGGTTGGCATTGTGCCTGAGCTGGATCTGTACGGCAAGCTGTACAAGCTGCGTACAAGCATGCTGATCTTCGGTTCCTTGCTGTTGATAGGCGCTATAGCTGCTGCCATTTGGCTTTCGCACGGTATTTCGAAACCGCTCTCACGGCTGGCCTCCGGGATGCGTTATGTGCAGATGGGCGATTTCGCCGGGGCGGAGAACCGGATACCTGCCGTGGAAAAGGTACACAATGAGGTCAGTTATGTCACAACGACGTTCCGGAACATGGTGAGTCAGCTAAGGTATCATATCAAAACGGAGTTTGAATTGAAGCTGTTGAGGCAGCAGGCGGAATATAAAGCTTTATTGATGCAGATCAATCCGCATTTTTTATTTAATACGTTAGAACTGTTAAGCAGTTTGGCGATGCAGCAGCGCACGCAGGATACAGTTAAAGTCATAGAATCCCTAGGCAAAATGATGCGGTTCTCTTTAAAAATAAGCAATGATTTGATTCCGCTGGGAGAAGAGCTGAAATATGTCCGCCATTATACGTCCATCCTGCAAATCCGTTTCGCAGACAGACTTCAACTCTCGTTGGAGGAAGAAGAGAAATTGCATCATTGCATGATTCCTAAATTTATTTTACAGCCTTTGATTGAAAATGCGGTGAAATACAGCTTCAAGGAACAAGCGGAGGCGAAAGTGATCATCCGGGTACGAAGAGAAGCGATGAGGTTAATTCTCACCGTTGCCGATAACGGCTCCGGGATTACGAAGGAATTATCGCAGGAGCTGCGCGCCGAATCGCTGACTTCTCATTTCGAGCATATTTTGAAAACGAGGTCGGAGCAGATCGGTTTGCGCAATGTTCTGGCGAGGTGCCAGCTTTATTACGGGAATTTGTTCGAATTTGAAATCGCTTCGGGAGAATTGGAAGGGGCAAGCATCTCGCTAGTATTGCCAATACAAGGGGGAACAATGGATGTATAACGTGCTTATTGTCGATGACGAACCTGAAATTCGGCTTGGTTTAAAGCTCAAGGTCGATTGGGAGCGTTTGGGCTTGTCCCTTGCGGGTGAGGCGGGGAATGGGGCGGAAGCCATGGATTGGCTGGCACAGCACCCGGTGGATATTGTCATTACGGATATGAACATGCCTGTCATGAATGGCATTTCCTTTTTGGAAGCATGTAATGAGCTTTATCCGACTTTGCGTTTGATAGTTATTACGGGGTATGAGGATTTTCAATATGCCAAAGCGGCGATCCGCAATCAGGCAAAGGACTATTTGTTGAAGCCGGTTACACAAGACGAAATGGTCGAAGCGCTGAGCAAAATCGTGCAAGAATTGGATGAGCTGCGAACGGAACGCGATCAACACGCGATGATGCAGTGGCGGCTCTCCCAATATTACAAGGAAATCAAAGAGCATTTCATCGTTCGTCTTGTCAAAGAAGAAGTGGAACGGGAGTCCATGATGCGCGAAAGAGCAAAATGGTTTCAGCTCGATACATGGGAAAATCGCAAGGTGCGCTTCATCACCGCAGGGTCTATGGAGCGTTTGCAAGGCGAGAGTCATAGTGATCGTTCGCCTGACAAAATGAGGCTTCCCTTCGAGATGTTCTGCAGAGAAGCCGCAGAGGCGACGAACGGTTTGTTCCATGTATTTCGCGATGCGAATTATTTGGGGTTAATGCATTTCGTTACCGTCGCCGAGGAACTGGAGCTGGAAGCATTTGCGCAAAACCTTCGCCTGGCCGTAACCCACCATTTGGGATTCGAGCCGGCGATCGTCAAGGGTCAGCCGGTCATTGGCCTCAGACAGTGGAAGGATGGCTATTTGTCCGCACTCTTGGCTTGGAATTTAACGGGCAACCAAGCTTCCAAAGCGATTCAGCAGCAATCGGTGATGGAAGCCGATCTCTCGGAAGAGACCGTGAAAGTGCTGCAGCGATATGTTTCACGCGGGGATCTGGCTTCTTTCGAGCAAGCGGTTTCCAAAGAGCTGAATACGGCATTCGCCGCTTCTCCAGCCCGGTTTGTGAAACTTATTTTTCAGCTTTACCTGATGCTGGATGCGATGGCCTTTACGGCCGGCATTGCTCTGGAAAGCGAAGAGCAGCTGTGGATTCGTCCCGAGCAAGTATGGGGATTCGATACAGCAGCCAAAGCGCAGCATTTCCTGAATAAACTGGCGGGTAAAATCATTCTCGGCCCGGAAAAGGATCGGTTCGACGCCGAACATTCGATGATTCAGGCTGCGGAGCAATTCATTCAAGATAATTATATGTACGATCTTAATTTAACGATGTTAGCCGAACGTTTTAATTATAATTCTTCTTATTTTTCCGAGATGTTTAAAGCAAAAGCAGGCAAGACATTCATTCAATACATCACGGATGTGAGAATGGCGAAAGCTGTGCATCTGCTGGATGAAACGATGCTTAGTCTGTGGGATATCGCGGAATTGACAGGCTTCTCCAATGCGAGTTATTTTAGTTCTAAATTCAAACGCATGTATGGCCTATCGCCATCCGATTACCGGCTTCGTCTCAAAGTACCTGAAAAAATTAATACTCAAGTGCCAAAAAAATAGCATTCAAAGGAGCGCCGTTAATCCTTATGATGATCCTATTGGTGATGCAAAATCACTCGAAACGATCATGAAGGAGGAGGGCGCTCATGTCATCTCTACGTAAAACCGCCCTTTCGCGGCAAAATCGCACCGCCTATTTATTTTTACTGCCCTGGTTAGTCGGTTTTTTCTGTCTAACGCTAGGGCCAATGCTGGGATCGTTGTATTTATCATTCACGAAATTTAATTTGTTGAATTCCCCCCGATGGCTAGGACTGGACAACTATGTGCAAATTTTTAAGGAAGATGAGTCCTTCTTGCACTCCATGGGGCTAACGTTCCAATATGCCTTATTGTCCGTGCCTTTGCGGCTGATCTTCGCCTTACTGGTGGCATTGGCGCTGAATAAGGGAATCCGGGCGCTCGGCGTCTACCGGACCGTTTATTACATCCCTTCCTTGTTAGGGGGAAGCGTTGCGATTGCGATCGTTTGGCGCAAAATATTCGACGGCGACGGATTGTTCAACCAATTCTTAAGTTGGTTTGGCATTGAAGGGCCCGCTTGGGTGGCGCACCCGGATACGATTTTGTACACGATTATCACATTGTCGGTTTGGCAGTTCGGATCTGCGATGGTCATCTTTCTGGCCGGATTGAAGCAGGTGCCTGCCGATCTGTATGAAGCTTCACAGGTGGACGGGGCAGGAAAGGTCAGACAGTTTTTTCAAATTACGCTGCCGCTTTTGTCGCCTGTTATATTCTTCAACTTGGTGATGAGCATCATTAACTCGTTCCAAGTGTTTACTCCCGGCTATGTGATCGGGGACGGACGCGGAGGACCGGTTAACTCGACCTTGTTTTATACGTTGTACTTGTACCTGAAAGGGTTCTCTTTCTTCGATATGGGCTATGCCTCAGCGCTTGCCTGGATCATGCTAGTTGTGATTGGCGTATTGACGGCCTTAGTGTTCCTGACTTCGAAGTATTGGGTATTTTATGGCGACGGCAAGGATGAAAGGGGATGATCCAATGACTGTAGAGAGGAACTTTACGAAACTGCTGAAGCATTTATTGATTATCGCCTTTGGCTTGCTGATGCTGTATCCCGTCTTATGGCTGCTCAGCTCATCTTTTAAACCGAATCAACTGATTTTCTCCGATACGAGTCTTTGGCCGTCAAAGATCACGTTCGAGAATTATGCAAACGGATGGAAAGGGCTTCAGGGCACCACGTTCGGGCGATTTTTCCTGAATTCCGCGCAAATTTCGGTGCTTTCCGTCCTGGGAAACATCATAACGTGCTCTTTCGCTGCGTATGCCTTTGCCCGGCTCGATTTTAAATTCAAAAAGCTGTGGTTCAGCCTTATGCTGGTGACCATCATGCTGCCTTACCATGTTACTTTGGTTCCTCAGTACATCATTTATAATAAATTTGAGTGGATTAACACGTATTTACCGCTCATCGTACCTAAATGGCTGGCGCATGATTCCTTCTTCATTCTGCTCATGGTGCAGTTCATTCGGGGAATTCCGAAGGAATTGGATGAAAGTGCAACCATCGACGGCTGCGGACAGGCTCAGATTTATTTTCGCATCATTATGCCGCTGCTCGTACCTGCGTTAATTACAACCGCTATCTTCACGTTCATATGGACATGGGACGACTTTTTCTCGCAAATGATTTATTTGAACAACATCAAATTGTTTACGGTGCAGCTCGGTATCCGATCCTTATTCGATCCTTCCGGGGAGTCGGATTGGGGCGCTCTGCTGGCGATGTCCGTGCTTTCACTTGTACCGATCATGACGATTTTCTTGTCTTTCCAGAAATATTTTCTGGATGGCATTGCAACGACGGGTTTGAAATAACCCGAAAAAATGAGGAGTCAACACCCGAAAAAATGACATTCTAAGTATTTTGAAAATGCTTTACGATCATGTTGTTGGCAATCATCACACTATAAGCAGGGGGAAAATACCTATGAAAAAACGTTTGGTCATGACAACGATGGCAATGTTGATGGCGGTTACAACAGCTTGTTCCACAGGTACGGGGACAGGCAGCAGTGGAAGCACCAACGCACCTAGCACACCTGGCGCGACTACGGCAAGTTCAGCAACCCCGGCAGCGAAGGCGGAACCGGTTGAACTAAGACTGATGTGGTGGGGCGACCAAAAGCGGGCGGATCGCACGAATGAAGCGCTTCGCAAGTTCGAAGAGAAAAATCCGAATATTAAAATCGTCGGCGAGTTCGCGCCAAGCTCCGGTTATTTCGATAAGCTCAACACGCAGCTGGCCTCCGGTACAGCGCCTGATGCGTTCTTCCTGGGCGGCAACGTTGTGGATTATGCCAATAAAAACGTTCTCCTGGAGATGGACCCTTATGTGGGCAAAGAGCTTAACCTAAGCGATATGGATAAATCGATGATCCAATACGGCACATTCAAAGGCAAGCTGCTTCATGTCTCTGCCGGCGCCAATGCACGCGGGATCGTGGTGAATACGGAGCTGTTCAAAAAAGCCGGAATCGCCGTTCCGAAGGATGGCTGGACTTGGGAGGATTACGGAAGAATCTCCAAAGAAATTTCCGATAAGCTGGGCAAGGATTATTTTGGCACGTACAATTTCACCGTCGACGGCATGGATATTTACTTGAAGCAGCGTGGCAAAATGCTCTATGACATGGATAACGCGAAGCTTGGATTTGAGCAGAAGGATGCCGAGGAATGGTTCGGGTTATGGGATACGATGTCCAAAGCCGGCGGCGTTGTCACACCGGCCCTGCAGGTATCGAACCCACCGTCAGATACGAGCAAATCCCTCGTTGTTACCGGTAAAGTCGCGATGAGCTTGCTGGCTTCCAATCAGCTTGGCGCTCACCAGAACTTGATCCAAGATAAGCTGGAGCTGGTGCAGCTGCCTCGCGGACCGAAAGGAACCGGTGTCGTATTTGAATCCAGCCAAGGGCTGTCCGGCTATGCGAAAACGAAGCATCCAAAGGAAGTAGCCATGCTGATGAACTACTGGATTAACGATCCGGATGCAGCTAAGATTTTGGGCAATGACCGTGGCGTTCCGGTGACATCCAAAATGCGCGATCTACTGAAAAAGGATGCGAATCCGGTTGATCAAGTGATCTATGATTACACCAGCCGTGTATCGGAAGCGACGAATAAAGAGCCGTTTGCGATCAGTTATAACCCTCCGGGCTTCACGGAGTATACGAAATTGATTGAAACGACCGTGCAGGAAATCGGTTTTGGCAAGAAAGATGTGAAGAAAGGCGTGGCTGATTTCTACACCGGCGCCGTGAAAATTTTCAACAATAACAAATAAGGAAAACCGCTTAGCCGGGAGAAGAGACTGCCACTGGCAGTCTTTTTCTCATCAGCCGGGTCGCATCGCGGAGAATCCAATCAAAGAAAAGAGGCCTTCCTATGAGTCATGAACTGCTGGAGAAACTGAGAGCTATTCGAATAGAGGAGAGGATCGGCGAACTAAAAAAAGCGTCCGATGGTCCGGTTCTCGCAGAATGGATGGATCATGGCGTGAAATTCGCAGCTTCATCCGATAAAATTGAGCGGGTTTACTACGAAGCGCTCCGTAAACTGCTGGATTGTGTAGTGCCAACCGGCGGCGACAAACCCATTTTGCAGGAAGGCGGCATCTATTTAGGCTGTTGGCTGGAAAGCACGGGAACGATCAATGCGGAGCTGCTTTCACGTTTTATTCCGACGGTATCACAAGCGACGTATGAGCAATTTGCCGATTATCAGCGCGAGGACGGGTTAATGCCCTATAAATTGACCGCAGCCGGCCCATCGTACAGGCAAATTCAATTGGTGACCCCACTTGCGCGGAGCGTCTGGAATCATTATCAACTGAATGGGCGGGATAAAGCCTTTTTACGCAAATTGTATGCGGCAATGGCGCGCTATGACGCATGGCTGCAAACGTACCGCAATACCCGTGGTTCGAATGCGGTTGAAGCGTTCTGCACGTTTGATACCGGGCATGACTTGTCTCCGCGTTTCTGGCATGTGCCCGATACGCCGCATAGGAACGATGCGAGAACTTATAATCCGGACTCTCCGATTCTGCCATTCATTGCGCCGGATCTGACGGCAAATGTGTACTGCCAGAGGCTGTATTTAGCTAAGATAGCGGAGGAGCTAGGGGAGAGCGGCCAGCCATGGCTCGACAAAGCGGAAATTAGCTTGAACAGCTTATTCCAATACTGCTTCGACGAGGCGGATCAATTTTTCTATGACCGGGATAAAAATGATGAGCTGGTTCGCGTGCAGTCGGATGTCCTTCTGCGCGTGTTAGCTTGTGAAGTTGGCGATCAAGCTTTCTTTGACCAAGCGCTGAACAAGTATTTGCTCAATACGCGCAAATTCTTTGCGAAGTATCCGTTCACCTCGCTGGCGATGGATGATCCGAGATTCGATCCTTCTTCCAGCTATAACAGCTGGGCGGGTCCGTCTAACTTTCTCAGCTTAATCCGCTCTCCGCATGCTTTTGAACATCATGGCCGGTTTGTAGAATTAACCTATGTGCTTTATCCGATTATGGCGGCATTTCATCAAATGACACGCTTCGCTCAAACGTTAAGCCCATGGACCGGGGAAGAGGGCTTTACGCAGACTTACTCGCCGGCGATCTTGTGCATGCTCGATTATGTCGAACGTTTGTGCGGGATTATGCCTAAACCGGATGATGAACTGTGGTTTACAGGCCTTCTGCCTTATCCCGTCGATCACGGAGAGGAAATTGCCGATGCTACGGCTTACAGCCGCATAGTAGACGGGGTTTCATTTGAGCTTATGAATACAATTGAAGAATCCGTCGTTTATCGGGATGGGATAGCCAGCCTTCGGTTTCCGAGCGGGTTAAGAGCTGTAACGGACCGTCAAGGCAAGCTGAAATCGCTCATCGGAATGAGTGTACGCACCGTAGAAGGGACCGTCGCCTATGAAGGGCAAGAGTGGCAAGTAGCTGTCAAAGGCAACGAGCGAATCGATCTATTTGACGGCATAGAGCTGAGAAAAGCGGACACCCATAGAGGCGTTATCGCACCAACCTACCGGTAGTTTCGTGTTTATGGGCAAATGTTATTGCAGCAATCTTCCAAAATCTTTAATTTTCACTTTCGCGTGAATGGTATAGTCAGCATCAGAAAGGATGCTTCGCTGTGGAAGTTTTAACCACTCGGAATAAGGGATGATGTTTCTGACGTATTGCCCGATGCCTAAGGGATCGACTTTGTTTTTTTTCATGATATCAATTAATTCTAAACTTTTCTTTTCGATTAAAGCGCTCATCTTAGATTCGAGTTCTTTCTGATCGGCATCATTTTTCATATTGAGCTCTCCTGAATATTCTAACAAGGAACCTATAATGTTGATGTCGATAGATACCATTAATTTTCCGCCTTGAAGCAAAGTATGGGGTGAGGATAAAATATGTATTTTTCTTTTACTGGATATATAAAGCAGTGCGGCTTGCTCATTTGGGTTTTGGTCAATCTCGCTCAAATCCATATAGATATTGCCTGAACCTAAATTATCGTGAAGCAGGGCGAAGAACATTTTATCTTCCGGTTTTATTTTGGCCACATACTGATCGTTTCTGAATAAGGCAATTCCATCGATAATCAAGCTATCCTTCGTTTCATTGATGATGGCGCATACGGGATCCGTGCCGTCGTCATAATAATCCCTGGCAAAGGAATAGAGGTTTGTGAAGGGAATATCGTTGGTATTCGCTTCCGTACGAATGAGATCGTCAATATACTCGCCTACCGTTTGGCCTTGGGGATAGGTTCTTGACAATAATTT
Organism: Paenibacillus sp. FW126-R14; assembly: GCF_058789495.1. Classification (NCBI taxonomy): domain Bacteria; kingdom Bacillati; phylum Bacillota; class Bacilli; order Caryophanales; family Paenibacillaceae; genus Paenibacillus; species Paenibacillus sp. FW126-R14. Next base: position 5,741 of record NZ_JBYTBS010000022.1, on the reverse strand, counting down.
GTTGGCGCTCTCTTCGACAACAAGGACATGAAGGCGATTTCCGACAGAGGGATCCCGAACAAGGGCATCGATGTGTTTCCAGATGCCTTTTTTTGCGAATTTATCGCCGAATAACACTTGCCGTACTTGGCCATTCACAATCTTCCGATTGTTTTGGCGGTCGAATATCATTCTTGCCTCTCTGGAGGTTTTGGCATTGGTTGAGTAAATAAGGGCTTCCTTTTCATTCGATTTTGGAATGCTAATCGTGAGTTTGATTAAATCGTCATCGTCTTTATTGCTGCCAACATCGTAGGCAATAGATCTGACGAATCCCGTTTTCTCAATAATTTTTTCATCCGAGCAGCCGAGAAGACATACAAAAAGAAGGAGGAGCCCCCTTTTATATTTCATTTTTCGCATTCCTTCCCTTCCATTTTTGAAATTCCAAGACAAGGATTAATAGAACGGGCATCGCAAACGCTATGCCTATTTCAATATGAAAAGCAATGCTGAGCAGCTCTTGAGATTTTCTTAATATTTGTGGAATAAAACCGATAAGCAGCACGATGATGGAGATAACCATTTCGATCGATTTCGGCTTGGCGCGAGGGAATAGTTGCTTTAGGGACATGAGCGCAGCGAAACAAAACATAACCGTTGAGATCAGGTTCACATAGAGAAAAAAAGGGAAGATCATACTTTCTATCCGGTTAATAAAAGGAAGTTCAATATAACTGAACATATTCATGAGCGGATATAGGAGTGCTTGCAATTGCTGAAAACTATAGAAGCCGGATGAAATCCAAATGATGATGAGTTGAATGATCGTTGCGAGCCAATGGCCGGCGAATACCCCTTTAAACAACTTGCTATCTTTATTCGTAAAAGGAAAGAAAAACAAGCATATTTCGTAACCAGCGAAAACCTTAAACACTTCCACCCAACTGTGAAAGGAAGGCGGATTGGTTGTTCCCTGAAAAAACGAGGTTGTAAAACGAATCATTTTCCATTCGTCAAAATAAAAAAAGATCAATCCGACAATCCAAATGGTTAAAAAGAAGAATAACGTACTAGCCTTGCTAATGTTGTACAAGTTCTTGCTAAGTAAGCAATAAACCATGATGCAATACACGAAAAAAATGATCATTGGGTTCATGGATTGAAAATACAGCAATTGAAAAATAAAAATGAAGTTCTTCCCAATGAAGGAAGCGAGCCCGATCCAGACGAGGGCAATTAACACATAGAAGGGGTACAGCAGCATCTTAGGAAGAGAGCTCTCCAAGATTTGAAAAGCGGACCTTCCATTTCCCACCTTATAAACGATCCAGTAAAGAAAAATGTTGAATGTGGCTGCACAAGACAAAATAAGAAGGCCTACCCAGCCATTTGTCCCCAAGTTTTCGGCGACGACACGGGGGAGATCGAAAATCGTGATATCGATTTCAGTCATGCAGATTAGAAGTGCAATATGGAAAGCATTTAATTTTTCTTTCACAGAAACCACCGTCATTTTCGCATTTTATTTCGGATCATATTTTTAGTTTTTGAAATGCTGGGACGTTTTGTCAACGACCAGAACGGTCCTCGAATGAAAGTATCCAAGATATCACTCATATTAAAAGGAGCAACAGGAGTTAAATAGGAAGTACCCATATTTGTAATTCCGGCAAGATGGATAACCATAAATCCGATGCCAATGACGAGTCCTAAATTCCCCAATAATCCCGCTAAGATGATGAATCCAAAACGAATGAGTCGAATGGATGCGCTCATAATATAGCTTGGCACAACAAATGAGGCGATGGCGGAAGTAGCCACGGTAATGACGAGGATATTACTTGTAAAACCGGCTTGAACCGCTGCTTGTCCAATTACGATACCGCCAACGATGCCAATCGTTTGCCCGATTTTCGTGGGCAGCCTGGCGCCCGCTTCCCGCAGCAATTCGATTGTCGTTTCCATAATCAATGCTTCTAGTAATGGAGGAAACGGCACTTTGCTTCTCGACTCCGTTAAGTTATAGAGCATCGTATGAGGAATCATTTCATAGTGAAAGGTCGTAGCCGAAACATAGAAAGAAGTTAAACCAAGCGTGAGAACAAATCCAGCAATGCGAAGAAGTCTGATCGCTGTCCCTAAGAGCCATCGGCTATAGTAATCATCAGGTGAAGAAAAGAAATCAAAAAAAGAGGTCGGACAGCAAAAAGCGGAAGGGCTGCCATCGACAAATCCTACAATGCGGCCCCCAACGATTTTGGATACGATGGCATCGGGGCGTTCTGTGGTCATGAATTGCGGGAAAATCGAGTTTGGATTTTCTTCGATCAGTTGAACCAACATATTTCCTTCTAAAACCATATCAATTTCAATATTTTGAATTCGATTTACGAGCATGTGAACGAGTTCTTGATTGGCAATGCCCTCCATATACGCGATAATGACATCGGACTTGGTCACTTCGCCCACTTGAAGCTTCATTGTTTTTAAATTGGCACTTTTGATTTTTTTTCGAAGTAAGCCAAGATTTTGGGAAATGTCTTCGACAAAACCATCATGGGGTCCAATGATCACGGATTCAGTCTCCGACTGTTCAATGGTACGACCGATTGATTCAGAAATATCAACCAAATAAGTATGTTGATTGAAGAAGATAGCTGCATGGCCGTCTAAGATCCCCTTGATGCATGTTTTGCTATCATGAACGGGTTGGTAGGGGGCATCTTGCAATATTTCGGCTGCTGCTTCTTCGGTTATATGAGTAAATGGATGGATAATAGCTCGGAAAAGTTCCGTATTTCCAACTATTGTGGGAAGGTACACAACATCGACATGGCTTTTCGGAAAAGTTTGATGCATGAAATCCATACAATCCTTAAACGATGCGATGGCATGCTCCAGCGATGGCAATTCGTGTATGTCTACATGAGTTTCGTTGATTTCGGTCCCTTTTTTGACAGTGAACAGCACAAGTAATTTTTGAAGAATCTTCATATCGCCACCTCGGTGTGTATTTTCTCCATATATCCCCAATATATGCACTGACTAAAGGGAGAAAATCCCTGCTGCAGCTGCATAACCTTCCATCGATTAACAAACAATACCGTTGTTACGAGAAGGAGGGTATACAAGCAATGTGGGTTAGAAATCGGAGCAAATGGAGCGCCGCTATGTTGGCTGTCCTGCTGGTTATGGCTGTCTCAGGATGCGGGAAAAAGGAAACGGTTAAAGTCGGCATCGAGCAAAACTTCCGACCGTTCACGTACATGGAAAACGGAGAGAAAAAAGGCTTCGAGGTCGATTTGTGGCAAGCGGTTGCGAAAAAGGCGGACATTCCGTATGAACTCGTTCCAATGGAACATGGGGAATTGATCAAAAGCGTTAAATCCGGTGGGGTCGATCTGGCGATCGCCGGCATGACGGTCAGCAACGCCCGCAAGAACAACTTCGACTATTCCAGTCCTTATTTTCAAACAGGGTTAGTGATTCTCACCTCGACCGACAACGGAGTCATCAAAGGAAAAGATGATTTAACCCAAAAAGTGGTGGCAACCAAGAACGGCTCGACAGCCTTTAATTACGCCGGTGAAATTCAAGGGGCTAAAGTTCGGAGCTATTCCAACATAGCCGACGTTTTCACTGAGCTCAAAAATAATACCGTGGATGCTGCTATCTTCGATGAGCGCAACGCGCATGATTTTCTGAAAGAAAAAGCGCAAGGACAAGTGAAGATGGTTGGAGAATCATTTAACAAAGAGAGATACGCCGTCGTCGGCAAAAAGCGCAATAAGTACATCGGCAAAGTGAATAAAGGTCTTGAAGCGGTCTCCAAAGATGGAACCTATGAAGCAATGTATACGAAGTGGTTTGGCAGCAAGCCGGATAAGATGCCAGATAAGATTAAAAAAGACATGGAGTACGAAATGCAGCATGAAACGGTAAAGGTCGCTAAATAGCGGCCTTTTTGTTGCGTATTTGGACGCAGAGTTAGGGAACGGTTCTACAACTGTGGCCAGCGGCGGCCAAACTGCATCGCTCGTTGGAAACAAGAGGGCGGTAATCGCGTTAACGTTATCGAGGAGAGCTACGAACTGCTCTTGGACTGGAGCCTTGCTCAAAATGTATTTATTATTCTATTTTCGATAATGACATTAGATAATACCCAAATAAAACCAAAATAGTTATTTAAACTATAATTAAAGCATGATATATTATTTTTGTAGGAATTAATTACATTAATTTACTCAATTTACCTTTTGTATTGGGAAGGGGTGATATGTATGAATTTTGAATTAGTAGAATTTAACCTTACTGAAGAAGAACGTAATAGTGATAGCAAAAACTTTATCATTATCGAAATTGATGCTGAAACAAACGAATAAAATGCAGAAAAATAAAAATGAGGAATGATAATTCTATCATTCCTTATTTATTATGGTTTCATGAGTCCGGTTTATTAGTCCCTACCATATTAGGCTAAAGCAAATTCGGAGGTTTTATAAGAATGAATATTACAAGTGATCAGTTCAAAGAGGTCCAATATTATAAAGATCCTTTCAAACATATTACTGTAGGGGAAGTTTTGGATAAGCTATTATCACTAAGTATTTTAAATTGGTTAAAAGAGACCGACTTATTCAAGCCAGCGAATGGACTGATTAATAGATCGAATTCTTTTTCTATCTTTAAGAATGCTTATCCCAGTGAACTATCAGTGTTGTTCTCACCACAAAATATCCTTTTATTTAAAGAGCAAATCGAAAATATATTCCATACTCCGTTTGAAGATAATTTTTATTTATCTGCAATAAAGTATTGTGAAGATCAGGGAACTAGTATTCATAGTGACTATTACAGTTTAAACCAACGACAAAATACTAATTTTTTTACACATCGATTTTTAATTTATTTGAATGAAAATTGGAAAGAAGAAGACGGGGGGATGTTAGGAATATTTCGTTCAGAAAATCCAAAAGATCTTGTGAAAGTAATACCACCTCTTCATAATACTGCTGTGGGAATGGCATTTGGCAAACAATCTTATCATGCTGTTGGAAAAATTAAGAAAAAAGAAAGATATAGTTTGGTTTTTACTTTGTTGTCGAAAGATAGAATGTATGATGAAGACCGATAAATAAATCTTACGAGTACTAATCTTCATAATTTCTTCAGGTCTGATTCAAATGATGTTTCATTAATTCTAAATGCTACTGTAGTTAAATAAAACACTTCTCCGTTTTCTTCTTGATTTTGAAGGAGCTCTAACAATAAGGAATTGATTTTATTCAACCAAGAAGAAAAACTTTTTTTACTTATTTTGAATTCAACTTCTATTAAATTTAAAGGACATTGTATTGGATCTGACGAGTAAAACTCAAATGACTTCTCTGGTGCAGCTAATGCCTTGAGTTTTGCATGATTGATATCATGTAGTATTGTTTCACGAAAATAGTTATCTCCTTTTGAAACATAAGGAAGAAGTTGTTCACTTGGGAGGAAAGCACGTGCGATAGCGCGATAAAACTTTTGCTCAACGCCTTGTTTATATTCAGTGTGGACAAAGGTTATTAGACTCTGTCTTTCCATCTCTTTGATATGGTAATGAATATTGGAACGTTCCATATTCAGTTTTTTTGCTAATTGTTGACCGGTTCGAGGTTCCTCAATCAAGTAATATAAAAGTTTTAAACGTAACGGGTCACTTAACATTTTTAGTTGCTCAAGATTATCGATAACATAAAAAGGAAGAATATTCATAT
>NZ_JBYTBS010000021.1:0-102984 GCF_058789495.1 Paenibacillus sp. FW126-R14 | reverse complement strand
CACATAAGCTGCAGCTCGTATTAATATTCCTTTTGTTTTGAACGTTTTCTAATGCAAAGTTCAGGCAGATTTGCTTCTATTAGAGCTTTTGCAAAAGCCAGCGTAACGGAATTTCCACATATCGTCTGAAATCCGATGTACTGCCGTGAATCTAGTCCTTTACCGCACTTCCAACTCCCACCAACAATTGATGAAAATAAACATATTTACCCAATTTTTATATACGAAACATTGTATATTCTATTAATTATGGTAATATATAACTTGGAATAGTTGGCCAACATTTCCTATAAAATCCATCAGGAGGGTATTATGAAAAAAATAATTTCTTCATTATTTGTCGTGGTATTAATGCTAGTTTTTTCAACTAGCGCATTTGCAGCTGCACCTACTGTTGTTGTTAACACTCCTTCTTCTCAATACTCTGGTAACCCATCGGTGTATTCGTATCAGCCGCCGATTGCATGGTATCAAAACGATACTGATGCGAATAGTTATTTCGCTGAATATTGGATTCTTATTTATGATGAGAGTTGGAATTTAGTTTATGATTCCGGAATCGTAACTCAAAACACAACTCAAAAGAACATGGCAATAACGGTACCTACACTCCCCAAAAATAAAACTTTAGCTGTAAATGTATCAGTTAGAGATAACACTGGCGCTTGGAGTAGCAACACAACTGTGAAATTTTTGTATATAACTCAATAAACTTCTTTGATTGGGGGCAAATAAAGCCCCCTTTTAATTTTTCTATTTTTCAAATTGATACCTTACAAAGGTCCTCAGGGTAAATCATTACAGCGTTAACTTTTCACGCTAACATAGCAAGAATAGATTTTCCTCGATAACTTGACACCCTTCAAAACATTCCGCTTTTTTCAGCGATTTCACGAACGTATACTATCACTATTCCTTCATTTAAACACCAAATGAAAAATATTAAATCTAACAACAAATAAGACCCAGAGTAACTTACCCCTGGGCCTTTATTGCGTTTCTTCTATTAATAAAATAATCCCCCTACCGCTTACATCACAAACCAAACGACAGCCAGCACCACGAACGCCGGGACCGCCTGCACAAAAAGGATCGAACGTTTGGCCGTCACGCTTCCGTATAATCCGGCAACCAGCACGCATAACAAGAAGAATATCAAAATATGCTTGCTCACGGTAGGATCGGGATAGAATAGCCCCCAGAAAATCCCAGCGGCTAGAAACCCGTTGTATAAGCCTTGATTGCCGGCCAATGAGCGGGAAGCATTCGCAAATTCCTGCGTCAGCCCAAATGCCTTGAGCCCTCTCGGTTTGGTCCACAGAAACATCTCCAAGCACATAATATACACGTGCAGCAACCCGATTAATCCAGCCCCTATATAAACGGCGATCATCAGATGTCCACCTTTCCCGATTCACAATTATCGTTATGAAATTTATGGTAATAACCCTCCTATTGTACTATTTTTAAGGACTACGATCAATCCAATTTAAGGTAGTTCAGAGAACTCTTCAGAATGGTATGTCTGCAAAAAAATCAATGTGACTGCCTGCATGCTAAGGAATTCATTGTATAGGTGACCCCTTTAATTGCACACAATATGAGTGCTTCAAAATGACTCCAAAGGTGGGCTAATAAGATGTCAACAAACAACCAACAGCAAGAAAATCACTTAAAGGATCAAAAAGATAACAAACCGAATCATAGCAGCAGAAAAAAGAAAAAACAGAATTAATCGCATTGATGATGTAGATTCTAACGACAAAAGCCCCGCGGGATCTTTCCCAACGAGGCTTTTGTTTTACATGCGTCCTATCCCGGATGTTACACTATGTATTGCGCAAGTGGGAACTATGATCCTTATTTTAAGCATTCTGGCAGAATGGTCCTTCACAGGACCGTTCGGGATCTGCTCCGCATCTTCATCACGGTTACTTTTGAAACATCCTCGTCTTCACTCAATCATATCACGGCAATAATCAAACACTCTCGCCATGACTTCCCTTTCAAAATCGTCTTTCACATAAAAGCAATGCCGTTTCCAATCCAACAACCGCAAGGCTCCATCAACGCCTCCAGCCTTCGCTTCCCGGTACGCTTCCTCCACCTGCTGCATAGAAGGCACTCGCTGATGTTTACGATGAAATCCAATAATCCTTGATAACTCACTACTCTTGTACATCATCTAGTAAATAGTACGCCTCCATATTGGTATCGAACACTAGGATACGGTCAGCAGCGTCATAGGCCATGTCATTAACTTCCTTAGGAGTCAATGTCCTTTCCTCACCTGTCTCTTTATGTACTACACGATATTCCATGATGTCATCCCCTCGTCAATGGTTCATTCCTGTTTAAAAGTTACATTGGAGGAATAAACTTTTTCCTCATCTCCCATAATAATGGTACACCTTAGATCTTAAGCTGGCTATTGGGATTTGAAGGGAAGAGACCCTCCTCTCTCTTTCCCTTCAAACTATTCTGTAAAGGATGTGTAGACATATGGATGAGAAGAACGAAACTTACGAATCTGACTATAAACCGGACATTACGAATTACGATTATGTTTGGGGGAGCGACCAAAGTGAGTATGTGAAAGAAGTTGCGACAACGGCGAACACGGACACGGACACTTCAGATGTGAACGCAGCTGATTAGCGTTTGATCCACATAACAAAGCCTGGACAACACTCCGGGCTTTTGCCTTGCGCCTTTAAAAATATCCCTGCTCATACCCGTTCAATTATCCAACCCTTTTCCCCTCCATCTGAATCTAATAGTAGAAGAGCCGGTGGAGGGTGATTGACATGAACTTACAAGAACTCAATAAAACAACCTTTGATTTAATTGCTAGCTTGGGTCATAATTGTGATCCGGCCGGTCATCTCAGGCGATACCATTTAAGAAAATTTTCGATGCCCTTGGATTGGGTCGTTTCCAACTCTCTGACCGATGTTAATAGGCTGTTAGCTAATAAATTCAAGGGATTTATGGATCTGTCCAATATGCAACAAGTTGAAGGCAGTTCACAGTATGTCGATGAATTTACAGTCGTTGTTCAGAAAATGCCATCCTATTTTATCAAAGACATGCTCTATAACGTAACTTCGGTTCATGACTTTCCTATTATTCCTAATCAATACTGGCATTCAACCTATCACGCTTATAAAGAAAAATTGAACATGCGTATTCATCGGTTTTTAGAAGAATCAGAGAAATCTAAATCCGCGCTTTTCGTCAGACTTCTTGCAACTTACGACCAAACCGCCGAATTACAATCTGTTTTGAAAAAATATATGCATGGCGATTTCAGAGTTCTTATCATTAATCCAGTTGCAAACTTGCCACGGGTCATTGAGATCGATTGGGGTTTAGAGCATGTCTGTTCTGTTCAAATTCCTAGTACAAACAATACGAATGCGTGGGATTATATTTTAAATGGCATTCGAATACGTTGAAAGGTCATTTCAAGCCCATTTATGAATAGGCAAGCATCCATTGGTTTCAATGGCACATACAGTATGGTATCAACTTGAACTTTGGAGGAGATTCATACATGGCATATACCAATTATCCTTATCCTCAATATCCTGTTGCAACGCCATATCCCGTAGTATCACAATATTCCGTTGCTACTCCTTACCCGATTCCAGTGCCGACGCCTTACTATCCTTACTATCACCATGGCTGGCATGGCGGTCATTGGCATGGCGGATGGCACGGAGGTCATGGCGGTCACGGCGGTCCCCCTCATTGGCATCACCGCATTGATGAGCCGTGCGAATAGCTATCTTCACAGTGAAGAGGATGCAATCCTTTCTCGAAAAAAACGCCCAAATGTGGCGTTTTTTTATTTCGGTTCAGCCTATAATTTACTATTGAGCTCCTCGTTTTCTCCACTCGTCCAAAGTTACATTTTCACCCGAGATTACATCGTCAACAAGGATTTCTTTCATATCCTCACTGACATAAAAAGTATGCCACCTAACAATATGATCGGTAAGACTCTCGCCAATGTATAAATCATAGAACTTTCCCGTTCGCTCAGGGATAATTAATAAACCATCGTTAAAGAATACGACTTTGGATTTATTTGACTCTATCAATTGTTTATATTTCTCTACTTCAGCTACATTCTTTGTAAGAAAATCCATTAATTCCTCTACGGTCTTGCGTTTCTCAACAATTAAATTCTGTGGTGTGGCGCTGGACTGGGCCGGCGCTTCCGCAACAGGAGTTCCATGATTGTTATCTTCAACCAGGCTGCTTGATGGATGGCATGCTGTCAGTCCCATTATGGCCATGATGGATATGAAAAAAAGAAATGACTTAGTCAAGTTTATCACCTTATTCTGTTCTAATGATGCTAATTAGGAGTATATAATTAGTTCCATTTTGAAACAAGCCTAAATATGCCAATTCAGATCCAAGCGCTGCGCTGCCTGCTTACTCAAAAAAATTAACCACCTCGCGGTGGTTGAAATCAATCCAAATTAGGCCATATCTTAATGATTGCGCTGCAATAACACTACGCCGGTAAGGCTGGACGTATTTCTCTGAAATACCACTTTAAAACCGACATCCGCATCCAACAAGCAGTCAAATGCATTCATCAGCAATCTGCCAGGAGCTAGCGTAAACGTACAAGGCGAAGCATTTCCGATCACACGAGAGGCGGTAATTCTGCGCGCAGAACCTGGACGCACTCTTCTCCAAGTAATCAAAATGAAATCAGGCTGACGAGCTGCTTTTACTTGAGCCATTATCATCACCTCTTTTTTTGTAAGGTTCTCTACATTTAATGCGATGATCAGAGACTTGGCTCTAAACGCTTACCTAAAAAAGGAGGCTTCTACTAAAATAAAAAAAGCGCCGCGAGAAATTTTCTCATCGGAGCCGTTTGACTTAAATCTCAAAAATTCATATACTATAAAAAAGAAAACAAGAACGTATGATCTCTTTTTCTCGCATTTATCTTACAGTCAGAAAAGAAGGTATCCCATCCCATGCAAGATCCTACGATTTATGAACGTCTGCGGGGCAAATATGCCGATGAAGACAGGGCGAAGCTTTTCATGCTGCAGCTCAAAACGTTACTTGAACAAAAGAAAAAGAAAAAATGGTACCAGAAGCTGAAATCGCCAACGAAAACACAGCCAGCAAGCTGGAACAAGTAATCCTCATAAAAAAAGAGACTTTCCTTTAGTAGCCCAGACTACTCAGGAAAGCCTCACCTCGTTTTGTTATTTGCCTCTTTTTTTCGAATAATACAGCACACCCAGGTAGTGCGCGCCTGTAAACAGCGTAAGAATGCCAAAGAACAGCAGGAACCCACCTTGACGGTCACGGAAGAACAACTGCAGAACGAAAAGCGCCAGCGATATTTCGCTCCAGAGAAGCGTTCTTTTCTTGAGTTGGGTCAAGTCCGCTGTGGATTTGCTAATTTTGCGAAGATTCATGAATGTAAGACCTGCAAGTACGATGATGCCAACGACGATCACGAGAATGTAGCCTGAATTGCCCGACATGTGACTCCCCCTATTTTGCGATGTTTCAACTTTATCTTCTATCAAAAGTAAGCTATTATATCTAAGATACATGGAATGATGCTAGATGTCTATGTAAAAAGAAGATAAGGAGTCAGGAAATCTAACATGTCTACAATTATATTTAAACCATTGGAAGCGTCCGATATCCCTTCATTAATGGAAATATACAACCATTTCGTGATGAATTCGACAGCTTCATTCCATACAGAGCCTGTTGAAATCGCTGAGTTCACAGAAAGTGTCGTTCATGAGCATCCGCGGTACCGGACTTATGTGATTACACATGATGGACAAGTCCAAGGCTACGTTCAAGTCATGCCGCATAAGAAAAAGCAGGCCTATGCCACTACAGGAGAAGTGACGATCTACTTGCATCCGGAGTGCGTTGGCAAAGGGATCGGTTCTGCGGCCATTCAGCATATTGAGGCGTTCGCGAAGGAAAACGGCTTTCACGCTTTAATCTCCACAATTTGCGCAGATAACAAGCCTAGTATTCATATGTTTTCCAAAAATGGTTACACGCAGTGCGCTCATTTCCGGGAAGTCGGCTTCAAATGGGGCAAGTTTCTCGATATTGTCACCTATCAGAAAATCATTTAACCGTCTGCGGCAGGAGCAGCTTCCAGTTCAGGCCTCCGTCTTTCGTTTTCCACAAATTTCGGGCATCCCAGAGCCAGCCGCTGCTTGATGTAAGGAAACTGAGCTGCAAGCTCGCATCCAGCGGCTGAAATGCGGTTGGAAACGTATGCAGACTCCATGTTTTGCCCCCATCACTGGTCCGAAGAAGCTGTCTCCCCTGCTCTTGTTCAGGATTTTGCCGACTGGACTGCAGAAGCGCGAACCCATGGCTCGCATCGGCAAACGATAGAGCCTGCGGCATAAGGGAAGTCGTGATCTTCCCTGCCTCTTCCCACGTTCCCCCGTCTGTCATGTGATAAAGCACCACTGTGTCCTTCCCCTTTTCGTTCGAACCCGAGCTTGAGGATGCGCCTGCCCCCATAAACCAGCCCTCTTTGGATGAGAGGAACGTAATGCCGCCCACACCTGGCAAGGGGATGCGATTTGATGCTAACCAAGTGATGCCTCCATCCTGCGTGCGAACCAGGATCAAATCCTTGTCGCTTCGAACGGCAATCAATCCGGTCTGTCTATTAAAAAACCGAAAAAAAGCAACTTCATTCTTTCCCTCAAGCCCCGGCAAGTCCTGCGCAATGACTTCCCACGTTTGACCGCCGTCCGCGGTTAGGCGAAGCTCCGATTTTTGGCCATTTGTTTCTTTGGTCAGCACCCATCCTGTTCGATAATCAAGAAATGAAAGCGAGCTAGGTGCCGTTAGTGGCGTCAATCCTTTTTGAACTTTCCAAGTGATGCCGCCATCGCCGGTTTGCATGAGCGTCGTTTCTCCGTTGCCGGAAGTAAGTCCGTAACCATGAAGCTCATCTACAAACGTGATCCCTTTGGTAGGGATGCTATGTTTAGGCGCACTTTCATCCTGAACTTGGATATTGTCACCTGGAACCATAGAAAGCACCGCATTCCGCTTTTCTTTTGCGGGTGAACGGGTAAGGTGCGGCGATGGAGTCGGGGCTTTTTCATGAAAGCAGCCTGCACATAACACAAAAATAATCAAAATCATTAATTTTTTGTTGTTCATCAAGGCGATCATGTCCTCCTCACTCCTTTCACGATTTCCGGTTAGGTATATGTAATGACGGTCTGCGGCTGCAAATAGTTCATGTCCATCGTTCCCATTAGACGTTATTCCTTTATTTCACAGGATAGGATGCCCCTTCTTTACAAAAGCTAGAGCATATTCATAATGCTCGGAGGGATTGCCATGACAACAAAGTGGGTTTGGTCCACTGCCATCGTTTGCTTGCTGGCCGCAGGCTGCGGTGTGCCCAAAAGCAAGCCATACCACGATCAAAGATCCGCGCAAATTGCGCACATCGATGAGCAAGATTCAGCGACAGAGGCTAGCCTTGATAATGGCGTATTTGATTTTGAACCTTTGCCAAGCCCAAGGAGTATGGCTGCCGCAACACCAACGCCAACGCCTGCGCTTACTCCGCTGGCACCCCTGCAGCCTAAATCAGCACCGACAGCCGTAACGCCTAGCCCGTCACCCAAAACAAATTCAAAGAAAGCCGCGCATCCGGAAGGTTCGGGGTCTAGAAAACCATCCGTACCCGTTCAAAAAAACCAAGGTCAAGTTCGGATTTCCCAGAAAAAGCTTACGCTTTCCCAGTTGGCTGTGAAATACCCTGACACCTTCAAGCTGCGCGGATCCAGTCAAGAGAAGAAAGTGGCGTTAACCTTCGATGATGGACCTGACACGCGTTTTACCCCTAAAGTGCTTGATGCACTCAAAGCGAACCAAGTGAAGGCAACCTTCTTCGTGCTTGGCTCTCAGGCCAGCTCTCACCCTGATATCATTAGACGGATCGTTCGTGAAGGCCATGTCATTGGCAATCATTCCTATAGTCATGCCAATTTACCGACGCTAACGGTAGATAAGTTTCAGAATCAGATTATGAACACGGAAAATGTGCTTCAAGGTTTAATCGGCTACGCGCCAAAGCTCATCCGCCCGCCGTACGGCGCAATTAATGAGGAGCAAGTTCGCTGGGTTGCAGACCACCATTATTTGATCGTGAACTGGAACGTCGATTCCCTTGACTGGAAATCGCTCACTTCGGAGCAGGTGCTGAACAATATCATGCAGCAAACGAAGCCGGGTTCCATCATCCTGCAGCACTCCGGAGGAGCTGCAAGCCAGGATTTGTCAGGGACGGTGCAGGCCATCGGACCGTTGATCGCGAAGCTCAAAGCCGCAGGTTACACCTTTGTCACCGTCCCCGAGCTGCTTCACGTTGCAAAGAGCAAATAGCTGCTGTATGTAAAAAGCCACGGAACAAAGTTCCATGGCTTTTTAGTGCTCAAGGGGCTTAGCCGGCGACGCCGATTTGCAGTCTGAGCAATATCCAAATATTTCAAACCGGTGACTCTGCACTTCAAAGCTCTCCGGCAAATCTTTCACTAGCTTCATCGGGCAAAATTCGAACGTCACCGTCTTCTCGCAGTTCACGCAGATCATATGATGATGATGGTGGGATAAACAGCTCGCTTTGAACTTCAAACCATCCGCCAAATGAAACTGCTCCAACACGCCCATCTCGCTTAGCAAGCGCAGATTACGATAAACCGTGTCAAAGCTTACGCCAGGATATTTGACTTTCATGTATTCATAAACGTCTTTCGGCGATAAATAACTGCCTGATTCGGCAAATAACGTTGCCAAACTCCTGCGCTGCTCTGTAATTCTCCAGCCTTGCCGGGACATGGCCTTTAGCATCTCGTCAATCGTGTGTGTATGAGTGCCCATCTGCATTACCCCTCTGTCATAAAAATGTTCTATTAACATAGTGCAGCAAATTGACCTCCTGCGTCAAGTAGCTGATCGCCTCTCGACTTATGATTCGGCAGCGATGTCGGACATCGCTTCCAGCTTCAGCAGCGCAGAACGAACGGCGTCTTTGGAGAAATTTTCCCCAATAAAGACGGCAACGTCGGGCACCTCGCCTTTTGGCGTTATTTTGACGAAATCCATTTCCCTATAGGCATATTGGAACAGGAAGCGGCTAGTAGTATCTGAGAAACTGAGAATCCCTTTAGCGCGGTACACTTCTTGCGGAAGCTTGCTGACCAATTCTTCAAAAGCGTTGCTGTCAACGGCTCTCTCAAAAAAGTGCGTATAAGCCATCACATGGCTATGCGAATGATGGTGGTGACTGTCCGGCTCGTGCGCATGATTGTGACCGGCCTCATGGTGTAAGGCATGAGTATGCTCCGCGTTGGAATGCGCTGTAGAATGTCCGGCATCTGCCATTGGCGCTTGCCCCTCTTCCTCCAACATTTCAATGAGTCTCATATCAATTTGACTAAAGATCGTAAAATGTACGGAAGCATGCGGATTCCAGTCGCGCACAAGAGCATCCACTTCCTGCAGCGCCATGGCCTCCAACAGGTCTGTTTTGTTCAACAGCAGCAAGTTGGCGCACCTGATTTGTTCCTTCATGAGACGGTATGTTTTGCCCCGGCTTGTCCGGTTTAACTCCAGCAATTGCGGAGCATCCACCACCGTAATAACCGCTTTGAGCTCTACGGGAATGACAAGCGAGGCATCTGTTACTTCATCGATAATTTCCAGCGGATTCGCGATCCCCGTCGATTCAATAAAAATCACATCAGGCTGCTCTCCGGTTACTAACTCATGAAGAGCTGTCGCCAGATCGCCCCGGCTCGAACAACAGATGCAGCCGCCCAGCAGCTCGGACATAGGCACTTCACTGGCTACCAGCTGCCCATCCAAATTCACTTCGCCAATCTCGTTCATGATGACGGCCGGTTTGCGTCCCGCTTCGGTAAAATGATCGATCGCTTTGGTTAGCAAGGTTGTTTTCCCGCTTCCAAGGAAACCGGATAGTACATAAACGGTAACTCTTTTCTGTGCCATACCCTTCTTACCTCCGTTCCGGTATAACTTCGAAGTTCGCGGATAAAATCGGCCATTTCCCTACGTGCTGAACGAGAAACGGAAATAGCTTGACCCATAACAAACTATTCGTAGGGTCTGCCGGCTTGAGGGGAAGCTCTAAGCGGTCATAGAGAATGCTCGCAGCCTCTTGGGCAAGCGCCATAGCCAGGTCCGAGGGAGTGGCCGAGTCAACAGTTCCCAAGCGAGGAAGGTAATGCTGGCTAATCGCTTCCGACAGCCGGTGTTCGGACAAGCTGCTTGAGGCCATCATTTCCCCCATGCCGGAGCTGACTAGTCGGGCAATTTCTTCGTCGAAAGCGTAAGGAATACAGTAAATTTCCAGCGCCAACGCCGCTATGTAAAATTCTTTGATCAATTCATCTTCTTTTTCTTGGGTTAGTACAGGGTCTTTTAAATAAGCGGCAACGGCCGGCTTCATGGCTTCCCAACCGTTTTCAATACTTTTCATTGTAAACTGCAGCATAGCCGCAGCCAGCTCTACGGGTGTAATTTGTTTTTTTTCTGCATCTTGCATGTAAACTACTCCTCTTCTCTCTCGTTGCTTTTAAAATGAATGATGAGCTCGATAATTTCCGAACGGCTCCCTAGGCGAATCGGCGGCCCCCATGTCCCGAAGCCTGAAGAAACGATCGCATGAAGATTTCCCTTCCGCAAGTATCCCCAATCAAGCTCAAAGAGCCTTCTTGTAATCAAGTGGTTCGGACTGATTTGACCTCTGTGCGTATGCCCCGAAAGCATGACATCAGCTCCCGCCTCTGCGGCTTTATCCAAGTGATACGGTTGATGGTCCAGTACGATAACGGGCTGACTGTGATCCGTTCCTTGCAGCAGAGCGGCAAGTGATTGCCGTCCCTCGGCCGTTCGTTCGGCTGCCTTGTCTTTGCGGCCTACGATGTACAACCGGTCTTGGATATGCACGGTTTCGTCCATGAGTACGCGAATGCCGATTTTGTTCATCTGTTCCACGAAGGCAGGAATATGACCGCCGATGTATTCATGGTTGCCAAGTACGGCATAAACCCCTAGCGGAGCCTGCAATTCTCGCATGGTCGTACCCATATCATAGCGGATAAACGGTTTAATATCATCATCAATAACGTCTCCTGGCAAAAGGATCAAATCCGGCTTTATTTCATGAACATGCCGAACCAACTTTCGCAGATGACGGTTGCCCACAATGGACCCCAAGTGAATGTCAGAGGCAACGACGATGCGCAGCCGCTCCCAGTCACCCGCTTTTTTCGGAATCGAAATCTCATACTTTCTTAGAATCGGGCTCTGTGCATTATAGGCACCGCGAATCATGGCAATAGCGATGATCCCGGCATCGATCCATCCCAGAATCGGAATGTATGTATCCGCAGAAACGGATGCCAGATGCAGAACTCCTGCGACCAGGTCTGTCGGCGGCAGCAGCAGAAAACCGAACTGCATGACGGCCAGCCAGTAAGAGCCGATGATTTTTAATGCTCTGGAGATGCCTGCCGGCAGCACTTTGGAACCGGCCCATGCCAGTAAGTACGATAAGGCGACAATCCAGAAGACAACCCAATAGATGCCAGGATGAAACGACGAGCCTAGCCGGTTTGCCAGAAAAACTTGGCCGTGCCAGCCAATGTAACCGTTCAAACCAAAAATAATGGCAAATATGAGGGCAATGCTTATAACCGTGCGTATTTTCATTATAGCTCTCCTATTCTTTGGATCTGCCTACAGCAATAGACTTAGCGGCTCTATGCATAACTCATCATCATTGCGCACATTGCCTACCCGGCTGGACACGGGGTATGCGTACATGCTCTCCGACGGGTACGGCTTCAGCAGCGGACGGAGTACGTCCGTGTTCGTTATGCTGCGATCAAGCCAAACCGCTTCCTCTTCCCGCTTGAGAATGACCGGCATGCGCTCATGAATATCGGCCATCATTTCATTCGCTTCCGTAGTAATGACGGTGCAGGTGGACAAGCGAGTGCCATCCGGAGCTGTCCATGTGTCATACAACCCCGCCATGCTAAAGATCTCTTTGCTGCGCATCATAATTCGCATGGGCTGCTTCTGTTTGCCTTCTCCCTTCCAGTCGTAGAAGGAATCCGCCGGAATCAGGCAGCGTTTGCGCTCGAACGGCTTGCGGAAAGCAGGCTTGTCCGCCAATGTTTCCGCCCGTGCATTGAGCATCTGATAGCCTAGCTTCTCGTCCTTCGCCCACTCCGGAACGAGTCCCCAACGCAGTTCGCCAAGCTTATTTTTCTCGCCGTCATGCACGATCGCCATGACTTGCTGTCCAGGGGCGACATTGTATTTGGGGCTGTATCTCGCAGGATATTTGTAATAAATATCATACCGCAGCATCAGCTCCTCTAACGTTACGGTAATCGTATAGCGTCCGCACATGGCCGCACATCCTTTGCCTTATATGTCCTCAAAAGCATTTCCCGCTGTCCGGGCTGCTATCCCTCTTCTCCATTATGTGAAAAAGAGATACTCACGTCAATTCGTACAGCCCGAGGAGTCGTTCTCCAGCGGGCTGCGGTTAGGCGTTGTCTTCTTTGGGTATGCCGTGATCTACGTTTTGTGTTCGTCCGTTTTCTTGTATATGCCCGAAAGCAATTGATCAATGTACCTGGCTGTTCGCACGCTCATTTCGGCACGCATGTAGTCTTTCGCAATCATCAGCGTGTCTTCATGCCCGCGGCAAACATAGCGGTAATGAATAGCCCGGTCATTCTTTTCTTCTTCCTTCAGTTGAATGCTTCTGTTCATCATTTTCGTTTTCGTTTCACTGACGTCGGCTTGAATTTGGGCGGCAAGCGCATGGGCGACGCGTGAATAGAGCTGTCTCAGCGTTTCGGCGGATTTTTCGATTTCAACGGCCTTTCTTTTGATCATCCCATGCATCAGGGGCAGCAGCACGTAATCCCTCATAATCCCAATGTCCTCCGCTGTTGGACGACTTGCCGGGGCAGGCGTGCCGCTGCGCAAACTTTGCAGCGCTTCCCGGTGCTGAGGCAGCATCATTCTGCTGGATTCCCACAAACCGTTCTTTTCCAGTTTCTTACTCATTTATAGTGCCCCCCGATTTTGAGCGCTCTGTGCTGTGCTTGACCGGCTGTCGTCAGCGAGGAAGCCCGCACAATCGCTGCGTTGCCGAACCGGTCCTTGATGCTGTCCGTTACTTTCTCCAGCGTCCTCGCCTTGATCTGATCCTCAAACAGCGTAAGCTGATACGTATCGTCGTCGACAAACTGGCTAAGCATCACACCGGCGCGGCGGACGGGCATCGTGTCCCAAAACTTATAGAAAAGCCTTTTGACGGCTTGAAATACCGTTCCAGTATGATTCGTTGGGTCAGGCATCTTCATCTGACGCGAGAAGCCTGTCGGGGCGTCAAACGGGCTGCACATGCAGCTGACGGTAACGATAGACGCCATATATCCCTTGCGGCGGCAATCGCGGCACACCTCTTCGGTAAGCTCCAGCAGAATCGTATCCACCTCGGAGGATTCCGCATAGTCCCTTGGAAGAGTCATCATATGGCCTATCGATTTCGGAGGCGTATCGAACGTACCGGGCGTGACCGGACTATCGTCCAGCCCGTTCGCCGTTCGCCACATCACTTCCGCGTGGATGTCCGACTGCTTGCCGAAGCGTGCGCGGAATTTGTCCTTGAGCAGCGGCAGCGGCGTTCTTGCCACATCGCCGATCGTATACATGCCCAGCCTGGCGAAATGCGCGGTCATGCGCGAGCCGACACCAAACATTTTGCTGACAGGCTGCTTCCATAAGTTTTCCTCTACGGCGGACGGGCGCAGCGTGAAGATGCCGCTGTCACTCTTTTTCGCCCAAATATCGGTTGCAATCTTCGCCAGTATTTTATTCGAACTAATGCCGATGCGCACTTTCACTCCCGTTTGCTGCAGCACCTTTTGCTGGATGGTCATCGCAATCGTATCCGGGTCGCCGAAAATAGGCAAGCTTGCCGTAACGTCCAGAAACTGCTCATCAATACTGAAAACCTCAACAAGATCGGTAAATTCTTCGTATATTTTGGTAATTGTCAGCGAAACATTAATGTAATGCTGCATCCGCGGACGCATAACGACCAGATCGGGACATTTCTTGAGCGCTTCCCCCAGCCGCTCGGCCGTGGAAACGCCAAATTTCTTGGCAATGGGACAAGCCGCTAGAACAATGCCGGATCTCATAGCAGGGTCGCCTGCGACCGCTACCGGTTTATCCCTGCAGCCCGGATGATCCGCTTTCTCTACGCTTGCGTAGAAGCTCTGACAATCCGCTAGGAATATCGTCCGCTCCTTTCCTTTGCTCACCGTAATCCCCCCCGCATATTCATCAGCGTCGTCATCAGTTCTGCCTTGACTAAGCTGCGAAGCATCGTGAAATGATGGATATAGCCCCTGACTTTGTACTCTACGTTAATACCTAATGAATTCATTTCGGTATGGATCACTTTAATATCTCTTTTCTTCATAACGCTCTTAATGCTTTGTAATTGAGGATAAATGGCGGTCTCCACCTCTCTGAGGTAAAAAAGAATATGATTGTACACAATTTTATCCTTATAAACCTTAAGTTCCTCCATATCCCTTGCCAACATATCAAGCAAAATAGGCAGCAGCGTATACTCCTTAATAATTTGAACATCCTCTTCTGTCTCAATTCTTGCATGAACACTCATATTTTTCACCACCATATGCGAACATATATTCGTGTTACTTATTATATACCGAACACGTATTCGTTATGCAAGTGGTTTTTTCAGGAAGTAAGGATAAACGACTTCGTCGTCCTTTCAGGACGAAAAAATACCGCCTGACCAGGTCGTTGAGACCCTGCAGGCGGTATTTTGGTTATCGAAACATGGCCCATAGTCTAATTAAGTGAAAAGCGTTGGAGGGATCGATTTTTTGGCTAAGAACGAACTCCAGGACTTGATTCGCTTGGCTTCCGGTCAGCTTCTCATCGAGAATTCCGGCAGCAAGCCCGACAAGGCGCGTGACCTTCGTGCGATTTTGCAAATCGGCTTTCGTGACGCCTTGAAGCAGCATAGTTATGCGCTCCTTGACCTCCGGGTTTTTCAATTTGAATTTGACCCGCTCGATCAACGCAGGCTCGATGCCGTACTGCTGATAACTCATGCCCATGTTCGTACCTCCGATATCCCGTCATGCTTCTATATCTATGAGGGAACGAACACAAACTTGCTACATATAAATAGTGATCAAAATGACACACAGGCAATTTAACGCCACAAGCAGCGGGATGCCGATAACGAATGAGGTGTGCTTGGTCTTATGCCGCCAGACCCGCATGCCGATCCAGCCGCCGATTCCGCCGCCGAGCGCAGCCAGCAGGAAAAGCCGTTTCTCCGGAACTCTGCGGCCGCCTTTCTTGGCTTGTCCCTTGTCGTGTCCCATTTCTATAAAGGTAATGATATTCATCAGCAGTAAATATACAAGAAAATAAGTCAAATTCAGTACACCTTCGTTTCCAAAATAATAATAATCATGAGACTACTATTATCTTAAAATCGAATGCGGGCGCGGTCAAATGTTTATTTATACCTTACAGTAACTTACAATAACTCCAGCTCCACAACCGTTGCTCGCTTATCCGGGAGCGGATAGCTGAAGTGCTCCGGTCTGGCGAAACTAACGAACGCGTCGTCCGGGTACTGTGCAGCGCTCCAAGGACGGTTTAGGAAGAGCTCTGAACCGTCGGAGAGCAGCCTTGCTTTCTTCACATTGCCGGCGAGCCCATTCAAGTTAATCGGGCCGACGCTTTCCTCGAACAAGTGGGCATACAGCAGATTGCCCTTTTGCGTATATCTGCCCCATTCCGGCTTAGGCCAATCGGCTTGCCCGCAGCCGTAAATGCTGTTCCCATTTTTCTGAATCCAATCGCCGATCTCTGCCAAAATGTCCAGCGTCTCCTTCGGAATCTCGCCAAGCGCATTAGGACCCACATTCAGGAGCAAATTGCCGTTTTTACTGACACATTCCACCAGTTTCCTGATGACCGTAGTCGGGGATTTATATTGGAAATCCTGGGCGGCGTACCCCCAGTTATTATTCAGCGTGATGCAAGCTTCCCATGGAATCGGATTGCCCTCGTGATCCGTTACGCCTTGCGGCGGAATGATTTGCTCCGGTGAAGCGAAATCGCCCGAATAGCTCAGCGGATTGTTCGTGTAAATACTGCCGCCCTCTTCGCCGCTTGCATCCAATCGGTTGTCGACGACGATATGGGGCTGCAGGGATCGAATCATCGCCATCAGCTCGGCTGCCTTCCAGGTCTCCCCCTTCATGTTATCGTAGGAGAAGTCAAACCACATCACATCCAGCTTGCCATAGTTCGTCAGCAGCTCTTTCACTTGCCCGTGCATATATTGCAGATAACGATCGAACGTCTCCGGATTTCTTGCATAGCTCTCCTCATTGCGCATCGGATGAATGCGGTCGCCGTAAGCCGGATAATCCTCATGATGCCAATCGATTAACGAGTAATAGAGCCCCACTTTCAAGCCTTCCGCACGGAACGCTTCAAGAAACTCGCGAACCAAGTCCCGACCGGCCCGTGTATTCGTTGATTTATACGTTGTGAGAGCGCTGTCAAATAAACAAAAACCGTCATGATGCTTGGCCGTCAATACCGCATATTTCATGCCTGCTTGCTTTGCGGCGCGTGCCCATGCCCTAGGGTCATAACGGACAGGATCAAATTCATCATAGTACGTCTGATAGTCCTCTACCGAAATGCGCTCAACGCTTCGCACCCACTCGCCTCTAGCCGGAATCGCGTACAGTCCCCAATGAATAAACATCCCGAATCGATCTTGCAGAAACCACTGCGTGCGCTCTGTTCGTTCTTGAATAATCGGATTCTGGTTAGTCATTTCCTACACACCTTTCGCCATTAAAATGAAATAGGTGCTCCAAGTCCTTTGAAGAACTGTGAGTCCACTTAACCTCTACGTTTCATTCTACTAAGGCTGCGCCGCAATAAACAGATACGAAACTAACCTCAATTAGCATATAATTAACATTCTGCCTGCGGCATAGAGGGATAAAGCTGTGTGCGGATAAAAGGATGCAGGCAGCAAAAAAACGCCAGGATCAACGACTGACAGTTGCCTGCAATCCATCCCAGCGTTCTTATAAGTCTTTCCAATTAATCCAGCACTTCGCTATCGAAAATATGGGCACGCTCCAAGTAAGCCCTCAGCGGCATGAAGGACGCCCCGGTCCAGAACGAGGAATCGCCGACGAGCTCTGCGGCATCATCGCGCGCCTGCTCCATGACCTCGAAGTCGGCCATCATATCCGCGATGCGGAACTCCGGAAGCCCGCTCTGCTTCGTGCCGAAGAAGTCCCCCGGACCGCGCAGCTCGAGATCGCGCCGGGCGATCTCGAAGCCGTCGGCGGTGTCGGTCATCGCCTTCATGCGCTCTTTGCCGACCTCGGTCTTCGGGTCGGCGATGAGCACGCAGAAGGACTGGTGCTCGCCGCGCCCAACCCGCCCGCGCAGCTGGTGCAGCTGCGACAGGCCGAAGCGGTCGGCGTCGTAGATGACCATCAGCGTGGCGTTCGGCACATCCACGCCGACCTCGATGACCGTGGTCGACACCAGCGTCTCCACGGCCCCTTCCTTGAACGCGCGCATGATGGCTTCCTTCTCCTGCGCGCTCATCCGCCCGTGCAGCAGTCCGATCCGCATATGCGGGAAGTGCTGCTGCAGCTGAATTTGGACATCGATGGCATTCTGCACGTCCAGCTTGTCCGACTCTTCGATGAGCGGACAAATGACGTACGCCTGCCGTCCTGCCGCCACCTCGCGCTGGATGAACCCCAGCACGCGCTCCAGCATCGCATGCTGGACGGCATACGTCTTGATCGGCTTGCGCCCTTTCGGCAGCTCGCGCAGCGTCGACACATCCATGTCGCCGAAGGCTGTAATCGCCAGCGTGCGCGGAATCGGCGTCGCCGTCATCGTCAGCACGTCGGGGTTCATCCCCTTGCGCCGCAAAATGCTGCGCTGGTTCACCCCGAAGCGGTGCTGCTCGTCCGTCACGACCAGCCCCAGCTGGCGGAAGTAGACGTCCTCTTGAATGAGCGCGTGCGTGCCGACCAGCACGTCGATCATGCCCATCTGCAAGGACGCGAGCAGATCCCGCCGCTGGCGGTCCGTCGAGCTGCCTGTCAGCAGCGCAACCTGCAGCCCGTAGGGCTCGAACAAGCGGTCGAGCGAGCTCTTGTGCTGCTCGGCCAAGATCTCCGTCGGCACCATCAGCGCGCCTTGGTAGCCGGCTTTGACCGTCGCGTAGAGGCCTATGGCCGCGACGATCGTCTTCCCGGCGCCGACATCGCCTTGCAGTAGCCGGTTCATGCTGTAAGGCTGCTGCATATCGTGCAGGATTTCGCCGACGACCTTCTTCTGCGACTCCGTCAACTGGAAGGGGAGCGCGCGCACGAAGGCGCGGACAGCAGGCAGATCCACCTGCTGCTGCACCCCGTCCGCGCGGCTGCGCGTCACGGCGCGGTAAGCCTGCAGCTTGAGCTGGAACAGGAACAGCTCCTCATACACCATGCGCCTGCGCGCCTGCTTGCCTTCCTCCACACCGCTCGGCGTGTGGATGACAGCCAGCGCCTTGCTGCGCGGCATAAACCCGTACCTGCCGGTAAGCCCGGCCGGCAGCACTTCACTGATCATGGCGCTGTACTGCGTCAGCGCCTGCTGAATAACCTTGCGCATCCACTTTTGCGTCAGGGAGCCTGCAACCGAATAGACCGGCTGAATGGTGCCGGTATTCGAATCGCCTTGTCCGGGAAACTCGGAATCGGACACGCTCATTTGCCTGCGCTTGCCATCCCATTTGCCGGTCAGAATAATCTCCTGCTGCGGCCGCAAGCGGTCCTTCAAAAAGTGGCGGTTAAACCACACCGCCGTCAAGAGAAAATCATCGACCATCACCTTGCAGGATAGCCGGGATTTGCCGCTGTAGCGCTGGAGCACCGGCTCCCCGATGATATACCCTTTCACCGTGACGCGGTCGCCGTCCTTCACGCCCGCGATATCGCGCACCGTATAGTCCTCATACCGGAACGGCACATACTCCAGTAAATCCATAACCGTAAAAACGCCCATGGCGTTCAGCTCAAGTGCCTTTTGAGCGCCGACTCCATGGACTTCGCGTACTGCAATTTGATTTAAATCCATCGCTTACACCGTGCTGACGAACGCTGCGATCGTACCGGGTCCGGCGTGTGCGCCAATGACAGGCCCCAGTGTGATATAGTCCACTTGCTGCACCTCAAATTGCTGCATAATGGCTTCCCGCAGCAGCTCCGCGCCTTCCAAATTGTTTGCATGGGCAATATGTAACCGGGGAATGCTGCGATCAGGCACGTCTGCCGCGAGCAGCTCCAGAATGCGCGCGATCGCTTTCTTTTGACCCCGGACTTTATCAATAGCCGCCACTTCCCCCTCGCGATCGATGGAGAGAATGGGCTTAATATTCAGCAAAGAACCGAACAGCGCGGACGCTTTGCCGATTCTTCCGCCTTTTTGCAGAAATTCAAGCGTATCTACGAGGAAGTATATGTAAAAGTTCTCTCTTACCTTTTGAACGAGCTCAATAATCTCAGCAGCGCTTTTCCCTGCCTTGGCCGCTTTCGCAGCAGTGATAACAAGCGCGCCGATGCCGTAGGAAGCAGAACGGGAATCGTACACATGAACCTTGCCCGCATGCTCCTCCAGCATCGTGGAGGCCAGCAAAGCCGACTGGTACGTCCCGCTCAGCGCAGAAGATAAATGAATCGAAATGATTTCCGTATCCGGCTCTTCCAGCAAACTCTGATATAAGTCCAGAAACTCCGCAGGAGACGGTTGTGAAGTTCTGGGAAAATGAGGTGACGAGGTCAGCTTCGGATAAAATTCCTCGGAGCGCAGCGTCACCGTATCTAAAAATTGCTCATCTCCAAAATGAATCTTGAGCGGCACCATCTCAATGTTAAGCTCTTGCCTAAGCGAAAGCGGTATATCGGCCGTGCTGTCCGTTACAATGCGTATAGTTGTCAACAGGGCTCACTCCATTTCCCGAAATTCATCCACCGCGGGGATGATCGTTTACTCTACAGAGAACAGGTACGCGTACAAAGGCTGTCCGCCGGGATGAAGCTCGACTTCAATCTCCGGATAAAGCGCCTGAATGAAAGCCTCCAGCTCTTCCGTTTCCGCTTCTACGGCGTCTTCTCCGGTCAGGATCGTCACGATCTCGCTGCCTTCGTCGATCATTTCTTCCAGCAGCTTTTTGCAAGCGTCCATCAGACTCGGCTGCGAAGACACAATCCGGCCGTCTTGAATACCGATAAAATGCCCCTGTTTGATGTCGATGCCGTCCATATTCGTGTCACGAACAGCGTACGTCACTTGGCCGGACTTCACGCGGCGAAGAGATTCCTGCATCGCTTCCGTGTTCGTCTTGGCATCGGCTTTCTCTTGAAACGCCAGAATAGCGGCAAGACCTTGGGGAATCGACTTCGACGGAATTACAATCAAGGTTTTGTCGACCAAATCAGCAGCTTGCTGCGCGGCCAAAATAATGTTCGAATTGTTCGGCAGAACAAAGATCGTTTCGGCCTCGATGCTGTTCACCGCGTTCACGATATCCTCCGTGCTTGGGTTCATCGTCTGTCCGCCAGACAGAACGACATCGACGCCTACGCTCGAGAAAATCTCCGTAATGCCCTCACCCAAAGCGACCGCAACGAAACCATACGGTTTATCCGGTGCTGGCGCGGCCACGGCGGCCGGAGCAGAGGCTTCGTAGCCTTCCGCGGCCATATCTCCTACTATATGTGAATGCTGATCGCGCATATTTTCAATTTTGATGCGGCTGAGTGCGCCGTAATTCATCGCTTGGTTCATAACTTCACCGGGATATTCCGCATGAATATGCACCTTCACCAGTTCGTCATCGGCGACGACGAGCAGCGAATCCCCTAGCTTGCCAAGCTGCTCGCGAAATTTGCTTTCGTCGAAAACAAGCCCTTTTACCTTGCCAGGTACAATCGTCAGCATAAATTCCGTGCAATAGCCGAATTCGATATCTTCTGTAGCAAGGTGCGCTTGAGCCGGAAGATGCGCGTGTACTTCTTTCGCGAGGTTCATGCCCGGAACGACGGAAACCGTATCCAGCCGTGTATCCATCGTCGCGTAGTCTTCCTCCACTTGAACCAGACCGCCGTTTAGCGCCGTCACAAAGCCCTCATACACGCAGACAAGCCCTTGACCGCCTGCATCTACCACCCCAACCTGCTTGAGCACAGCGAGCTGCTCAGGCGTTCTGGCGAGGGCTTCCTTCGCCTTGCTCAAGACCTCCTGCATAAGATCGAGCACGTCGCCTCCGCGTCTATACTGCGTGGCATGTTTAGCCGCTTCTTTGGATACCGTCAAAATCGTGCCTTCAACCGGCTTCACGACAGCCTTATACGCTGTCTCTACCCCTTGCTGCAGCGCAGCCGCGAATTGCTGTGCATTCACATTCTCCAGATCGTGCACATGCTTCGCGAATCCGCGAAACAGCTGTGACAGAATAACCCCAGAGTTGCCTCTGGCGCCCATCAGTAACCCTTTGGACAATGCGTCAGCTGCTTTCCCAATATGAGAGGATGGCTTCTTTTTCAGTTCCTCACAACCTGCGGTGAGTGTTAAATTCATGTTGGTGCCGGTATCTCCGTCGGGTACAGGGAAAACATTCAATCCATTAACCTTGTCTACATTTCGGCGAAGGTTATCCGCACCCGCCAAGACCATGGCAGTGAAGTCATTTCCATTTATTGAAATAAAGCGCTTACTCAAAGTGATTCCCCTTCCTGGTTATCGGGCTTTTATTTAGCTACACGAACGCCTTGAACAAAAATATTCACATCATCCACATGCAGCCCTACGACATCGTTCAAAATATATTTGACTTTCGTTTGGACATTGCCGGCAACGACGGATATTTTGGTTCCATAGCTGACAATAATATAAAGATCAATCTCGAGTCGCCCGTTCTCCCGACGAACTTCGACACCGCGGCTTAAATTATCCCGTCCCAGCAGCTCTGCTATGCCGTCTTTCAATTGCTTTCTGGTCGCCATCCCAACAAGTCCATAACAATCTAACGCAGCGGATCCCGCCAGAGTTGAAATCACTTCATTGGTAATATACACTTTTCCATACTCGGTTGTGAGTTCAATTGGCATTATCTAACAACTCCTTCATGTTTCGCTTAAACAAGACAACTATGTAAGTACTCCCGTTCCTGCTTTGCTCCAGCAAAATCGGCTTCAATCGTCAACTGCTATGTATTCGGAAAGGTTGACTAATCTTCATTGTACTATAACATACTTCATAAATAAACGGCAAAAATGAAGGTAATTCGTTGACTCCCCTCCTTTTGCTATGCTATTATGTTTAAGTATGTTTTTGCTGGTTATTATAAGAATCGCAACAAGCAAAGTCTAAATTTGAGGAAAGCTGTCATGTCAAGCTTAGGCTTGCCACCCAGGCTGCTTTGTATACTGCCGAAGGAGGTGTCAAACATGTCCCGCAAATGTTTCGTTACAGGTAAAAGTCCTAAATCAGGAAACCACGTGTCCCACGCTAACAATAAAAACAAGCGTACTTGGGGAGTTAACGTTCAAAAGGTTCGCATCCTCGTTGATGGCAAACCAAAACGGGTTTACGTAAGTGCTCGTGCGTTGAAATCCGGTAAAGTGGCTCGCGTTTAATTTTCGGATACTTATACTTATGTAAAAGACAAAAAGCACCTTACCGGTGCTTTTTTTGCATTTCTGGGAAATGGCATTCGTATGTGTTGGCCAACTTAGTTTTTGCTAAACGTATTAAGCACGGCTTTCACGAATCCACCCAAAAATTTCGGTAGTTTGATTGTGTAGAACTTCATTCTCTACCCCTCCTTAGAGTTTTCGCCGGCAAACGGACGCATGCCCGAAGACCGACTTCGACTTCGTGAGCACTAACATCATTACAACAGTATATGCCCCAGCCGTGAAAAAGTACCTTGTATTTTACTTTCTCCGATCTATTCGCTTCCAGAAAGCAAAAAAAGCTACAAGAGCGCATCGCTCTTGTAACTATATGTATGCGGCTAGGGTGCAGTTATACCGATCTGCGTGTATAGCGCATAAATTAAGCTGAAAATGAAATATAAGACCACAGCGATCACAATAAACCAAATCCGGAACCCAAGCCCCTCAAACCGGCGGAAGAAGCGCATCCCCAAATACAAGGCCCCGAGTGAAAAGATATACTTCGTGACATCGTGTATGTTGGAAAAGCACGCGAGAAGCACGGCACAAACCGTACTATACAGAAACAGCCAGAGAAATCTCATTTGTCCGGCTCCCCTCTACCCGCGAATTCGTCGGATGGCGTCGGCGCGATCTCTCTGCCCGAATACGGCATTGCCGGCAACAAGCACGTCGGCTCCCGCTTCGGTTACCAGACGGGCCGTCGTTTCGTTGATACCGCCGTCAACCTCGATGTGAAGACCGCTCAGCCCCTTGGCGCTGGCTTGCTCGCGCAACGCGCGAATTTTGCTCAGCATGCCGGGAATGAACGCTTGCCCGCCGAAGCCCGGATTTACGGTCATAATGAGAACAAGATCCAGATGCTCGTCAAGCACATGTTCAATAAGCGAAATCGGCGTTGCCGGATTAAGAACAACCCCCGCTTTGACGCCGCTTTGCTTGATCAGATGCAGCGTCCGGTGCAGATGCGTACAAGCCTCCACGTGGACGGAAATCAGATCTGCGCCCGCTTTAATAAAGTCGGGAATATAGCGGTCCGGCTGCTCAATCATCAAATGGACGTCCAGCGGCAGCTTCGTCACCGGACGTATAGCTTCAACAACAAGCGGACCAATCGTAATATTCGGCACGAAATGGCCGTCCATGACATCCACATGGATCCAATCTGCTCCGCCAAGCTCGGCTTCTTTAATCTCTTCACCGAGCTTAGCGAAGTTGGCTGATAAAATAGAAGGTGCTACATGTACCATCCGTTCCTAATACCTCCTCTTGCGATCCTTGATTTCCCCTAAAAACAACAAATAATGATCATAGCGCGAAGCAGCAATCGTTCCTTCGGCCACCGCATCCCGAACCTTGCAATCCGGCTCATGAAGATGCAGACAGCCCCTGAACCTGCAGCTCTCCGCTGCCTCCGCGAACTCCTTGAAGCAGCTGCCCAAACCTTCGGCATCGACTTCCATGAAATCCAACTGGCTGAACCCCGGCGTGTCCGCGACCAAGCCTCCATTGTTTAAAGGAAGCAGTTCAACATGCCGGGTGGTATGTTTCCCCCTGCCCAAACGCTGGGAAATCTCATTCGTCTCCAGATTGCGGCCGCTTATCATTTCATTCAGCAAGGATGATTTGCCGACGCCGGATTGTCCTGCGAAAACGCCGACAGCGCCTTCCAGATAATGCAGAATCGCTTCCACGCCTTCCTTCAGCCTGGAACTCGTCTTCAGCACGGTATAGCCGATTCCCTCATACAGCTTCGTGATCCGCTCCAACTCCGCAATCGTCATTTCCTTCGGAGCCGAAGCATCGCCATTTCCTGACAACAGATCGCTTTTGGTGAAGCAGAGGACAACTTCAATGCCCGTATGTTCAATATGAACAAGAAATTTATCCAACAGCTGTAAATTCAGGACAGGCTCCGTGACCGAAAAGACAAGCACGACCACATTCACATTGGCAATCGGAGGACGAATAAGCTCCGAGGTCCGGGGCAGGATTTCGGTCACCGTGCCTTCCCCGTTCTCCGTCTCCTCGAACATCACCCGGTCCCCGACAAGGGGGGTTATCTTCCTGTTCTTAAACACGCCTCTGCCGCGGCAGGTAATCAGATTGATTTCCTGAAGCTCCGCGCCTTCGGGCAGCACATAGTAATAACCGCTCAAAGCTTTAACAATCGTTCCTTGAGGCATTAATTTGTGCCTCCGGCAGGTGGTTTAGAGGCAGTGCCGCCTGTTTGGCCTTGACCGTTGCCATTGCCGTTTCCACCAACTGGAATAGCCGGCCCGTTGCTTTGCTGTTTGGGCGATGCTCCAGGCGATGGGGAAGGGCTCGGCGATACGTTCTTGCCGCTCTTTTGATCCAAATAATCTTGATACGTACGCGTAATGGAGTTAACCAAGTTGTCCCCTTCTTTAATCAAGATGACGGCTTTCTTATCCGGAGAAACGATCACTTTCACATCCAAATTTTGAGGCTTCGACACTTTTTCCGTTTTGTATTCGAAATTCTCGTACTGCGCATCGCTAACGATAATTTTGAACTCGGAATCCTTGCCCTCCGTCGTCGGCTTCACGGGGATGCTAACCGTCACTTGTCCGGCATCCTCCGGCAGCCCGTCGCTGATGATCAGCGAAATTTCGTTCCCGACAGAAACGTCCGTGTCTTTATCATACGGAAACTGCTTGATGACCTTCCCTTTGGCCACTTTGTAGCTTTTCTCGCGCGTAATGCCGTTGGCAGCAAGCTTAAGGTTCAGCTTAGCGATTTGCGCCTTCGCTTCAGCCTCCGTCATGCCGACGAGATCCGGCATTTTGAACGTTTCCTTTGCTTTGCTGACGACGAAAGTAATCGCCGCTTTATCAAGATCGAATTCCTCGCCGACTAGAGGCGTTTGCTTCAGGATTGTGTCAGGCGGATCATCCGTCGTCGTTTGCGTGAACGTAATCTGATCATCGGTAATCCCGAGCGCTTCCAGCTTCAGCTTGGCGTCTTTGAGCTGCTGGCCGATGTAGCTTTCCATCTTGAATTTAGGCGCGCCTTTACTGACGTACAGCGTCACCTTCGTGCCTACGTTCATTCGCATGCCGCTAGGATTTTGACGGATGACCGTATCCTTAGGCGCTTTGCTCTCCGCATCGATCTCCACGGTGTAGCCGAGCTTGGCAGCCGTTAATTCGGCTTGCGCCTGCGTCAGCGGCTTGTTCACCACGTCCGGAACCTCCACCGTCTCAACGGCGAACATCCCTTTCACATACCCGACCGCATACCACATAGCCCCCAGAATCATCAACAAAATGACGATCCACACGATCGGCTTCACCCAGCCCTTCCCTTTCGCAGGAGCGGGCTCCTCGCGCACAGCGGACTTCTCCGGCTCATCGTCGTCGTCGTCGAACTTCACAAGCTGATCCGCGCGGATGGCCGGCATCACCAAGGTGCGCTCCTCGTCCATGCCGTCGGCGTCCCAGAAAGCGATCTTGGCTTCATTCCGGCGATCCGGGTGCAAGCACGTATCCAGATCGGCCATCATTTGCTTCGCAGACTGGTAGCGTTCTTCGGGCTTCTTGCGCATGGCCTTCAAAATGATGTTTTCCACGCTCTGCGGAATGAGAGGGTTTACTTTGCGAGGATCTTCCACATCTTCCTGCAAATGTTTCAAAGCCACGGAAATCGGGCTTTCGCCAAGGAAAGGCAGCCGGGCCGTCAGCATTTGATACATCACGATACCGAGGGAATACAAATCGGATTTCTCGCCGGTATTCGTGCCTTTCGCGTGCTCCGGCGAGAAATAATGCACAGAACCGACAACCGCCCCCGTTTGGGTAATCGTAGAAGACGTAGCCGCCCGGGCAATACCGAAATCAGTTACTTTGACGCGGCCGTTTTTGCCGATCAAAATGTTGTGTGGCTTAATGTCCCGGTGAATAATTTCATTATGGTGGGCGTGATCAAGCGCATCCGCAATTTGGCTGGCATAGTGAACGGCGTCTTCCACCTGCAGCGGCGCCCTCTCCTTGATTAAATCATTCAAGGTCGTACCTTCTATGTATTCCATGACAATGTAGTGCACATCTTCTTCTTGTCCCACGTCATAAATACTGACGACATTAGGATGAGAAAGGGAAGCGGCCGCTTGAGCTTCTCTGCGGAAGCGACGAATAAACTCTTCGTCATGCACATACTGCTGGCGCAGTACTTTTACAGCCACTTTACGATTTAATAGAAGATCATGCCCTTTGTAGACTAAAGCCATTCCGCCTCCGCCAATGCGATCTAAAATTTCATAGCGGCCTCCAAGCTTTCTACCGATCAATTCCCATCACCCCTTTTTTCGTCCGAATCTGAATCGTGCGCAAGTAAAACCACCGTTACGTTATCGTCCCCACCTTCATCCAGTGCGCTTTGAATTAATTGCTCGGCAGCAGCCTCCAACTGACCCTGCGTTTTGACGATGCGTAAAATATCACCTGAATCGACTAAACCGCTTAAACCGTCGGTACAGATCAGAATCGTATCTCCGGGACGCCACGAATACTCGTATAAATCCACCTCTACGCCCGGTTCTGTACCCAGCGCGCGCGTAATCCAATTGCGCCGGGGGTGATGATCGGCTTCTTGGGCGGTAATCTGGCCCGACTTCAGAAGCTCATACACCAAAGAATGGTCTTCCGTCAGCTGCGTGATCGACTCGCCGGAAATTTTGTAAGCACGGCTGTCACCGATATGACCGATAATCAGCAGCTCTTGCGAAGCAATCACGGCAACGACCGTCGTCCCCATGCCATGATAATTTTCTTGTCCGGAGGCAAAGGCATAAATTTGCTCGTTCGCCTTCTCGATCGCTTCCTTCAACACTTGCCTGCAAGCTTCAACGGGCATACCCCAATGAATGGATTGCAGTTCATTTCGGATCATATCAATTGCCATTTGGCTGGCAATATCGCCAGCCTGGTGCCCCCCCATACCATCAGCGACAATAGCCAAAGAAAGGCCATTCAGCTCATGCTGTACGGCGGCGCGGTCCTCATTCACTAGACGGACTTTACCGATATCTGTACGGCTTACCATCTTCATCCGGAATTCACCTCATGACTTGCTCTCCATATGCTTCGCGCGCAGTTGTCCGCAAGCGGCTGCGATGTCACTGCCTTGTTCACGACGTATGGTGGCATTGATTTTGGCCTTCTCAAGAATTCGTTGGAAGGTGAAAATATCGTCTCTTGGCGTACGCTTGAAATCCCGTTCGGCCACGAAATTCACAGGAATCAGATTCACGTGGCTAAGCGGCATATCCTTTAGCACTTGCGCCAGCTCTTCTGCATGTTCAGCCTGGTCATTCACTTCCCCCATGAGGGCATACTCAAATGTAATACGTCTGCCGGTTTTGGCAATGTAATATTTACAAGCTTCGATCAAGTCTACGAAAGGAAATCTGCGATTGACCGGCATCAGCTTGGATCGGAGCGCATCATTGGGAGCATGGATGGAGATCGCCAAGTTGACTTGCAAATTCTCATCCGCAAACTTATAAATGTTCGGCACAATTCCGCTCGTCGATACCGTAATGTGACGCTGGCCGATGTTCAAACCTTTCGGGTGAATCATCACGCGCAGGAAATTCATCGTCGATTCATAGTTTTCAAATGGCTCGCCAATTCCCATGATAACGATGGAAGAGATGCGCTCTCCCGTTTCGTCCAGCAGCTTCTGGGCTTTAACAACCTGAGCGACAATTTCTCCGGGTCTCAAATCCCGTTTCAGACCGCCAAGCGTGGATGCGCAAAACGTACAACCGACACGGCAGCCTACCTGCGTGGTAACGCAAATGCTGTTGCCATAGTTGTGCTTCATGACGACCGTTTCGATCGCATTCTTATCTTCCAGTTCAAATAAGAACTTAACCGTGCCGTCCTGCGACTGATACTTCGCGATTTCGGACAGTGTGACAAATTCAAATTCATTTTTCAGCTTGTCGCGCAGCGACTTCGGCAGGTTGGACATCTCATCAAAGCTGAATACGCGCTTGATATAAAGCCAGTCAAAAATTTGCCCGGCCCGGAACGCGGACTCGCCGTTTTCTTTCACCCAGCTCTGCCACTCATCCCAATTTAAATCATATACAAATGGTTTTTCTTTCAAATACGGTTTATTAGACACTATTTATCACAACCTGTTGTTATTTGTTCGGTTCTACTGCTAATCTTGTCTATTTTATCACAAAGCAGGGACGAACACACATCCCCCTTTTGAAGGTGTCCATGGAAACGATATGGCGCTTGATCGGACTCATAAGCCGTTATTTTTGATATTGGCTTCATGATCCAGCCTTAACGGACTGGGTGATCGCTATTTGTCCATTTTATGGGTGATTCGGATCATTTCAGTGAAATAACGGTACGTGAGTCCGTAGAAACTTATTTTCATCCTTAAAATAACAAATAGCGGCATCTCAGTCCGATAGACTCAGAAGTGCGGCTGCCAGTAGCAGACACATGCTAAGCACGTTTGCGCAGACGCGCGATGAAAAAGCCGTCGGAATGAAACTGCTGCGGCAAGATTTGCACCATCCCTGCGGCAGCCGCCGCAGGATCAACGCTCGCGAAAGCGTCCACCGGCAGCGGTTCGAGCGCAAAGTCGCGGTGCTCCGCGAGGAAGCGCTCGACCATGCCGGCGTTCTCCGCCTGCTCAATCGTACACGTGCTGTAGACCAGCACGCCGCCCGGCTTCAGCAGCCGGTGTACCCGGCTTAAGATCGCGTACTGCAGCTCGCTGATTGCCTCGATCTCAGTCTCCTGCTTCGCCCATTTCAGGTCGGGCTTGCGGCGAATAACGCCTAAGCCCGAGCAAGGCGCATCGAGCAGGATGCGGTCGAACGACTCCGCCGCAAAATGCTCGTCCAGCTTCGCAGCATCCATCACGAGCGTCTGAATGGACGACAGTCCCAGACGCTCCGCCTGATCTGCGATCAGCTTCTGCTTGTGCTCGTGCAGGTCACAAGCCCAAATCTTGCCGCTATCCGCCATCTTCTCGGCGATATGCGCGGTCTTGCCGCCCGGGGCGGCGCAGCAGTCCAGCACCGTCATGCCGGGACGCGGCTCCAGAGCTTCGGCGACGAGCATCGAGCTCTCGTCTTGAATCGAGAAATCCCCCTGCAGGAAGCCGGGGGACAACGCCATATTCCCGGCCCCTTGCACAAGAATCCCGGCCGGGGCCAGCTTCGACGCTTCCGCGCTGAGCCCGCTGGCTTGGAGCTGCTCCAGCAGCTCCTGCCGGCTGCGGTGCCTCGCGTTCGCGCGAATACTCACGTGCGGCGGCTCATTGTTCGCCGCACAGATCTGTTCCGTCAGCTCAGGGCCGAGCTGGCGAATCCATCTGCGCACGAGCCACTCCGGATGGGAGTGGCCCAGCGCGATGCGCTTCACGTCGCCGAGCGCAGCCGGAAGCAGCAGCTCCGCTTTGCTGCGGATAATCGCGCGCAGCACGCCGTTGATCATGCCCGAGATGCCTTGATGCCCCCGGCGCTTCGCGATATTGACCGCTTCGCTCACGACCGCATGGTCGGGGATGCGGTCCAAGTAATGCAGCTGGTAGAAGCTCAGCCGCAGCAAGCATCTAACCCATGGCTCCAACTTCGCGAGCCCTTTGCTGACAAAACGCTCCAAGAAAAAATCAATCGTATTTTTACGTCCGATGGTCCCGTACACAAGCTCTGTCGCCAGTCCCGCATCCGCGCGTTCGAGCGCATGCTTCTGTAAAACCTGATTGAGCAGAAGGTTGCTGTACGATTGATTCTCTTCAACGCGAATCAATACATCCAGCGCCGCATCGCGGGCAGAACGCTTAACAGCGCTGCTCTTCGCAGCGCCGCCGGATCGTTTTGGGGATGAGGGCTTGCCAGCCCCCTGTGATTGGGTAGGTCCATGGTGCGGACGGTTAGGTTTCTGCGTTGACAAATCGAATACCTCATTTTTGTTAAGTAATGGCCTGTCTTAGCTCACACTGCCGAATATTGTGCCGGGTGCGATTTGCACGCCGCGAATGAACTCGGACACAGGCATCGCCTTCTTGCCGGCCGGTTGAATGTCCGTCAGCCACAGCGTGCCTTCGCCGGTCATCACTTCGATGCCGTGCTCGCTGCTGCCCAGAACCGTCCCCGGAACGGCTGCCTCTGCGGCGCCGGAGCTCTTCGTTCCCTTCGGATTCGCGCTGCCCCAAACCTTCATAACTTCCCCGTTCCAAAGCGTGTACGCGCCAGGGAAAGGGTTTAAGCCGCGCACTTGATTCCAAATATCCACGGCCGAGCGCGACCAGTCGATCAGCTCGTCCTCCCTGCGGATATTCGGAGAATAAACCGCATCGGCTTCATTTTGCGGGACAGCTGTTATACGCCCTGCGAGCAAATCCGGCAAGATGCGCTTCAGCAGCTCGCTGCCTGCCACGCTCAGCTTTTCAAACAACGTCCCCGTCGTGTCGGTATCCTCAATGGGAAGCTCTACGCTCGCAAGCATGTCACCCGTATCCAGCCCGACGGCCATATACATAATGGTGACGCCTGTAGTCGCTTCGCCGCGGATGACGGCATGATGGATCGGCGCCCCGCCGCGGTACTTAGGCAGCAAAGACGCATGAATGTTGATGCATCCGTGCTTCGGCAGATCCAGAACAGCCTTGGGCAGTATTTGACCGTATGCGGCTGTCACAATCAGATCAGGCTTTAATTGACGCAGAAGCTCCACCGAATCCGCTTGGCGCAGCTTCTCGGGCTGCAGCACCGGAATGCCGTGCTTCTCTGCTTCCACCTTCACCGGCGGCGGCGTAAGGACGCGTTTGCGTCCTTTCGGCCGATCCGGCTGCGTGACAACCGTCGTCACGTTATAGCCTTCCTCCAGGAGAGCCTGCAGGGAAGGTACTGCAAAATCCGGTGTACCCATGAAAATGATGTTCACTCAGAATCTTCCTCTTCGTCGCTAGTGTATGTTTTGGTTGCCAGGTCCGTAAACAAAATCCCGTTCAAATGATCGATTTCATGAAAAATACAACGGGCAAGCAGCTCCGTACCGTTAACTTCAATCGGATTGCCATGGCGATCTTGCCCTTTGGCCGTTACGTTCATGGCACGCGTGACATCCCCGCGAAGCCCCGGAATACTTAAGCAGCCTTCCGGCCCGTTTTGTTCGCCGCTAGACGAAACGATTTCCGGATTGACCATTTCGA
The DNA here is from genome assembly GCF_058789495.1 of Paenibacillus sp. FW126-R14. Lineage (NCBI taxonomy): Bacteria > Bacillati > Bacillota > Bacilli > Caryophanales > Paenibacillaceae > Paenibacillus > Paenibacillus sp. FW126-R14. Next base: position 70,834 of record NZ_JBYTBS010000021.1, on the reverse strand, counting down.
TCAATCCGCCATGCTCTTCTCCGCAATCCATGACAATTACGCGTTTCAGAATGCCGATTTGCGGAGCAGCAAGGCCTACGCCCTCTGCCTCATACATCGTGTCTGCCATATCGTCGAGCAATTTATGCAGATTGGAATTAAATTTGGTAACTGTGATCGCTTTTTCTCGCAGCACAGGATCTGGATCTTTGACAATAATACGAATAGCCATAACGTGCACCTACCTTTAAGTCTTCTCTATTTGGGGTTCCTTACATCAAATATTGCGGGTCAACATCCACGCTGATCGCCAGCTTTTCCTTCGATGAGCGCTCTTCAAACCAAGCCACCGTCTGTCCGACAATCTCTGCTGCCTGATCTTCCCCACGATATTTTACCACGCATTGGAACCGATATCTATCTTTGATTCGGGAAATCGGCGATGCAACCGGGCCCAGCACGTCCATTTGGAACGTTTGATCTTGGGACACCGCTTCCGAAAACAGGTCAATTTGTTTCGTGGAATGCTCTGCTGCGATTTCTTTAAGCCTCATGACAAAAGCTTCCGCGAAGCGCACCAGGAGCGGCACCTGCTCATGGGAAAAAGTGACCAAAATCAAGCGCTGATAAGGCGGATAGCCTAAATTTGCGCGAACATCCAGCTCATGGTTGGCAAACGCGATAAAGTCATGCTGGCTTGCATATTGGACGCTGTAATGCTCGGGCGTGTAGGTCTGGACGAACACTTCCCCTTGCTTTTCATGACGTCCGGCCCGCCCGGCAACCTGCGTCAAAAGCTGAAACGTCCGCTCCGCCGAACGAAAATCGGGAATATTCAGCACGGTATCCGCTGCGATAACCCCGACTAAGGTCACATCGGGAAAATCAAGCCCTTTGGCCACCATCTGCGTACCGAGCAGCACATCGGCCTGCTTTTCGCGGAACATCGTCAGCCACTTTTCATGCGATCCCTTCTCGGTCGTCGTATCGACATCCATCCGGATGACGCGGATGCCCGGAAAGATTTTGCCAAGCTCCTCTTCAACGCGCTGCGTGCCCGTGCCGAAATGGCGAATATGCTTGGACTGGCAGCTGGGACACTCCGTAACCTCGCGTTCCGCATAGCCGCAATAGTGACACCGCAGCATGCGCGAGCTCTGATGATACGTAAGGGAAATATCGCAATGCGGACATGACGAAACGTACCCGCATGTGCGGCACATGACGAAAGTCGCATACCCTCTCCGGTTCAGCAACAAAACAATCTGTTCTTTCTTGTGTAACCGATCTTCAATCGCTTTATACAGGGCCGTGCTGAACATCGAGCGATTTCCGCTTTTCAGCTCTTCCCGCATATCGATAATCGCGACAGGCGGCATCGGCCTGCTGGCTACCCGCTCTTTCATCGTCAGCAGCCGGTAAGGAGGCCGCTCCCGGTCCCGGCGCCGTCTCGTCTTCTCCAAGCTTTCCAGTGAAGGCGTCGCTGAGCCAAGCACAACCGCAGCTCCCTGCATGCTCGCCCGCTTAACGGCCACATCCCGGGTGTGATACTTGGGGCTCTCCTCCTGCTTGTAGGAGGACTCATGCTCCTCATCAATAATGATAAGTCCTATTTTCGTAAAAGGAGCAAAAATCGCGGAACGGGCGCCGATGACGACTTTCACTTGCTTGCGGGTGATTTTACGCCATTCGTCGTACCTTTCGCCGTTCGATAACCGGCTGTGCAGGACGGCAACCAAATCTCCGAACCGCCCTTTAAAGCGTTCGACCATTTGCGGCGTCAGCGAAATTTCGGGAACGAGTACGATCGCTTCTTTGCCCATATCCAAGCATTGCTGGATGGATTGCAAATAGACTTCCGTTTTGCCGCTGCCCGTAACGCCATGGAGAAGAAAGACCTCATGGCGCTCCTCTGCGACAGCATCCCGGATTTCCGTGAAAACACGGCTCTGCTCCTCCGTTAACGGAAGCGGCTTCGTCCTCGCAAAAGCACGACCCGCGTAAGGGTCGCGCATCACCTCGACTTCGCGCAGCTCAATCCATCCGCGATCGGCCAAGCTTTTGACCGTAGAAGCTCCCACCTCCACCGTTTCCATCAGTTCGGTTAGCCGAATGGCATAAGGATGCTCCATCAAATAGCGGAGCACCTCCTGCTGCTTGTTCGCTCTCGCCGGAAGCTCCGATAAGGCTTGCTCAAGTCCGCTGCCGCCGGCCGGAGGAAAGACCGTCAGCGCCTTCTTGGTGCTCATGCGGTCTTTCACCATCTGGACTTCGGTCAAAATGCCTGCGCCCAGCAATTGCTTGATGAGGGCGCCATCCGCAGCGAAGCGTTCCATCAAAGTGTCCATCGGAACGGAACCTTTGGAGGCAACAAAGGCAACGATCGCCTGCAAATCCGGCATGTCCAGCAGCGACTGCTCGCCGGATTCCCTGCCTACCTCAATCGCCCGCTCATACTTCGCTTTAAGTGCGGCGGGCAGCATCGCCTGCAGCGCTGTGACTTCATGGCACAAATACATGGAGCTGATCCATCTGCCAAGCTGGACAAGCTCTTCCGTCAAAGGAGGCACCAGATCCAGAACGTTCTGTATAGGCTTAACCCGCTTCGCATCCAGCTGCGTTTCCTCATGCAATTCAACGACAAAGCCCTGAAGCACCCGGGGCCCGAAAGGCACGCCAACGCGGCTGCCTACCTCAACCCACTTCCGCAAAGAGGAAGGGACTTCATAGTCGAACGCCCGGTTCGTTTGTTTCGCAGGGACATCGACAATGACCTTGGCGTACATCAGGATTCCCTCGCTTTATCCGGCAGACGGTCGGCGGCCAGCTCCAGCAGTCTGCGCGCCACATCTTTCTTGCTCTGCATAGGCAGAGCTTCTACGAGTCCGTCACGGTCGAAAATCCGCACCACGTTCGTATCTCCGCTAAAGCCCGCCCCTTCCTGGGACACATCGTTGCCGACGATGAGGTCGCAATTTTTGCGGCTCAGCTTGTCCATCGCATGCTCGTCCAAACGCTCGGTTTCCGCAGCAAAGCCGATGACGAGCTGATGCTTTTTCAGCGTGCCCAGCTCCTGCAAAATATCCGGATTTTTCACCAATTCCAGCGTGAGCGAGTCGGACTTTTTCTTGATCTTTTGATCGGCGATAACGGCAGAACGGTAGTCAGCGACCGCAGCCGCTTTAATCACCATATGGCTTTCCTCAAAACGGGCCAAAACCGCTTCGCGCATATCCAGCGCGGATTGAACAGGAACAAGCTCTGCGCCTGCAGGTACGGGCAAAGCGCTTGGCCCTGACACCAAGGTCACCTTAGCGCCCATGCGCACCGCTTCTTCTGCGATGGCGTAGCCCATTTTGCCTGAAGAATCGTTCGTAATATAACGAACCGGGTCAATGCGCTCCACGGTGCCTCCGGCTGTCACCAGCACCCGCTTTCCTTCGAGAAGGCGAGCTTCTCCCTGGAAATGCCGCTCGAGCGCAGCGAAAATTTCCTCCGGCTCTGCAAGCCGGCCTTTTCCGACATATCCGCACGCAAGCTGCCCTTCGCCAGGCTCAATGAAACGCACGCCACGGCTGAGCAAAGTCTGCATGTTCGTCTGCACCGCCGGATTTGCGTACATATGCACGTTCATCGCCGGCGCCACCCAGATCGGCGCGGTTGTTGCGAGCAGCGTAGTGCTAAGCATATCGTCGCCAAGTCCAAGTGCCAATTTGCCGATCGTATTCGCCGTTGCCGGCGCAATCAGCACAAGATCGGCGCTATCCGCCAAGTTGATATGGGAAACAACGGAGGGATCTTTTTCATCAAACGTATCCACAAACACATGATGACGAGACAGCGTTTGGAACGTTAGCGGAGCTACGAACTGAACGGCCGAAGCTGTCATAATGACGCGCACCGATGCCCCTGCCTGTGTGAGCTTGCTCGTGAGCGCAGCGGCTTTATAGGCGGCAATGCCCCCGCATACGCCAAGTACAATCGTTTTACCCTGCAAAGCACTCATGGGTATCCCCCTTTCTATCCGCTATTCTGAGAAAAAAATAACAACCACGAAGGGTTGTTGGGTAAGCGATTTATTTCTCTTTCTCGATCTCTGCCGGCTCGATTTTCTCGTAGCCAATGTAGTGGCCGTAAAGCTCTTCAAGCGCCAGACCAACATGCTTATGGGCTTTGTGGCCTTTCAAGTCTGATTTTGCGCCGTCACGAAGGGATCTCGCTCTTTTGGAAGCAGCGACAACGAGAGAGTACTTGCTGTCGACAATGTCAAGCAGTTTATCAATTGAAGGATATAACATTTATTTCACCTCATCTATCCATTGTACGATTTTGGGATACATGCGCTCTTTTTTGCAATGTTCAGCCGTAAGAATCGCATGTATTTTGGAGCAAGCTGTTTCCACGTGATCATTTACGATAGCATAATCGTAGTGTTCCATCAAGCGGATTTCGTCCACGGCCACTGACATGCGGCTGCGGATCACCTCATCCGTTTCCGTACCACGGGTTACGATCCGGTTCTCCAGCTCATCCAGCGAAGGCGGCAGCAAGAAAATAAACACGCCTTCGGAAAACTTTTGTTTGACTTGCAAAGCACCCTGCACTTCAATCTCCAAGATGACATCTTGGCCGGAGCGCAGCGTTTCTTCAACAAAACGTCTCGGCGTACCGTAGAAATTGCCTACATATTCCGCCCATTCCAACACTTCATCCGAATCGATCATCTGTTGGAATTGCTCCCGTGTTTTGAAGAAATAGTTGACACCGTCGACTTCCCCTTGTCTTGGGGAACGGGTTGTCGCCGATACGGAATACACGATATCCGGCGAGCACTTGCGCAGCGCAGCGCATACGGTTCCTTTGCCGACACCGGATGGGCCGGATAAAACAATCAGAATACCTCTTTCACGCTCAAGAGTGTTCGTATTACTCGTCATGATCATCGTCCTTGTTGGAAAGTCTATGTGCTACCGTCTCTGGTTGTACTGCCGATAAGATCACATGATCGCTGTCCGTGATAATAACGGCACGGGTTCTTCTGCCGTATGTAGCGTCAATCAGCATGTGACGATCACGCGCCTCTTGAATGATCCTCTTGATCGGAGCCGATTCCGGACTCACAATCGAGATAATACGGTTCGCCGATACAATGTTGCCGAACCCGATATTGATTAATTTGATAGCCATTTAGGGCTTCCTCCTCGCGAAGCTCCATGCCGCTTCACTCGATATTCTGTATTTGTTCGCGCATCTTTTCGAGCTCTGCTTTCATCGAAATGACTCTAGCCGCAGGCTCCGAGTGATTCGATTTGGACCCGATCGTGTTCACTTCCCGGTTCATTTCTTGAATCAGAAAGTCCAATTTACGTCCGACAGGCTCTTTCTCTGTAAGCAATTGATCGCATTGCCCGAAATGACTCTTCAGACGAGTCAATTCCTCATCCACATTCGAACGGTCTGCGAAAATCGCAATTTCTGTCGCCAGCCGCTGCTCATCGACAGGTGTCTGTTCCTGAAGGAGCGACTGAATTCTGCTCGTAAGCTTAGCCGCGTAATCCTGCACGACCCCGGGCGCTAAAGCTTCCAGCTCCGCATGGATCCGTTTCAGCTCCGCCAGGCGCTCGCGAATATCCTGCTCCAGAAATGCGCCTTCGCGCATCCGCATCTCGGATAATTGGGCAACGGCCTCCTGCAAGCAGGCGCACAATTCCCGTTCGATCTCTTCGTCAGGCTCCTTGCGCAATTCTTTCATCTGAACGAGATCAGGAAGTCTTAATAAATCTTTGAGCCCGACCTGCTCGGCGTACCCATAGCGCCCTTTCAACTGCTCGGCAGCCTGCAAATAAGCATCTGCCAGTGCGAAGTCAACCGTTACGCTTTTGGTGGAAGCCGCTTCACGTTCAGCTGTGATGAAAACGTCGACGCGTCCTCTCCTCACAGCTTGCAGCACCGTTTTCTTCAAAGCGTCTTCAAAGACAGCCCATTCCTTGGGCATTCGAATCGACACTTCACTATACCTATGATTGACCGATTTCACATCGATAAACACGTTGTATCCCGCAAAAGAACGATTCGCTTGTCCGAATCCGGTCATACTGCAAATCATCCTCATCACATCCATTACCCTATTTTAATTCATTTTGAAAGTGGGTACAAGTGGAAATCATGACGATTCGACTTTTCCCACACATACTTTGTCAAGTCTACGCACATCTCATACGCCAGAAACGGGGTCATCAGGTAGATGCCGTTGAAGTAAGGCATCGCTGCATCCAGCAGCTCTTTGGCAATTTCCACGCCCATCGCCCGGCCTTCCGGACCCTTGAGTCCGCTCATCCGCGCCCTAACGTCGTCGGACAACCGGATGCCCGGCACTTCATTGTGCAAATATTCCGCGTTCCCTCCGCTGGCGAGCGGCGCAATCCCGATGAAGACCGGTATATTCAAATGCTTGGTCGCTTCATAAATTTGTTCGATGAGCTTAGCGTCGTACACCGGCTGCGTCATGATGTAATCGGCGCCGGCCTCGATTTTGCGTTCCAAACGCTGAACCGCCTTGTCCAAATGCTTGACATTCGGGTTAAAAGCCGCTCCTACCACGAAGTTAGCCTTCTGCTTCAGCGGCTTGCCGGAGAATGCGATTCCTTCGTTCAGCTGTTTGATCATCCGAATGATCTCGAAGGAGGTCAGATCGTAAACCGAGCTGGACCCGGGGAGATCGCCGAATTTGGCGGGATCGCCGGTCACGGCCAGCACATGGTCGATACCCAGCGCGTGAAGCCCCATGAGATGGGACTGCGTCCCAATCATGTTGCGGTCGCGGCACGCGATATGAATCAGCGGACGCGCGCCAAGCTTATCCTGCACGAGGTAGCCCAGTGCCAGGTTGCTCATGCGCGTCACCGCGAGCGAATTGTCGGCCATGGTGATGGCGTCGACGTGCGCATCCTGCAGGGCCTTCGAGCCCTGCATAAACTTCTCGATGTCGAGATCCCGCGGGGGATCCAGCTCGACGATGACGGTTTTGCGCTGCTTCACGATTTCCAGCAGCGAAGGTTTGCCAGCCGGCGGCGCAGGCATCGCCGGCGCAGGCTCCAGCACGCGCACGCTCCGCGCGGGGGCCGCCGTGCCCGGCGCTGCCGGCACGTAGCCCTGCAGCGCCTTCGCGACTGCGGCGATATGCTCCGGCGTGGTGCCGCAGCAGCCGCCGATGATGCGCGCGCCAAGGTCAGCGAAGCGCAGCGCGCTTTCGGCGAAGTACTGCGGCGTCGCCGCATACGTGTACTGGCCGTCGACGTAGTCGGGCAGTCCCGCGTTCGGGAACGCGGAGAACGGCACGCCGGCCAGCGGAGACAGCTTCTCCATCGAGCGGAGAATCCCGTTCGGGCCGACACGGCAGTTGAAGCCGATGACGTCGGCGCCATCGCCTTGCAGCCGCAGGAAAGCTTCCTGCAGCGGTACGCCGTCCTGCGTGCTGCCGGTGCCTTCGTTCGCAAACTGGCAAATAACCGGCAGTTCGCTCATGCTGCGGATGATGCGCAGCGCCAGCTGCAGCTCTTCCAGATCGTAGAAGGTTTCCAGCAGCAAGCCGTCGACAGGCGAATCCAGCAGAATGGAAATCTGCTCGCGCAGCGATTCTTCGACATCAGCCGTGCGCACATTTTTGCGCTTGCCGGCACGGATCGAACCGATGGCTCCGACGACATAAGCGTCCTCTCCGACAGCTTTCCTCGCAAGCTCGACGCCGGCGCGATTAATCGCTTCAACGTCGCCTTCGAGCCCGTATTTGGATAGTTTTTCTCGGTTGGCCGAGAACGTATTCGTTTCAATAAGACGAGCACCTGCCTCGAAATAACGGCGGTGCACATCGGCGACCGTTTCCGGTCTGAGCAAATTCAGTTCTTCATAAGAAATGCCCACAGGAAATCCCATTTGATATAAATAAGTCCCCATAGCGCCGTCACCGGTCAAAATGTCCCGCTGCAGCGCCGCTCGAAGATCCAGTTTCATCATAATCTCCCCGCTTACTAAAAAAATGTAGTTATACTGTATCACAAATGATGGGAGATATTAAGATATGCGTTTATCAATAATTCTGATAGGTGGCATCTCGTGGCTACTCCAACGTCCCCTGATACACTTCTTCGGCAGGTCCCGTCATATAAACGTGATTATCTTCTTCAATCCACTCGATGAACAGCTCTCCGCCTTTTAGCGAAACCGTAGCCTGGCGGTCGGTAAGCCCGTTTAATACGGAAGACACGAGCGTCGCACAAGCCCCGGTCCCGCAAGCAAGCGTAGGACCTGCGCCCCGCTCCCACACGCGCATATCGGTGTAAGCGCGATTTCTCACGCTAACGAATTCTACGTTGATTTTGCGCGGGAACATCGGGTGCGCTTCCAGCTTCGGCCCCCACGTTGCAAGGTCAAAGTTGACCGCATCCTCCACGTAAATCACGCAATGCGGGTTCCCCATTGATACAGCCGTAAACCGAAACTGTCTGCCGTCCACTTCGATCGGATGATCGATGACTTTGGCCTGATCTACGGTCGTAGGCACTTCAAGCCCTTGCAAAATCGGCTGGCCCATATCCACCCGGACCGTGGCGACTTTCCCGTCTTGCACATTCAGTTGGACCTTCTGTACCCCTGCGCCCAATGTTTCAACCGTAATCTCCGTCGATTCAGTGAGTTTGTGATCGTAAACATATTTAGACACACAACGAATCGCATTGCCGCATTGCTCAGGCTCAGACCCGTCGGAGTTAATAATGCGCATTTTGAAATCCGCCTTCTCGGAAGGAAGAATATATACTAAGCCGTCGGCGCCAATGCCAAAAAATCGATTGCACAACCGGATCGCAAGCTGATCCACGCCGGCAGGAAGCTCTTTTTCACCAGCTATGACAATAAAGTCGTTGCCTAACCCATGCAATTTTGTAAATTTCATTGTGTTCAGCACTCCAAATGTGTGTTTTAGCCAATATCATAGCGTAAATAGGCGTGAATGCATAGCCCTTTCTCCCGTTTTTTGCGTTAATCTTACATTTTGGCTCTGGTTCCCAAGCGCACAAAAAACTGCCCCACAGGTCCATATGACCCTGTGAGACAGCTTCAAATTCAAGCTTACCGGAAGCTTGCTTTCGATGATGGGCGATAGGCAGTCGGACGCGCCCCTTTCGTACGCTTCGGCGACAGCACGCTGCCCAGCCCCATGAAAAAAGTCGGGATGCCGGCCGCGATCAGAACGAGAATCCAATCTTTCCAGCCAAGAGGCACGGTTTTGAAAATAGGTTGAAGAGCTTCCACATACATAACGGCCAGCATCAGCACGAGCGAGGAAAGCACGGCAAGCACAAGATAACGGTTTTGCAGCGGATTGCGGTGAAAAATCGAACGCGAGCTGCGGCAGTCGAACACGTGGATCAGTTGAGCCATAACCAGCGTAGCGAAGGCGACGCTTTGCGCTTTCAACAACGTAGCGGCATCCGACGGATCCGTCCGCAGCACGAGCCAGAAAGCCGCCAAGGTACAAACGCCAATGAGTATCCCCCGGGAAATAATTTTCCAGCCGAGCCGTCTTGCGAAAATATTTTCCTTCGCCGAGCGCGGCTTATGCTGCATCAAATCTTTCTCTGCCTGGTCGACGCCAAGCGCCATAGCAGGAAGTCCGTCGGTTACCAGGTTCACCCACAGAATCTGAATCGGGACAAGCGGCAAGGGCAGACCCGCCATCATCGCGATAAACATCGTCATAATCTCGCCTACGTTGGAGGCAAGCAAATACCGGATAAATTTGCGGATGTTTTCGTAAATTCCCCGCCCCTCTTCGATCGCTGCCACGATCGTGGAGAAATTGTCGTCGCTGAGAATCAAAGAAGAAGCTTCTTTGGAGACATCCGTCCCCGTAATGCCCATGGCAATGCCGATATCCGCAGCTTTGATCGCCGGCGCATCGTTCACCCCGTCCCCCGTCATGGCGACAACATGTCCTTTGCGCTGCAAGGCTTTGACGATGCGCAGCTTATGCTCCGGGGATACCCTCGCGTACACGTAAGTATCGTTCACCTTAGCTTCGAGGTCCTCGTCCGACATGGACGCAAGCTGCTGTCCGCTCAAGCTCACTCCATTGCCTTGAATCATGCCGAGCTGCTTGGCAATCGCCTCTGCGGTCGTTTGATGGTCGCCGGTAATCATGACCGTTTTGATGCCTGCTTTGCGGCATTTGGAAATGGCTTCGCGCACTTCTTTGCGAGGCGGATCGATCATCCCGGTTAACCCGATGAAAATCAAACCGTTTTCCACGGCCTCATAATCGTCGTAGCGGTCCGTGCTTTTCAGCTCTTTATAGGCGATGCCGAGCACCCGGAGGGCCGATCTGGCCATGCCTTCATTGGCAGCCATTACTTTTTGCTTAAGCGTAGACGTAAACGGAATCACTTTGCCGTCCCACAGAATGTAGCTGCAATGCTGGAGCAGAACGTCGGGAGCTCCTTTCGTGCAGGCCATGCGTCCGCTTTCCGAAGCGACGAGAACAGACATGCGTTTGCGTTCCGAGTCAAAAGGAAATTCAGCGATCCGCTTGTACTTATCATGAAGCGATTCGTGTGTAATGCCGCTCTTCGCGCTCAAAACAACTAAAGCCCCTTCGGTCGGATCTCCCTTAATATTCCAAACGGAGACGCTGCTCTCTTTGGCGTCCTTGCCTTTCTTCCGCTTCTGCTCCTGCTTTTCCTCATATAAGGTGGCATTGTTGCAAAGCACGGACACATGAAGCAGCCTGCTTAGCGAAGGGTTCTTGACGGGGTCGGCGCTGTGTCCGCCCATGTGAATATCTCCGACCGGCGCATAGCCGTCTCCCGTCACTTCCAGCACATCGCCGCTAATCCATAAGTGAGTGACGGTCATTTTGTTCTGTGTAAGCGTTCCTGTTTTATCGGAGCAAATGACCGAAGCGCATCCTAATGTTTCGACGGAAGGCAGCTTTCTTACAATCGCTTTGCGTTTGATCATCCGCTGGACGCCAAGCGCGAGGGCAATCGTCACAATGGCCGGCAGCCCTTCGGGGATCGCAGCGACCGCTAAGCTGACTCCTGCGAGGAACATCGCATAAGGCGGTTGTCCATGCATAATGCCTGCAACGACTACAAGAACGGTCAGCGCGATGGCGACGATAATCAAAATCTTCCCAAGCTGCTCCAACCGGTGCTGAAGCGGCGTTTCCATCGATTCCGTGTTCTGAATCAAATCGGCAATTTTGCCCATCTCGGTGTTCATTCCGATTCGGACGACAACAGCTTTGGCTGTGCCTCGTGAAACCATCGTTCCCATGAAGCCCAGATTTCGCTGATCCCCGAGCGGCACTTCCTCCTGCGGAATCGCTGCCGTTTGCTTGCCGACTGCGACAGACTCGCCTGTCAGCGCGGACTCCTCGATATAGACCCCGTTCGTCTCAAGGAAACGTACGTCCGCCGGAATCCGGTCACCGCTTTCAAGTAAAATGATATCGCCCGGCACCAGATCGCGGGCCGGTATTTGATGAACGGCCCCTTCCCTCCAGACGTTGGCGTTAGGAGCGGATAATTCTTTAAGCGCGCGCAGCGAACGTTCGGCGCGAAACTCCTGGGTAAAGCCAAGAATGCCGTTCATCACAATGATGACAACGATTGTAATGGCATCCAAATATTCGCCGAGCAAGCCGGATATCAGGGTCGCCCCCAATAAAACCAGCACCATGAAATCTTTAAATTGATTCAAAAGCAGCGTAATCGGAGAGACGCGATTCCCTTCGGAAAGCTCATTGCGACCCGTTTCTCCCTGCCGCTTCCAAGCCTCTTCCCAGGGCAATCCTTGCTGCGTGTCCACCTGCTGTAGCTGCAGGACTTCTTCCGATGTCAACTGGTACCACTTTTTCTGACTCATTCGCCCTTCTCCCTCCCACTTCCCTCTTGATCTTGGCTCTCGCTCATACGTAAATGTATTCAGACAAGCCGGAAAATATCCCTGAAATCATCTTTCCCGGCGACTAACGCTTAAGTTTTTGTGAAAAGTATGGCATCATAGAGATTAGTAAAGTTTTCAACCTAGAATGGAGTTGTATGTATCATGGCTTTAGACGGACTAGTCTTGCACGCGATTGTTCATGAATTACAAGCGTGTGTAGGAGGCCGCATTAATAAAATTCACCAGCCCAGCGAGAATGACATCATTCTGCAAATCCGGGCGCAAGGGCAAAATGTAAAGCTGCTGCTTTCAGCGAATCCCACCTATCCCAGGGTCCAGCTCACGGAAGGAACGTCTTTGAATCCTCTGGATGCCCCTATGTTCTGCATGCTGCTTCGCAAACATTGCGAGAACGGGGTTATTGAAGCCGTGGAACAAATCGGCATGGAGCGCATCATCCGGCTGCAGATTCGGCACCGTGATGAATTAGGCGATATGAGCACCAAACAAATCCTCGTGGAGATTATGGGCCGGCACAGCAATATTATTCTGCTGGATCCGAATACAGACACGATTCTGGACGGCATTCACCACGTAACTCCTGCCATCTCCTCCTATCGGATTGTGATGCCGGGGAGCAAATATGTGTCGCCGCCTGCGCAGAACAAGCAAAATCCGCTTGAAGCGGATGAAACAGCCTTCCGGCAGGCGATGGATCAGACGGTCGGGGAGGAATCTGCGAACTCGGATAAACCCGAGCAGAGGCTGGTCGCCGCTTTCAGCGGATTAAGTCCTTTGATTGCCAAGGAGATCGTATATCGCAGCCGCCGCCAAGGCGGGGATAACGGGCAAGAGGTTGACCTGGGGGCTCTATGGCAAGCCTTTGACAGCATCATGACGGCTGCGCGCGAGCATCGCGACGAGCCCGTCATTACCGAGCAGCAAAGCACCGGCAAACTGTTCTTTGCCATGACGCCGCTTACGCATATTGAAGGCGAATCCACGGCATACACGGCGCCAAGCGCTTGCTTAGAGGCATTTTACGGGGACAAGGCAGAACGGGATACGGTCAAGCAGCGCGTGGCGGATTTGCTCCGTTTTTTGCATAATGAATCCAATAAAAATGTCAAAAAACTGGAGAAGCTGCAGGAGACCGTCGATGATTCCAAAGATGCCGATACATATCGAATTCTGGGCGAGCTGCTGACCGCCTCCCTGCATGAGATTAAAAAGGGAGACCCGGAGCTTGAAACGGTCAACTACTATGATGAAGATCAGGCTCTGATCCGAATTCCTTTGGACCCGCTGCTGAGCCCGCCTGCGAATGCGCAGCGCTATTTTAAAAAATATACAAAAATGAAAAACAGCACGGCCATCGTCGAGGAGCAGATTGAACAAACCCGCCAGGAGATCACGTACTTGAACTCCCTGCTGCAGCAGCTAAGCGTAGCTTCGTTAACCGATATTGAGGAAATCCGCGACGAGCTTATGGAACAGGGCTATATCCGCGACCGCAACAAAAAACAGCGTAAAATGAAGAAAAAGAAGGATAAACCCGCTCTGGCCTGCTATATGTCCAGCGAACAAATTCCGATTTATGTCGGTAAGAACAATACACAGAACGAATTTTTAACGAACCGGCTCGCCTCTTCTTCCGATACTTGGCTGCATACGAAAGATATTCCAGGCTCTCACGTTGTGATCCGGGGCGACAGCTATTCCGAAACTACGCTGCGGGAAGCTGCGCAGCTAGCCGCCTATTTCAGCCAAGCCAAGCATTCCAGCCAAGTCCCTGTCGACTATACAACGATCAAGCACGTTCACAAGCCGAATGGCTCCAAGCCCGGATTCGTCATCTATGTCAATCAGAAAACGCTGTTTGTAACGCCGGACGAACATGAAATCAAGCAGATGAAAGTAACGATTAAATAAGAAAATAGGCTGTCCCCGGTAGATTCTACTTGGGGGACAGCCTTTGTGCTTCCATGGTCAAAATAAGGGAAAAGTTCCCTCTAATTTAGAGAGCAGAAGCTTGTCATATGCAATTAACTGGAAAACCTCCCGCTACTTGCGCCGATTTCATGAGAATCTACGAAATCTGGTCAAATGAACGGGAGGTTTTCCAGCTATTCTCCCAACGCGGTCCTTTTCCAACCATTTAGAGGGAGATTGTCCAGCTATTCCGGGCAAGCCGCTATTCGGATTCCAACTTCCGAATCAGAGATAAAAGATACGATTTCACTTGTTTCTGCAAATCCGGACGCTGCAAGGCAAGCTCAATGGTAGCTTCGATGTACCCCAGCTTATCCCCGACGTCGTAGCGGTTCGCTTGCATCAAATAAGCGGCCATCTGCTGCTCCTTGTTGAGCACCCGGAGGGCGTCCGTCAACTGAATTTCCCCGCCGCGGCCAGGCTCCTGGCGCTCCAGAATCCCGAATATTTCCGGCATGATAATATAGCGGCCAATCACCGCCAAGTTCGAAGGCGCTTGGTCGCGGTCAGGCTTCTCCACCAAATCATCAATTAAGCGGTAGCTGCCGCCGCTCGTCGATGGGGAGACGATCCCATACTTGCTCACATCTTCCCAAGGCACTTCTTGGACAGCGATAACGGACGATTCGGTCTGTTCGTAAATGTCCATCATTTGTTTGAGTCCCGGCGGCGAAGACTGGAGAATGTCATCGCCGAGCAGGACCGCGAAGGGCTCATCGCCAATAAATTTGCGCGCGCACAGAATGGCATGTCCGAGCCCCAGGGGCTGCTTTTGCCGGATATAATGGACATCGGCCAGGTTGGAGACGGACTGCACAATGTTCAGCAGTTGTGTGCTGCCTTTTTCCTCCAGCATCATTTCCAGCTCAAAAGATTTGTCAAAATGATCCTCAATGGCACGCTTGTTGCGGCCCGTTACGATAATGATATCCTCGATCCCGGATTCAATCGCTTCTTCCACGATGTATTGAATAGCGGGCTTATCAACGATCGGCAGCATTTCTTTCGGCTGTGCTTTGGTGGCTGGCAGGAACCGCGTCCCTAAACCGGCTGCAGGAATAATGGCTTTGCGAATCTTCTTCAAGGGCGCTGCTCCTTCTCTGTTTGTAGGCTGCGCAGCACGTCGGTCCCTATTCGCTTCGAACCGATAGGCGCATGAAACACAACGCCGCCCCGTTCGCCATGGAAATCGGAGCCTGCCGTGATGAGAAGTCCTGTACGCTGAGCGAGTTCAAGATATCTGGCCTCGTCTTCCGGCGTGTGATCGGAATGATACACCTCAATACCGTCCAGTCCCTGCAAAGTAATAGCCTCTACGAGCGCATCGTCATGGTAAATGCCGGGATGAGCGAGCACGGCCTTTCCGCCTGCCTCATGAATCCACTGAATGGCCGTTTCCGGCGTGATGCGCGGCGGATTCGCATAGGCGGCGGCTCCCGTGCCCAAATACTTGTCAAATGCCTCGCTGATCGACGAAACATAGCCTTTATTAAGAAGTACCGCCGCAATATGCGGTCTTCCGACGGTATCGCCTTTCCGTTTAACGTTCGCCACTTCCTTCAGCACGTCGTCCATCGTAATTTCCATGCCGAGCTGCTGCAAACGTTCAATGATCATGTCATTACGAGCGTTTCGCGTGTCGCGCAGTGACGCCAATCTTTGAAGAAACAGCTCGTCATCAATTTGTATATAGTAACCGAGCACATGAATATCCTGTCCGCCTTGGACCGTTGAAATCTCGACCCCGGGCACGACTTCAATCCCCAGTTTGAGACCTTCCTCAAGCGCCTCGGCCACCCCTGAAACGGTATCATGATCGGTGATGGCAATTGCCCCCAGCCCTGCGTCATAGGCCATTTGAACGTTAGCAGCAGGCCGCTGCGTGCCGTCTGAAGCTGTCGTATGCGTATGCAAATCCGCTTCCCGTTTTGCTGTCATTTCTGCTCCCCCTTGTTTTCACCGAAAATCATATTCTTTAAAGGAAACGGCTCAAATCTTCTTGCCGCAAAAAGGTCATAAAGCTTACAGCAGATATAGGAAGCAGCGTAGAATTCAAATAAATCGCATAGAAGCTGCGCTCGAACCTAATGTTCTCAATCGCCTTCACTTTAAACAAGCCTAGCGTCACTTCATGCTTAACGGAAGACTGCGACAGGATGGAGATGCCCAGTCCGGCTTCAACGGCCGATTTGATGGCCCCTGTGCTGCCAAGCTCCATGACAATCTTCATCGAGGAGCAATCCATGTTGCAGCGGGCAAACTCCTCTTCCATCACTCTTCTTGTCCCGGAGCCTTGCTCACGAAGAACGAACGGATATTTCAGCACCTCTTCGAGCGTAACGACGTCCATGTCCGCAAGCGGATGATCGGCAGGCACGATCAGCATAAGTTCATCGCTCAGAATAGCTTCCGTATGAACATCCGGATGATGAATCGGCGCCTCAACCAGCCCGAAGTTCAGCTGATGGCCGAGAACTTCATCAAGGATCTGCGTCGTGTTCATCACCTTCATGGAAACCGAAATGTTCGGGTAATCCTTGCTGAAAGGACCGAGCAGACGGGGCAATATATATTCGCCCATCGTTAAGCTTGCTCCCAACTGCAGCCGCCCTTCAATCATTTTGGTAAATTTGGACATTGCAACGTCCGTTTCGCGGATAAGCTCAATGCTGTTCTTGGCAAACGGCATCAATGCCCGTCCCGCTTCGGAAAGCTCAATCTTCTTCGTACTGCGGTGAAACAGCTTCACGCCGAAATAATCCTCAAGGGATTGAACCTGCATCGTTACGGCAGGCTGTGTCATATGCAGAGCTCCGGCTGCATGAGAGAAACTGCCTTTCTCCGCAACGGTATAAAAAATATGGAGTTGATGAAAATTAAGTGCCATGAAAACCCGCCTCTCTTTGCTACCATTATATGAAATTGAACGCAGACAGTCCATTCAGGGCATAAAAAAGAGCATGCCGCAACCGACACACTCTTTACCTAGCCCATTATTCGTTTAACGACGCTTACGGCTGTTCTTGATCAGCGTCATGCGACGCGAGTGTCTAAGCCAAGAATAATATGATTTCAAATCGCGGAGTTCCATCGTTTCGGACATTCGCCCGAGGAAAGTGACGATGATCATCTTGTGCAGCGGGTTGCCGACCAAATCCGTTTCATGCTCCAATTGAGAAAACTCGGCAACGACAACAAGGTCGTCATCAATCAGATATACGTCTTCTTCATTGCGATAATAAGAGACGACGCTATCGTTTTTAAGCTTTTCCCATAGAAAAGCACAGATGTCCTCGAGTGAATTGTTTTCGCTGGAAACACGATCAGTCCATCTCAGCTTGGCATGATTCGTGATCACGACATCCGCCACTTTCTTATCGCCCAGCTGTACGAAGAATGGTTCATAAGTACTCCATCTCCCCATTACCTTGTCTTTCATGATCACAACCCCTTTCCTACTAAAATGAGACCGTGTACCTATTCCCTAACTGTATGTAAGTTATACTTTACTTGATTATAACTTTTTTTCCCATGGAAGAATATATAAAATTATTAATAAATATTTGTGAAATCATGAAAAAATGCTTATTATCTAAAAATTCAAAAAAATAAAAAAGCTTCTTTCGAAGCTTTCGTTTTGCACTGCAGCCTCAAAGGGTGTAAAATCTAGTTTTGTCCGGCACATCACTACTGTATTCGGTTTTGATTTCGTTGCGGTAAGACTTCTCGACTTTTTTGACGTAGGGCAGCTTGAGTAAGCTTCGAGTCGTCTCCTCAACTTTGCTTGCATGTATATAAAGAACTGCATAATTCATTTTCTTGGATATGTAATGAAGTGATCCGAACCGTTCCAAGTTTCTGGCGGCTTTGATATCGTTGACCCAAATGATCAACCCGCTACGCTCAATCATCATGATTGCTACCTCTTTTCAATAATACTAGTTATGGAGTGATCTCTCTACATGAAGCCTTCCAACACCATTGTCCGCGTGTATCGCGGGAACATAACGGAAAGTATTCACCGCGTCCATCTCGCGCTGGTTAACGCCCAAGGGGCGCTGCTGCACGGGGCAGGCGACCCGCAATTTCTTACCTTCGCCCGTTCGACGGCGAAGCTCATACAAGCGCTGCCGGTCATTGAATCCGGCGCGGCTGATCGTTTCGGCCTCGGAGATGCCGAAATTGCGCTGTGCTGCGCTTCCCATAACGGGGAAGCCGATCACGTCAACGCCGCCCGAAGCATCTTGGGCAAGCTTGGTTTCGATCGCGGGCACCTGCAGTGCGGCGCTCACGAGCCCTATCACGCGCCTACCGCACAGGCGATGCGCGAACGGGGTGAAGTGCCGACCACGCTGCATAACAATTGCTCGGGCAAGCACTCAGGCATGCTGGCGCTATGTGCGCACCTCGGCGCTTCGCCAGATACGTACATGAGCCTTCAGCATCCCGTACAGCAGCTCATGCTCGAAGCGGTGTGCGCGATGTCCGACATCCCTAAGTCGCAAATGGAGCTCGGGATCGACGGCTGCGGAGTGCCTGTGTTCGGCATGCCGATACCTAATCTGGCTCTTGCCTTCGCCAGACTGGGAAGCCCGGAAGGACTGCCCGCTGCCCGTGCAAACGCTTGCCAGAGAATCGTTGCCGCGGTGCGAAAATATCCTCATTTCCTCGCAGGGCACGATCGCTTCGATACGCACTTAATCAAAGTGACGCAAGGCCGAATCGTCGGCAAAATGGGAGCTGAGGGCATCTTCGCACTAGCGGTTCCGGAACAGGGATTGGGCTTTGTGCTGAAGATTGAGGACGGTAATCAGCGCGCACTGTATCCCGCTGTTATTGAAGCGCTGAAGCAGTTGAATCTGCTTTCGGCGCCCGAAGTCAGCGAGCTTGCCGCTTTCCATACGCCAACCGTTCATAACTGGCAAGGAACCGAGGTCGGAATCATCCGCCCCGATTTCCAGCTATAGCAGGAGTTAACCGCAATTGCCGCTGCAGCTTCCGCCGGATGAACATCCTTTGCCGGTTGGAAGCGGGTTATTGCTCGGAACTTTAATAGATTCAGAAACGGCGTGAGCGATCGTCGTGGACACCGTGAACAGCAGGTCGTCCAACCGATCCTCCGCTTCTTTGAATTTGCGAACAGCCTCAACGCCGTGCAGCTTGTCCTGAATGTCGTTAACAGCAGCCAACGCTTCATGATAGCTTGGGTGATAGTGACCAAAGCGCTCGCATTCCTCGAATGCGTCTTTCTTTCGGGCGAAGACGGCCTTCAGCTCTTTCACTTCATCGCTGTTCTCAACAGCGTTCTTCCAATATAAATAATCTGCCACTTCAGCAGAGGAATTAATCATGTCACCCATGTCATAGGCCTGCATAAGAACGGCCGACATATCAATCGTTTCTGCTTCCATTGTCTGTAACATACCTATGTTCAACTTCCTTCCTCTTAAAGAGTATCCAACATCTCTACTATACCACAGTTCCTGCAGAGTTTCTTCCTTTTCTCTTAGAGCTTATTTATAAACGCCTTCGTCATTAATACCCGGTAAAATCAGCTTCATTTCCTCCCAGTCGTCACCGGACAAGGAAATCTCCCTATGCTCTTCCAATCCTTCCAGTATCCAGCCTGACCGTTCTTCCCGCAAAGTGCGGGGAATAATAACGCGGCTCTGCCCTTCTTTACGCAGCTGCAGGCAGCTTTTCCACTCAATCGCCTTGCGAATCATTTCTTTGCGCGTAGAACCGTGGTAGGACCGGAAATCTTGAAGCCAGCTTACCGGGATATTCCCCATGTCCGGGTACAAATCGCCTTGCTCCGGCAGCTCGGGATCCATCTCATACAGCTGGATAGAATCCCTGGAATAGCATAAACCCTGTGTCTGAGTCCCCATAAGATGCTCCGATTCGGCAGCGGGATCGTCAGCCTCCTTGCGGCTGCTTCTAGGGTTATAGCCCATATTCTCTAGACACTTCATAAGCTGGGACAACTGATCTTTGGGCACGATAAAATCAGCCCCGCCGACACGTTCCTTAAGAAACGGCTGGCATTTCTCGTTTCTGAGCAGGGCATCCGCAATTTCAATCGAACTGCAGCGAAGCAGCGTTACTTGTTCAATATGCACCTTGCCCGCCTGTTCGCCCCATTGCCGCATCGTTTGAATGACGGGCTCCGGAACTTCGTAATAAGCTTTCTCTTGCAGTATCCGAATGATCTCTTCACCGCTTTGTCCCTGTTCCCAGGCTCGATAAAAGCTTTCTTTGGTCAAACGGTAGGTGCGCACATGATCCGACTGCTGAAGGTCGGCGAACGCAGCGATATCCCATTCCGTACGAAGTCCTGCATCCGGAAGCAACAGGATTTCAAAATCCGGCTGCACATAGAAAGAAGGCGCCTTTGCTTGCAATTCCACTGAGCTTGCACGAATTAGGCCAAATTCACCTTCACCGCCCGGCGAGAACAGCCATCGGAACCAGGCACCGCCATCGGGATCGGCAGCGAGCTCTACAAAGCGGAAGAGCGACAGCGGGAGAATCCAGGCGTTCAGGAACGCCTGGCGGAGCGACTCCGCTTCATTGGCCTGAGCCCCCCGGGAGCAGCAGGTCAAGATCCCTCTCGAAATATCGTCGACGCTGTACCACTGACCGGCCTCCGCCTTCTCCATCCACGTGATGCCATGCTGCAGCCAGACAGGTGCGGGAAGCACCAACTGGCGCCAAACGCTGTAAAGCTGCGCCTGCTGCCTCTCATAAGGGCCCTCAAGCCAATTCTTGCAGGCTTTCTTATTGAAGAAGAGCTGCTCGCCGCTTCCTGTAAGAAAGCCCATCCGAATCGCCAATTCGAGCATGAGCACCGTGCCGTCATCGTACTGATCTCTGAAAGCATACGCAATCCCCGAGGAGCGCAGCAGGTCATCAGGCAGTGATAGGTGCTGGGTAAGCTTGGCAAGCTGCTTTTTATGCAAAGTTCCCTTGTTCGTTAACGGGAGAGAAGGCTGCTGAGAACACGCGGCAAGAAAGTGAAACAGCTGCTGTGCAAGACCTCTCGGATGAACCGGAGCGGCATCCTGATCGGCGCCGCTCAGATCGGTAGCCCCCGCCGGCAGCAATGCCAGAGCACTTTCATCTTCGATAGTCGCCAGTTTTACCGAGGGGAACAGAAGCTCCTGCCAAGAGGCAAACGCATCCTCCGGCAGTACAAAGAGCCCCTCCCCCCATGCTTTGCGAAAAGCGGCAATAACGCCTGTCCGCCTAAGGCCTATGAGGCCAGCAGCAGCTTGTGCGCCGGCCATGCGAAGGCCCGCTTGCTTCTCGAGCGCCTCGCGTGTGAACGATTCACAGCCGAACGCAGCAAGAATGAGGCGGAGCGTATTTTTTTCATCCACGGACAGCTGGGAAAGCAGTCTTATCAGATATTTTCGATCCGTCAGCAAATCAGACAATGAAACCCCGTCTTTGATGTATGAGGAGCACCAAGGCTGGCTGGAAATAAGCTTTTTCACATCTTCCGGCATTCTATGTACGACTGTTTCATACCTCATGCTGTTCTCCTTTATGAGCTGTCTTCTCGGGACTCCACCTTGTGATGCGGTATTCATAGCCTTGCTCAACCAGAAACAGCTGGCGCTTCATGGCAAAATCCTGTTCCTTCGTATCCGCGCTGATGATCGAATAAAATACGGCAGCGTTGGAGCCGCTGCTCTTCGGGCGAAGAATACGCCCCAGCCGCTGCGCTTCTTCTTGGCGTGAGCCATAGCTGCCCGACACCTGAATCGCGACTGCGGCATCCGGCAAATCCACCGCAAAATTAGCGACTTTGGAGACGATAAGCAGCGGCAGCTCCCCCTTTTTAAATTGTTTGTACAACTCTTCCCGTCGTTCATACAGCATCGAGCCGCTGATCATCGGGGCACCGGTATGAGCGGCAATCCGTTCCAATTGATCGATATATTGACCGATAATAAGCGTTTGTTCATTGGCATGACGCTGCAGCAGACGGTCAATCACTTCTTGCTTGGCCGTATTCTCCCCGGCAATCCGGAACTGCTGTCTGGCGCCGGAGGCACCGTAAAGATCGCGATCGCTCTCGGACAGATCGACGCGCACTTCCTGACAGGCGACCTTGGCAATCCAGCCTTTCGACTCCAGTTCCTTCCAGGCCATATCGAACTTTTTCGGCCCTACCAGAGAGAACACTTCTCCCTCTCTACCGTCTTCCCTGATTAACGTAGCGGTTAAACCGAGTCTGCGGGTTGCTTGAATGTCCGCGGTGGCCCGAAAGACAGGAGCAGGGAGAAGATGCACCTCATCATAGATGATCAGCCCCCAATCTCTCTCGCTGAACAATCGCATATGAGCGAAGTCGTCTCCCTTTCTGCCGCGATGCGTCAGGATTTGGTACGTGGCGATTGTGATCGGCCGTACATCCTTCGTTGCGCCGTTATATTCGCCTACCTGATCTTCTCCGAGGCCTGTTTTGCTCAAAATTTCCCGCTTCCACTGCTTCACGGATGTGACATTCGAAGTAAGAATCAAAGTTGCGCAGGAGCATCTCGCCATTGCGGCGATGCCGATCACGGTTTTCCCGGCTCCGCACGGGAGCACAAGCACGCCGCTTCCTCCTTCTCCGATGCGGTGGAACGCATCCACAGCACTCTTTTGATAGTCGCGCAGCTGAAAAGGTTCTTCCGCCGTATCCTCATTCCGCAGCCGGATAGGAAGAAATTCGCCGCTCCGGCAGGCCGCTAAATCTTCAACCGGATATCCCAGCTTGATCAGCTCCTGCTTCAACAAGCCGCGAAATGCCGGTGAAACGGCAATAGCCCGCTCGCCGCGGGTGTCTTCCAAATATTTTTTCAGCGACTCATACGCACGAATCTCTTTCAATATGACCGTATCGTCGCTGACGAGATACAGCTCGTTTCCGACGTTTTCCATGCGCAAAATCCCATATCGGTTCGCATATTTCCGAATGCCGCTGAGCACGGAGGGAGGTACGCCGAATTTGGCATTTTGCTGCAAGCAAGCTGACATCTGTTCAACGGGCATGCCGGCGGCGGCTGCATTCCAAAGCGATAACGGCGTAATCCGGTATGTGTGAAGATGCTCCGGGCTTTTGACGAGATCGGCGAAACGGGACAAGGTTCCGCGGACGGATTCGAATTCAGGATGATTCGTTTCCAGCAGAACTGACAAATCGCTCTGAACGATCAGAGGACGGGTAGAATCTCCATGCATGGGGTGCCACCTCCTTTTTCTCTAGTATGAAAGGAAAGCACCGGATTTAAACCTGTTGGGCACGTCCGTTTTAACGGCGCAAACGCAAAACGGGCAGCCCGGCGACGACCGCCGGACTACCCGAATAAAGAAATTTATTGTAATCAAATTTATTCAACGCGAATGGCTTTTTCCTGAGCAAGCAGGCAGAGCTCTGCCGCTTTGAACGTATGCGCCTGCGTCATGGCATTCTCCGTCCGGTGAATACAATCAAGGATCAACTGACCGAAGAAAGGAAAGCCTACTTGTCCATGAAGACTGTAGTGTTTCTCCCCTTGCTGATTGACCAGATACAGCTGATCTCCTTGCGGATCGCGCGCAATGTCAATGTATTTACGGAGTTCGATGTATCCTTCTGTACCGAGGATCAGCGTGCGTCCGTCGCCCCATGTTCCCAGACCGCTCGGTGTCAGCCAGTCCACACGGAAGTAGTTTGTTGCCCCGTTGTCTCCAACCAAGGTAGCGTCACCGAAATCCTCCAGCTCCGGATAATCCTTCGCATGGTAATTCGCCACTTTACTGCTCATAACGGTGGCGTCTTTACAGCCTGCATAATGCAGAAATTGTTCGATCTGATGAGAGCCGATATCGCACAATATACCGCCATACTTATCTTTTTCGAAGAACCAGTCCGGTCGGCTGGATGCATTCAGTCTGTGCGGCCCAAGTCCCATAACCTGAACAACCCGGCCGATAGCTCCCTCTTCAATCAGCTGCCCGGCAAATACAGCGCTCTCTACGTGCAGACGTTCACTGTAGTAAACGGCATATTTGCGGCCTGTCTCTTCCACCTTCGCTTTGGCAGCGGCAAGCTGCTCCAGCGACGTGAAGGGAGTTTTGTCCGTAAAGTAGTCTTTGCCGTGCTCCATCGCCCGGATGCCGAGCGGTCCGCGCTCTGACGGGACAGCGGCTGCGGCAATCAGCTTGACTTCCGCGTCGTCAAAAATTTCTTGCTCCGAAGAAGCCGCTTTCGCCTGCGGATATTTCTCTATGAAAGCCGAGACCTTCGCAGGATCTTGGTCGTAGACCCATTTCAGCTCCGCTCCAGCTTCCAATAGACCATTGCACATGCCAAAGATATGACCATGATCCAGCGCAATAGCTGCGAAAACAAACTCACCTTTTTGCACGACGATGTTCGGCTTTCCTTTTGGTGCGTAATTCATTCCATCGCTTTTTTGCATATCCGAATTCCTCCGCGATCTCTCCATTGAGATTGATTTATCTTGAAGCCGAAACGTCAAATGTCTTAAATCCAGCTTCCTTCTGAACGGTGGAATTTTTGATTTTATCCTGTAAATGCTGTTCGAAAAGCTCTTCGTCAATCGGCAGATCAACCCAGTTGTCCGTCCATGTGGATAACAGCATCGCATTGGACAGCATTAAGCCCTTGATGCCTTCTTCCCCTGGAGCAACGAGCGGAGTGCCATGCAGAATCGCATCTACAAAGTTTTGCGTAATCCCCATGTGGCTTGTTTCCTTGCCTTCGATCGGAATGTCGATTTTCCAGCACTCCGGTTGGCCGAATCCGCCTTTGAACGTTGCGTTGAATTCTCTTTCGGAAACGCGCAAACGCCAGAATGTGAGCTTACCGTCTTCGATGACAATTTTACCGCGGTCCCCGGAAATCTCGAAACGGTTCGTTCCCGGCGCTTCCCCTGTCGTTGTAACAAACAACCCAGTCGCTCCGTTCTCGTATTCGACGAATGCCGTTACATCGTCCTCAACTTCGATATTGCGGTGCTTGCCGAAATAACAGAACGCGCGAACGCGTTTCGGCATCATATCGATCGTCCACTGCCACAAGTCGAGTTGATGCGGATCTTGGTTAATGAGTACGCCTCCGCCTTCACCGGACCAAGTTGCACGCCAGCCGCCTGAATCGTAGTAGCTTTGGGATCTGTACCAGTTCGTAATAATCCAGTTCGTTCTGCGAATTTCGCCAAGCTCCCCGGAGGAAACCAGATCTTTCAATTTTGTATATAAAGGGTTCGTACGCTGATTGTACATCATGCTGAATACTTTGCCTGAAGCTTGAGCGGCTTCATTCATTTGACGAACTTGTTTTGTGTAAACGCCCGCAGGCTTCTCGCACAATACGTGGAGCCCGGCTTTAAATGCTTTGATCGCCGTTTCAGGGTGATCGTAGTGTGGAGTCGCAATCAGTACACTATCAATGACGCCTGAGTTCAGGAATGTATCGAGATTGTCAAATAATTGGACACCTTCACCCAAGTTTTCCTTTGCCCACTCCAAACGATCCGTTCTGAACTCGCAAATAGCCGTTAACTCGGCGCCTTTTACTTCGTTGTTAACCAAATATTTGGCATGTCCGGTTCCCATATTGCCCAGACCGATAATACCAATCCTAACTTTCTCCATGCATACTCACCTTTTTCCTATCAGATTCAATAATTGAACACGTTACCAATGTAGCATATTTAGCTCCTTCGCATCTTGTCGCAGATTGACTACCTTATTGCGAACTTTGACAGTTACAAGAATAAACGACTTCGTCATCCTTTTGGACGTACAAATAAAAAGAAATCCTTTCCCTTCTATTAGGAAAAGATTTCGCTATGTCTCTTATCTGGCGCCGACCGGCGATTTATCCGAAGAGATTTGGCTGAGCGCTTGACCGGCTTCATCTTCAAATTTGCCGCGCACCGCTAAATCACCAATAGCTACAATGCCGACCAGCTCGCCGTTCTCGACCACCGGCAGCCGCCTGATCTGATTTTTCGCCATGATTTTGGCTGCTTCATCTATTGAAGTATTAGGATCTATCGTAGCAACATCCTTCGAGATCACCTGCTCGACAGCCGTAGAGCCGGAATGCTTTTCGGCGTAGCCGCGAACAACAAGGTCCCGGTCGGTTACAACGCCGATGAGCTTCTTGCCGTCAACAACCGCAACGAATCCGATATCGTGTTGTTTCATTTTCAGCGCGATTTCATATACATTATCCTGCAAAGTAACTGTCACACAGTCTTTGCTCATAATCTCTCTAACTGTTTTGTCTGCCATGTCCATTATCCCTCCTCAGAGTTGTCTTACAGACATAGCATTCTCCAAAGGAAGGACGGCATTCATGCCATATAATCCAAAGCCATGCCCAGCAGCAAATTAGCCGCATTCAGCATCGACTTCTCGTCGATATCAAATTTCGGATGGTGATGCGGATAAATAATGCCGGCCTCCGCATTGCCCGCCCCTACGAACATATAACAGCCCGGCCGATGATGCAAATAATAAGAGAAGTCTTCTCCGGCCATAATAAGCGGAGATTCATGCACAGCTTCCGCTCCGAAAAGGGAAGCGCCTACTTGAAAGAAGCGCTGAGTTTCCTTTACGTCGTTCACCACTGTCGGATAGCCGAGCTTATAATCGATATCATAAGCGGCTCCGAACATTGCACAGGTGGACTGCACCACCCGTTCGATGCGCTGCTTCACATCTAGTCTAAGCTCTGCGTCGAAAGTCCGTACTGTGCCGTTTAGTACGCTCGTTTCGGCAATTACATTGAAACTCGTTCCTCCGTGGAAAGAACCGATACTAACGACACAAGGCTCCGTCGGATCTACCTGGCGGCTTACGATCGATTGCAGATTCACAACCAATTGTGAGGCGACATAGATGCTGTCGATGGTTTGATGAGGCAGTCCGCCATGTCCGCCCTTCCCTTGAATCTGAATCGTAAATTCGTCCGGTGCTGCCATCAAAGGTCCCGCTTTGGAGTATACATGTCCTACAGGAAAAGGTGTCCACAAATGAACGCCAAACACGGCGTCAACGCCTTCCAGCGCACCGTCCTGAATCATGGAATCCGCACCGCCGGGGGTGATTTCCTCCGCATGCTGGAACAGAAAAACGAGATTCCCTTTCAATTCGGCCCGGTGCTTGCTGGCTACCTTGGCTATCCCGAGCAGCGTTGATGTGTGGGCATCGTGACCGCAAGCATGCATGACCCCTTTCGTAAGCGAAGCATATTCACATTTCTTCTCATCTTGGATAGGAAGGGCATCCATATCGGCCCGGAGGGCCACCGTAGGTCCTTCTTCGCTGCCGCGAAGCAGTCCGACGACTCCGCCTCCTCCAACCCCTTGACGTACTTCTATATCCCAACTTTGCAAATGATTTGCTATAAATTCAGCCGTCCGGTATTCATGAAAGGAGAGCTCAGGGTTTTGATGCAGGTAGCGCCTCCAGGCAACCATTTCTTCGTAAATGGCTTGTAAGTCCGCTTGAAATTCGAACATAGAATACTCCTCCGCTCATCCTTGTATCTTGATTGTTTCTCTTTAAGCTTTGTTATTGAACCTATTCTACCAAAATAATGCTGCAGTTTCATCTCCAAAGTGCCATCAAATATTAGAAATTAGAGACAGCTGTCGACTTGCAGAACCTTTGGAAACATACTATCATGAATAAAGAATGCATACGTACAATATGGAGGCGTTATAGTGATTATTGAAGCAACTGGCCTAAAAGGCTTAAAAAGCGATCTGGCTCACCTGGATGAGGTAACGACGAAACTTGGTTTCGTGCGCTGGCAGTGGGAATACACGCGTGCTACTTATGATTTCAAAATGGAAGATAAAGCAAGTAAATCCGTGTACTTCTTACGTGTTAACGCGCGCGTGGAATCCGGCAAACTGGAATCTCCTTACGCCATTTTATTTCTAGAGGATGCATACATAGGAAGAGAAACATTCCCGCATGGCTTGGACTACAATTCACCGATTCCTGATGCCGTGCTTAAACTTTCCAACCAAAAATTGGATCAGCTAAAGCAATTGTTGGCCGACTAGGCGAGGGAACAGCATGAATCCACCTCGAAGAGGAACGCCGGATTTTCTGCTGCTCTTCTTAACCTTTTTAATGGTATGCTTTGGTTTGGCAATGGTGTTCAGTGCAAGCTCGATGACAAGCGCATATCGATGGGATGACCCTTGGCTTTTCACACGGAAACAGTTGATTGCTGTTGGAATCGGTGTTGTTGGCATGCTGTTCTGCATGAATGTCCACTACACGAAGTTGAAAAAACTGGTCATCCCTGCGTTTTTCTTCGTCGTATTAGGCTTGATATTTGTTATCTTTACAAGTAAAGCTAACGGTGCCAGCTCTTGGTACACACTCGGCCGATACGGCATTCAACCGACGGAGTTTGCCAAACTGATCGTTATCCTTTATTTAGCATCTCTGATAAGCAACAAAGACGAGAAGTTCCGAAGTTTCCGCAAAGGCCTTCTCCCTGCCATCTTGGTTGTTGCTTTTGTCTGCGGTTTGATCCTCTTGCAGCCTGATTTTGGCTCATGTATGATCCTCCTGATGTGTTCCGTGATCGTCATCGTGGTCGGAGGCTCCAATTTGAAGCACATTTTCGGTATCGGAGCTGTATTTGCTGTCTTTGCCAGTATGGGCCTAGTCTTGTATCTGCTGCTAGGGGACACGAGTGATAATTTCCGGATCAACCGGCTAACTTCATTTCTGGATCCATTCGCCGATCCGCAAGGCTCCGGCTTGCAAGTCGTACAATCTTTGTACGCTTTCGGCCATGGCGGTTTCGCCGGCGCCGGGTTCGGACAAGGCATTCAGAAACTTCACTATTTGCCTGAGGCGCACAACGATTTCATTTTTGCCATTATCGGGGAAGAGCTTGGTTTTATCGGGAGTTCCCTTTTCATTCTTATTTATCTGTTCTTCATTTGGCGAGGCCTTCTTATTGCCGTACGCTGCCCTGACATCTTCGGCATGCTATCCGGCGTTGGCATTATGGTTATGTTCGCGATCCAAGCCTTTATTAATATCGGCGGCGTCACAGGAACCATTCCGCTCACGGGCGTAACCCTGCCTTTCATCTCGGCAGGCGGTTCATCCATGATGGTGTCACTGATCGGCATGGGCGTCGTGCTGGGGATTTCCCGTGAACAATCGCATAAGGAACCTGCAGCTGCGCCTGCACAGAAAAAAAGACCCTAATCGACTTCATACTCGATTGGGTCTTCTTTTTATTTAACACGATGAGGATCGTCAACAACATCTTCTTCCCTGAATGCGACGCCTTCCACTTTAACGTTAACTTCCACTACAGTTAAGCCTGTCATATTTTCGACAGCTTCCCTTACATTCTCCTGGAGATCCCTGCATACATCCTGAATACGGGAACCGTAATTGACGATAACGCGTAAATCGATGGCTGCTTCCACTTGACCTACCTCTACGGACACGCCTCGTTGTACGTTCTTACCGCTCAGACGTTTGGCTAAGCCTTCTGAAATGCCACCTGACATTCCTGCTATGCCAGCGGTTTCAAGAGCAGCGAGACCCGCAATCGTGGATACTACATCATCAGAGATACGAATTAAACCGGTTTGATTGTCTTCGGACATATGGATCAACTCCTAATATAATGATCTTTGAGCGGAACTCAAAAATTTTCCACTCGGCTATAAACCTATTGTAATAAGTTCAATAGATGAAAGCAAGAACTGCACAAAATGTCCAAATCGAATTTACTTTAAAGGGCAAACTGGGTATAGTAAAAAGAAGTAAAAAAGTACCAATAAATTAGGAGCCGGAGGGTCAACATTGAAAGGTAAATTGTTTTACGCAGGTTTAATTATTTCTTTCGTGCTAACAGCAATTGCACACTATACGCATATGGATACAACGCTGCAATTCATCATCGCCTGTATTGCGATTATTTTTGTCGCCGGGTTCCTGGGAAAAGCGACGGAAAGCGTTGCCCATTATGCAGGCGAGCGCATAGGCGGATTCCTTAACGCCACATTTGGCAACGCGGCTGAATTAATCATCGCCATCTTCCTAGTGAAAGACGGCTTGTACGATATCGTTAAGGCCAGTCTTACAGGGGCCATCATCGGTAACCTTTTGCTGGTGCTGGGTCTCAGCATTTTCGCAGGAGGGCTCAAGTACAAAGAACAAACGTTTAACATAAAACTGGCCTCCCACAACTCCTCATTAATGATTCTGGGGGTTGTGGCGCTGTTCATTCCGGCGATTTTCACCGGAGGCTTAACGACCAAAGAGACATCCACGATGAGCATGATCGTTGCGATTCTACTCATTGTCGCTTACCTGCTCTGGCTTCTGTTCTCCATGGTTACGCACAAAAATATGCTCTCCGATGAAGCCATTGAACACGGCGAAGCCGCTTGGTCCAAGTCAACTTCGATTCTCTTCTTAGTGCTCTCCACCGTCATGGTTGCTTTCACCAGCGAGTGGCTGGTAGGCACCTTAGAAGAAGTTACCCATAAATTCGGGTTTTCCGAGCTCTTTGTAGGTGCCTTCCTCGTAGCGATCATCGGAAATGCTGCCGAGCATAGCGCAGCCGTCATGATGGCGATGAAAAATAAAATAGGTGCGGCCGTCGAAATCGCGATCGGCAGTTCCTTGCAAATTGCCCTATTCGTAGCGCCGGTCCTTGTTCTGGCCAGCTTCTTCATCAGCGGCACTCCCATGAACATCGTGTTTACCACTTATGAGATTGCCGCCATCGGGGTCGCCGTTTTCATTACCAAATCCATCACGCAGGACGGCTCGACCAACTGGTTTGAAGGTTTGCTCCTTCTGATTGTCTACATCATCTTAGGTGTCGTATTCTTCCTGGTCTAGCCCGATTGAAAGTCTACAACTACATACACTGAAACAAAAAAAGTAACCCATTGACGGGTTACTTTTTGTTATTCAGCGCTTCATATAGCTGAGCAAGGTTACGTTCAAGTTTACTGAGAATCTGTTTGCCAGGCATCTCGGAAATAAGTCCCGCACGAATAGCAAAATCGATTTCTCTAGACAGACCGTACATTTGCGTATCTAGAACCTCTTCGTACAGCGGACATTGACGCGTTGTCAAATTTTCCATTTGCACTTCGATCAGCTTTTCGATTTTATCTGCATCTTCTTGAAGAAGATTAAGCGCTTTTTGATTCATGTCCAGCAACAGATCAGATGAAGACATTCCACTTCCCCCTATACGCTTAGTCATCCGTCCTTATATGATCTATATTAAGCGAAAATGCTTCAATATACAAGAGAAGGTACCCTCAGAGATTCTGAGAGTACCTTCATCTGGAGTTAGATTAGTCTTCTACGACATGAACCCCTAATTCGTGCTTAGCAAAAACTTCCGCCATAGCGACTTTCGCTTCTTGCTCATCCGGGCCATGAACGTGCAAATCATATTTGCTGGAGCTAAGAAGAGTCGTGAACAACCCTAAAATACTTTTCACGTCGATATACTTATTATCGTATTGAAGAACGATGGATGATCTAAATTTATTGGCTGTTTGTGAAATTTCAACAATTGCGGCATTGTTAGCACTTGGCATATTTCATTCCTCCATTTATTTGCATATGAATTGGTCGCCTTGCTTTCTATATGATAACGTGGATAGGTGACAAAGCGCAACTAGAAAATTTCCTGCATTCTCCAACATATTTTACTTCGCTTTGGGGGCCAGCACCCGCTTCACGGCATTTCCGATGAAGATCAAAACGATTAAAATGCCGAGCAGAATGAGAAGTCTTCCTTTATATTTGTGAAAATGAAATAAATCGTGAGCAATCATCGATTCTAAAAACACGATGGGCAGTTTCCCCAGCAGAGTGCCCCATAGAAAATGAGTAAACTTTATTCTTGTCAGCCCTGCCGCAAAGTTAATCGCCGATGAAGGCAGAATCGGGATCAAACGGCCTAAAAGCACGTACAAGAAACCGCTTTTCTCCATGCGGCGGCTGAACTGAGTAACGAGCGGAAACCGCTCCAGCTTCTTCTCCACCCAGGCATGTCCATAATAACGAGCAAAATAAAAAGAGGCGATTGCTCCTAAGCAAGACATGATATAGTTCACAAGAAATCCTACTTTAATCCCAAAGATGGCAACATTCGTCCCGGCCACAATGACAAACGGAATAAACGGAAAAAAGGTTTGAGCGACAACCAAGGCCATGCCGATAATTTTACCCGGCCAACCAAGATCCCTCAAATGTTCGGACAGCTGCCTCATATTGGTGTGAGCGAGTTTAATGCCCATGGGGTTAAAGAAGAAAAAGTAAATCAAACCACCGAGTAAAATCAAAACAACAAGAATTGAAAGTATCCGCTTTCTGTTAGCCACTGACAAATTTCGACCATCCTTCCCTTAACCAGATCATTGTATCATGTAACCGTTGGATCAGGAAGAGAAAAGTAGGGCAAATCTATGCCCGATTGCACCTAGTCTGCCCTATTTTTTCAGGTCGTATCACAAAGAAAAAACCACCCGTCTGCGGACAAGTGATTTGGCTGAGAACTAACCCACTTTAATTTGGTTCCGACCGTTATTTTTAGCTTGATACAGCGCCATATCCGCACGGTAGAACAAAGATTCGACGCTAATCTTATCCTCTTCCCAATTCCAATCCGAAATACCGCAGGAAACCGTGACTTGCGGACTTGTTTCTTGAAGAACTCTCGTGCGTATGCGTTCGGCTATGCGGATGGTCTGATCCTTCGCAACTTGGGGCAAGTACACCGCCAGCTCTTCCCCGCCCCATCTTGCCGCGATGTCGCTATCCCGGATACAGGACTTAATAATTTGGCTGACCTGAATCAAAATTTTATCGCCAATCTGATGACCGTGCGTATCATTGATCCGTTTGAAATTATCGATATCCACAACAATCAGCGATCCGCAGAAATCCTTCTTTTGCAGCAAATTCGCTTGTTCATCCAAATAGTGACGGGCATAAAGGCCAGTTAAATTGTCCGTGATAACCATCCGTTTCACTTCCGCATGCAGCGAGGCGTTCGTCATGGCAAGACCGATATGTCCGGAAAGCACCTGCAGCAATTTATAGTTATCATAAGAGAAGAAATTAGGCTTGCTATGCATAACCATGATGACGCCTTCCACACGACCGTTCACAAGAATCGGCGAACCGATCAGCGACCTGGAATCGGTGATCTGCAGCAGCTTCGATTTGACCTTGTTGTTTGTCATATAATCGGAGATGATCGTCGGCTCTTTGGTGCTGTAAATAAGACCGGCAAAACCTTGATCCATGGTATACGTCTCATGAAACAACGCCGGCAAATTCGTAGCTTGCACGATTAATTGGTCCGTTTCTTTATCCTTTTGCAATATACAGCTGTAATCGGCGCCAAAAATGCTTAAAAGCTCCCTTGAAGCCGAGTTGAAAATTTCGCTTAGGCGTAAGCTTTGGTTGAGCTGCTTGGTAATTTCGTTGATTAGGCGAAGCTCGTTAATCATGAGGTTGGATTGCTCATACAATTTCGCATTTTCAAAGGCCGAACCGGCCGTATCTGCGAGCAGCGAAATAAACTGCAAATCCGAAGCCTGAATCAAATCATGCTCAAACTGCATATATAAGACACCGTAAACGCCCTGTTTGCCCGAAAGCGGCGCCGCTACTTTCCCCGTGCTCGGCCCTTCGCCGTCCATCGTCGGTTCAAAGACGACGGTGCTTTCCATAAAAGCACGCGTACAGATGTCGTTCTCAATACTCTGAAAATTCAGCGGCTTCACCGACAAATTCGTTGAATCATTGTCTTGCGAAAGCAATAGATCCACTTGAATATGCGGATATACCCTGTACATGCATTCAATCGCCTCGGTCAGCACCGAATCCACATCAATCTTCGCATGGAGCTTCTTAGACGCCTCGAATAAAATGTCATGCTTCTTAAAATCAAGCTCTCTTTGTTGATTTTGGAGGAGCAGCTGATCATATCGGCGGCGATCTTCAATACTTTGCACACAGCTGTAAAATGAAAATGATAAGGTATACAGCAACTGGATGAGCCCCTCAGGCTCTATATGGTGTGATTGGGAAAAAAGTCCCAAATAGGCGACTGGCTGTTCTTGAGGATCTAGGACTGGAATGCTAACAGCCGAAGTGGGCTTTAGCCCCCATATGTTCATTTCTTCGCTTGTCATCACATGCAATTTCGGATCATCCGAACACCGGGCCAGAGGATTGTCCTCTCGATCCGCAAGACTCCAAGACGTACCGGTTTGCGAGAATTTGTCCATAAAAGAAGCTCTATTCGCGCAGGCATTAATGACTCGAAGATCCGTATTTACGCATAGCAGTGCGGTTTGAGGCGGCAGCATCGCTTGTCCGAATTGGTAAACCCAATACTCAAAAGCATCCTGCAGCGCTTGATAAGAATTGAATTCCCCATAAGAAAAGTTGCTAGAAAGAACAAGACCTTGCCGAAGAAACTCTTCGAAGTGCTCTGTCGGGCTATGTTGTTTCATACTACGAAGCGATTCACTCATAGGCTCTCCTCACTAACAAACTATAGTCCAATTGATCCAGGCAAAATGGTACCTTCATTATCATACTATTTTTCCGCCTGCATTGCACGATATTTTCAATCCCTCCCGCTGGATTGAGACTTGACACTTGCTCCGCTTTTTAATAAAATTAGAAGTCGAGTAACACCATGATTTCGGTGAATGCCATTTGTGATCACCCTCACTGCTTTTGCTCCTGCCAAGACAGCGGCTGAACTACTCTTGTCAGGGAATCACATTATGATTCGCAAGCAAAACCAGGCACTTGTCTTCACCCTGACATCTAGATGCTATCTACTAAACTATTTGTTAAAAGAAGGAGTTTTTCCTAAATGTCACGTTATACAGGACCTAAGTTTAAATTAAGCCGCCGCGTAGGTATCTCTTTGAGCGGTAACGGCAAAGACATGAAACGCCCATTCCCTCCAGGTCAACACGGCCCAGGACAACGCAAAAAAATGAGCGGCTACGGCGTTCAATTAAATGAAAAACAAAAACTTCGCCACATGTACGGCTTGAACGAGAAGCAATTCCGCAACTTGTTCGATAAAGCTTCCAAACTGAAAGGTATCGCCGGTGAGAACTTCATGATCTTGCTTGAGAGCCGTTTGGACAACCTGGTTTACCGTCTTGGTCTTTCCAACTCCCGTGCAGGAGCGCGTCAACTCGTTTCCCACGGTCACGTAACTGTAAACGGCAAAAAAGTAGATATCGCTTCCTACATCGTATCTACTGGTGACGTTATCGCCCTTCGCGAAAGAAGCAAAGGCCTTTCCGCTGTGAAAGAAGCTCTTGCTAACCGTAACCACCTGCCAACTTACCTTGAGTTCAACGATGCAGCAGTAGAAGGCAAATACATCCGTTTGCCTGAGCGCGCTGAGCTTCCACAAGAAATTGACGAGAAACAAATCGTCGAGTTCTACAGCCGTTAATAAAAGCAAACCCCTTAGGGATTTCCCTAAGGGGTTTATTTTTTATTTAAACTGCGCCAGGTAGTAGTTCTTTTTGCCGCGACGGATCACGAGGTAGGACTCCCCAAGTCTGCCCAAATCGTTGGCAGCCGCATTAAGCTCCGTTACTTTGACACCGTTAACCGTCACAGCCCCGCTTTCAATATCTTGACGGGCTTGGCGTTTGGACGGTGCAGCGCCTACCGAGATCAGCAGATCCACTAGCAGAATATCCTCTTGCTCTATTGTCGAAGACGGAACATCTTTAAAAGCTTCTTCGATCTCCTGGCGCGTAAGCTCTTGAATGTTGCCGCTGAATAAAGCCGCGGTAATGTTAAGCGCACTCTCCAGGGCTTCTTCCCCGTGTACAAGCTTCGTCACTTCGCGGGCAAGCAATTTCTGTGCTTCTCTCTTCTCCGGCTGCGTTTGGACTTCGATTTCAAGACGCTCGATTTCCTCGTGGGAAATAAACGTGAAATATTTTAAGAAACGGATAACATCGTTGTCGGCTGTGCTGAGCCAGAATTGATAGAACTGGTAAGGAGACGTTTTGGTTGCGTCCAGCCAAATAGCTCCGCCTTCCGTTTTCCCGAACTTTTGTCCGTCGCTTTTGGTCACAAGCGGCAGCGTTACGCCAAAGGCCCGGCTATCCGTCGTTTTGCCAATCAGCTCAAGCCCGGCTGTAATATTCCCCCACTGGTCGCTGCCGCCGATTTGCAAGGAGCAGTTTTTCGTTTCGTTCAGCTTTAAGAAATCATAGGATTGCAGAATCATATAACTGAATTCCGTGAAAGAGATGCCTTTTGTAATTCTGGAATCGACGGAATCCTTGGCAAGCATGTAGTTCACCGTAAAGTTTTTACCTACATCGCGCAGAAACTCGATGACATTCAGCGACCCAAGCCAGTCATAGTTATTGACAAGCTCCGCACTGTTTTCAATATTCGATGAAAAGTCCAGGAATCTGGAAAGCTGCCCTTTAATGCTTTGGGACCATGCTTCCACCGTTTCCGGTCCATTAAGCGTTCTCTCGTTGGCTTTACCGCTCGGGTCACCGATGAGCCCAGTGCCGCCCCCTACGAGCGCGAGGGGAATATGACCCGCTAATTGAAAACGTCTTAATGTTAAAATAGGCAGCAAACTGCCGATGTGCAAGCTGTCCGCTGTCGGATCAAATCCGCAGTACAGCACGACCCGCTCTTCGCTTAGCTTTTTGTCCAAGCCCTCGCGGTCTGTTATTTGATGAAGCAATCCACGAAACTCCAAATCCTTCAAAATCGACACGTTCATCCATCTCCTTTTTCATGTGAGCATACAAAAAAAGCCTTCTTATCCACAAGGGACGAGAAGACTTGACTCGCGGTACCACCCTAATTAAAACAGCCGTTACGTACATCTATAATCATGAATCATCCGTATACGCGGCAAACTGTTTTCACTCAAGAACCTGTAACGGGGTTTAGCCGGTAAATACTACTGATGCAGCTTCTGCTGCAGGTTCCCATTTACTGCTCCAGACCGTAATTCACTAACCTGCAGGTACCGGTTCGCACCCACCACCGGCTCTCTGAAAGCATCCACAAGCTACCTACTGCTGATCCATCTACGCATTTGATACAATTTATATCATACAATTCCGGCAATTGTCAAACCATGTCACGTTTCTTCGCTTGATCATTACCGCATGCAGGGCAATTATGGTATACTATTACCGTTCATGTAAGGAGGATATCGGAACTTATGCGCAATTTTTTCGCCAAATGGAATAAACCTTGGGTAAGAACGACATGGAAAGTAACCTGGATTACGTTAAAATGGGCGCTCATTTCTGCATTTTTGGCAGGAATCGTGGGTGGCTCCGCCGCTTTTGGATATGTCAGTGCGCTGGTTAAAAAGGATCCCGTCCGCAGCGAAGAATCCATTCGCCAGCAGATGCAGGAAAACGCCATAACCGGCTTTGCTTACTTCAATGACGATACGGTCATCGGACAATTACGGACGGAAGAAGACCGGCGTCTCGCCCAGTTGGATGACATCCCGCAAGTCCTTTTGGATGCTGTTCTGTCCATTGAGGACAAGGACTTCAACAAGCATCACGGGATCGATTTCCGCGGACTTTACCGGGCAGTTACGCAGAAGCTGTTGAACGAAGAAGTACAAACCGGAGGCAGTACGATTACACAGCAGCTCGCCAGACGCGTATTCCTTACGCTGGATCGTGATGACGGCCGGAAAGCAAGAGAACTGCTGCTCGCCCTGCGGATGGAACGGCTTATGTCCAAAGATGAGATTTTGCTCGCCTATCTCAACAAAATCCCATACGGCAATGGCTCGACAGGCTACAATCTGTACGGGATCAAAGCCGCAGCCAAAGGTCTGTTTAACATTGACGATTTGAGCAAACTCAATGTTGCCCAAGCTGCTTACCTTGCCGGGCTGCCTCAATCCCCTTCGCAGTATTCGGCGTTCACAAGCAAGCCGGAATTCGATCAAGAAGGCTTCAAGAAAGCCGTTGCCAGGCAGCAGCTCGTGCTGAAACGGATGCTCGAAGAAGACAAAATCACAAATGAACAATATCAACAAGCGTTAAAATTCGATCTTAAAGCGTCTATGCCGCAAGCAGCTCAGAAAGCTTACACAACTTATCCGTATCTGATGATTGAGACGGAAAAGGAAGCAGCCGAAATCCTGCTGAAAATTCAAAAACCGGATCTTGATCCAACGAAAAATCAAGTCGCTTATAATGAAGCTTTGAAAGGCATACATACGCAGCTCTTGCGCGGCGGTTACCAAATCTACACCACGATCGACAAAACGATTTACGATTCGATGCATGAGATTTCGAGCAACGATAAAAACTTTGCGCCGACGGATGACAAAAAAGGCATCGAACAAGTCGGAGCGATTATGATCGATTCCAAAACGGGCGCGATCAAAGGAATGATCGAGGGACGGAATTTCTTCGACGAGCAGCTTAATCACGCGACACAAGCGTACAGACAGCCCGGCTCAACGATGAAGCCCATCGCCGCTTACATTCCGGCTTTAGAGAAAGGGGCCATACAGCCGGCCAGCATCGTGGATGACATCCCGATTATTTTGAAAGACGGCGTTAAAGGGTTCCATCTTCCCGAGAACTGGGATCACAAATTCCATGGCCTAATGACAGCCAGAAAAGCATTGAATCAGTCCTACAACATTCCGGCGATCGATCTGTTTTTGAATAAGGTCGGCATTAATGACGCCTGGGATTTTGCGAAAAAACTAGGCATCACCTCCATTCAAAAAGAGGATTATTACGCGCAAACCGGTGTTATCGGCGGACTAAGCCGCGGTACTTCCGTTAAGGAACTAACCGGAGCTTATGCCTCCATTCCGAATAAAGGCGTTTATAACGAGACGTTCATGATTCGTGAAATCAAAGACTCTAACGGCCAAACGATTTACTCGCATGCTCAAAAGCCGACACAGGTCTACTCTCCGCAAAGCGCATATTTGATTACCGATATGATGAAAACGGTGATTAGCCAAGGTACGGCGACAGATTTGATGAAAAAATACAAATCTTACGGCAAGATCGAGATTTCAGGCAAAACAGGCTCAACGCAGGATGATGCGGATGCATGGTTCATGGGCTTCACGCCAGACATTACAGTCGGCGTATGGATAGGCTATGATCAACCGATTAATAAATTATCCTCGAAGACACTGCAAACGTATCATGCCAAAGATATTTGGGCTTTAATCATGAATAAGACCATCGAGCAGAAGCCAGAGCTCTTCCCTACCAAAACGTTCGCTAAGCCAGACGGCATCGTTTCCGCTACGGTGTCCAGCTTATCCGGCAAGCTGCCGAGCGAATTAACGACGAGTTCTAATCTTCAAGTGACCGATATTTTCAACAAAAAGTATGTGCCGACAGAAGTCGATAATGTGATGGTCCGGATGAAAATAAGCTCTTATAACGGATTGAACTACATCGCACAGGAACAAACACCGGCCGATTTTGTGCAAGAAAAAACGGTCATTAAACGCCAGAAATCGATCTCGCAGCTGCTCAAAGAAATCGAAGATGCGATGAGCAAGCTTCCGGAAAAAAGCAGAAAACCGATCGATAATTACAAACCGACCGATTATGACGATGATGCTCCATCCGAAATCGATCCACGGGTCGAGGACGGCAAAGAACCAACGGCGCCGACGAACATAACCGCAACGAAGTCGGGAGAAAACGTATCGATCACCTTCCAGCCAAGCCCGAATACGGACATCGTCGGATATCGCATCTACCGTTCGGACAACCGTGGCAAGTTCCAGCTCTTAGGCGGCAAAGTTGTCCTGGCGGGAGCAGAAGCGAAGTTTGTCGATACGATACCATCGGCCAGCTTGATGGGATACTATGTAACGGCCGTCGACGTAGCCGGCAAAGAATCCGTACCGAGCCGTTCGGCCTATACAGACGGAAGCTCGCTGGATTCATTGTTCATCCCGTCCCCGGATGGGACGCAAATGCCAGGTTCTACTTCGCCACCTGCCGGTGCGACAGAGCCGCCTGGCAATGTGCCTGGCAATAATGCATCGAAGGACGTGCCTGGCGCTCCAAGCGGCCTTAAAGCCAAAGCTGACGAAGCCGGCATCGTGCTCACTTGGAGAGCCAATGCAGGGAAAGATAAAGTCAAGAAATATAATGTCTACTTTAGCGATAAGGAAAAAGGCACCTTCTCGAAACTGGGCTCCGTCGAAAACGGAACCGAATTCCATTATTATGCAGCGGCTTACAACGGCTATTACAAAGTAACGGCCGTCAATGAAGCAGGCGAATCCAAGCCTTCTGCAACAATCGCCTACAATAACTGACAGTTGGAAAGAACCTAGCGAAGACGCTAGGTTCTTTTGTTAAAAAAAGGCTTTGTTAAACCTTAATGGTCGTATTCGAACAACGAAGTTAGATCAGGCGATTGGTCTAGCGGGCATTCAGCTCCTATGCGAATGCAAAGGGCTTGGCTCATTACCGACATTATTTGGCTTGGTGCCGTTATATAGACAGCAAGGAATATGAGAATACAGCATCGAATAAGAAAAATATGTTGGTCAAATCGTGCCTTTTTACTATCACCGACACGAACAAAAAGCTTCGGCTTTCTGCTTATTCTTGTCAACGGGAGGATAGTTCCAAAGGTGTGGTATAATAATCGAATCAAAAAATGAAAGGAAACAACGGTCATGAAGAATTTTATTATCATTGGCGCGAGCAAAGGATTAGGTGATGCCTTCGTCAAAAGTTTGCCAGAAATTGGTGATAATGTATGGATAGTTTCTAGGAGTTGTCCTACTAGTTTGAACCTTAACGATGGAGTCAATAAGCATTGGATAGAAGCTGATTTATCGAAATCTAATGCATACAATTTGATTGCGAATACGATAAATGAACACATCATAGACGTATTAATATATAATGCAGGGATATGGGAGAGCAACGGATTTAGTGAAGACTATGATTTTGAAAAAGATGACCCAAATGAAATTTCAAGAATTATTAATGTGAATGTAATTTCCGCAATTACATGTATACAAAAGATTATACCGAATTTAAAAAAGTCGGATAACGCAAAAATCGTTTTAATTGGTTCTACGGCAGGTCTTGAGAATAATGATTTTACACAAGTTTCATTTGTAGCGTCTAAGTTTGCATTGCGCGGTATTGCCAATTCCATAAGGGAACATGTAAAAAAGTTTGGAATTGGTGTAACTTGTATAAACCCAGGTGAAATTGCTACCCAAATTCCTTTGGATGATGGAATCGAAAAAGTCCTGTCAGCTTACAATTATACACAAATCCCCCTTCAAGATATCGTTTCATTAGTTAAATGCGTCATAAGTCTTTCCAAAGCTTCTTGTGTAAAAGAAATAAATATTCCAACAATGTTTGATACAAATGCATAGTCAACTATGTCTAATTAAAAAAAGGCCGCCTCGAAAGTCATTTCTGACCTTCTAAGACAGCCTTATTTAGCTAATCCCTAGTCTTCGATCGTGGATAAATCGCCCGTTGGGAGATTTAGCTCCCAAGCTTTCAGTACGCGGCGCATAATTTTACCGCTGCGCGTCTTCGGAAGTTTGTCTTTGAATTCGATTTCACGAGGAGCAGCGTGGGCGGAAAGACCTTCTTTTACAAATTTGGAAATGTCCGCTTTAAGCTCATCCGATGGTGTGAAGCCTTCACGCAGCGCGATGAACGCCTTAATGATTTCCCCGCGCATCGGGTCCGGCTTCCCGATAACCCCTGCTTCCGCAACCGCCGGATGCTCGACTAGCTTGCTCTCCACCTCGAACGGACCTACCCGCTCGCCGGCTGTATTAATCACGTCATCGACGCGGCCTTGGAACCAGAAGTACCCCTCTTCATCTTGGTAGGCTGAATCGCCGGATACGTACCAACCTGTCAGTCTGAAATATTCTTCGTATTTGGCCGGATTGTTCCAAATTTTGCGCATCATCGACGGCCATGGCGTTTTAATCGCCAAGTTACCCATCCGGTTCGGAGGCAGCACATTGCCCGCATCATCGATAATAGCCGCTTCAACGCCCGGAATCGGACGGCCCATGGAACCAGGCTTAATCGTCATGGACGGATAGTTGCAGATAAGCTGTCCGCCTGTTTCTGTCATCCACCACGTATCGTGAATGCGTTGGTTATATACTTTGAGGCCCCAACGAACAACTTCCGGATTCAGCGGCTCGCCAACGCTCAGCACATGGCGAAGCGAGGACAGATCGAAGCCGGACACAACATCGTCGCCGGCGCCCATCAACATACGGAAAGCCGTCGGAGCGCTGTACCAAACGGTAACTTTATATTTTTGAAGCGTATTGTACCAATCCTGAGGGCTAAAGCGCCCGCCGCGGATTACATTCGTAGCCCCATTCAACCAAGGAGCGAAAATGCCGTAAGAGGTTCCTGTCACCCAGCCTGGATCTGCCGTACACCAGTAAATGTCGTCCTCTTGAAGATCCAATACGATTTTGCCTGTATAGTAATGCTGAATCATTGCGTTTTGTACGTGGAAAACACCTTTCGGCTTTCCGGTTGAACCAGATGTATAGTGAATAATGAGTCCGTCCTCACGATCCAACCATTCGATCTCGAGCTCTGTGGAAGCATTCGCCATTTCTTTGTAGAAGTCTACATGGCCCTCGGCCGGCTCCACATTGTCACCGACTACGATGATATGCTTCAAGTTCGGAAGTTCGCTGGCAGGCACGCGGGACAGCAGGCTTGGCGTTGTTATAATCGCAACGGCTTCACTGTCTTCCAGACGGTCTTTCACCGCGGTTTCCATAAAAGCCTCAAACAACGGCCCTACTACAGCTCCTACTTTCAATGTGCCGAGCAAAGCATAGTAAAGCTCCGGCGTACGCGGCATGAAAATAAATACGCGCTCGCCTTTCCCGACGCCGAGGCCGCGAAGCACATTGCCGAACTGATTGGACTTCTCTTTCATTTGGCCGAAAGTGACGGCTTCTTCTCGCTGATTATCGCTGTAATACAGAGCGATTTTATCTTTTTTTGACGATTCCGCATGACGGTCAATGGCCTCATAAGCCATGTTCACTTTGCCGGTTTCGTACCAGGAGAAGCTCTTTTCGATGTCTTTCCAGTCAAAGTTTGCGTGTGTTTCTTCGTAATTTGTCATGATAGGATTTGCAGCTACCGCTTCAACGAGTTCAACTTTCAATTGATCCATGTACGAAAAACCCTCCTCACGAGATAAACCGCTTTCATTTTACTGATGTTTTCGAGCAAAATGTGATCGATTTTTGACATATTCTATTATAACACACGGAGAATTTTTCGCCTACGCCTAAGTTCAGCTTTTATTTCCAAATAAAATTTGGTATAAAGGGACTATGACCTCACGGAAAAGGAATCACTCATCATGCTGTTTTTCAAAAGGAGAGCTACAGCTATGCAGCATACCAAAATTTATCACTCGTTTCGCTTGCACACAGCTCCCGATCAACCAGAGATTATGATAGAAGGTCCTGTTTCAGCAGACAGTTTGCAGCATCTGACGATGCATCCCAAATTAGACGCCTTCCGCAGACCTAAGGAACAGCTGGAGGCGCTTATTGAAATTGCGGAACTGCCAGAAGGCCGAATCATCATTGCCCGTGACGACGCTACGATTGTCGGCTATGTCACCTTTCATTATCCCGATGAAATTGAGCGTTGGTCGCAAGGCCATATGCAGGATTTGATTGAGCTCGGAGCCATTGAAGTTGCGGATGACTATCGCTCCATGGGGCTTGGGAAAAGGATGATTCGCCTTGCTTTCGAAGCCGGTCAGATGGAGAATGTGATTTGCTTCACCACGGAGTACTACTGGCACTGGGACTTGGAAAACAGCAAGCTTACCGTCTGGGAATACCGGCAAATGATGGAGAAACTGATGAAAAGCGTCGACATGATCTGGTTCGCTACAGATGATCCTGAAATCTGCTCGCATCCGGCCAACTGT
Source organism: Paenibacillus sp. FW126-R14 (assembly GCF_058789495.1). Lineage (NCBI taxonomy): Bacteria > Bacillati > Bacillota > Bacilli > Caryophanales > Paenibacillaceae > Paenibacillus > Paenibacillus sp. FW126-R14. Next base: position 26,851 of record NZ_JBYTBS010000021.1, on the reverse strand, counting down.
CTCATGGTCCGTATCGGCAAGCATGTACCGCTCTCGTCCGTGGAGCAATTCGATCGGATTCGTTTTCAGCAGCGGTTCATGTACTGATGATCGGCTCATTTAGGATTTCTAGGGCTTCAAGCAAGAATGTTAGTCCATTCGGGGGAATGTGGGATATGAACAAGAAAGCATCAAGTCCTGTCTTTATCTATGACGACGAAGAAGTTCAGTATAAGTTCAATGAGGATCATCCCTTTAATCAAGATCGGCTTGTGATGACGGTCGATTTGCTGCGCAAAGTCGGCGCGCTCCCTGACAGCGCGCTGCGGACGCCTCGCTCTGCTGCAGACAGCGAGCTGCTGCGGGTTCACAGCCCGTCTTATCTGGAAGCTGTGAAAGCGCTTAGCTGTCCCGTGCCGGAGGAGCGCTGGGCCAAAGAAGCCGCGCGCTTCGGACTCGACACCGACGACACGCCCTTCTTCCCCGGGATGCATGACATCACGGCGAAGATCGTGGGCGGCTCCATCACCGCAGCAGAGCTGGTGATGTCTGGCAAAGCCCCGCACGCCCTTCATCTGGGCGGAGGACTGCATCACGCGCTGCAGAGCAAGGGCGCGGGCTTCTGCGTCTACAACGACGCGTCGGCGGCGATTGCGCATGTGAAAGAGACGTACGGCGCAAAGGTGCTGTACGTCGATACGGACGTGCATCATGGGGATGGCGTACAGTGGAGCTTCTACGCCGATCCCCAGGTATGCACGTTGTCCATTCATGAGACGGGGAAATATTTATTCCCCGGCACGGGCGCCGTGAACGAACGAGGCGAAGGCGACGCGTTCGGGACGAGCATTAACGTCCCGGTGGAACCGTACACCGAGGACGAATCGTGGCTGGAATGCTTCGGCGAGGTGCTCACCGAGACGATTGCGCGCTTCCAGCCGGATGTCATTATCTCGCAGCATGGTTGCGACGCCCATGCGTTCGATCCGCTCGCGCATGTGCACTGCTCCATGCGCGTGTACAAGGCTATGCCCGAGCTGATCCACAAGCTTGCGCACCAATGGTGCGAAGGGCGGTGGGTTGCGCTCGGGGGCGGCGGGTACGACATCTGGCGTGTCGTACCGCGGGCTTGGAGCCTGCTCTGGCTCGTGATGAGCGAGCAGGCGATCTTGTCCCAGCTGGCGGCGCAGCCGCAGCTGGCGCTTCCTCAGGCGTGGCTGGACGCCTGGCAGGGCAAGAGCCCGGTCCAGCTGGCGGATACGTGGCTGGACCCCGTCGATGCTTGGGCGCCGATTCCAAGGCGCCAGATCATTACCGAGAAAAACCGGCAAACGAAGGATCTTGCCATGATGTACTTGAAATAGCAATGAAAATAACAGCAATTCATGCAAGAAACCGCTGCTTAGTAATTGGAAGTCAGGAACCTCCAGTTTACCAAAGAGCGGTTTCTTTTTATTTGCAATGCCGGAACTACAGGGCGTTATTTGAGCCAAATCAGCTAATCTCGGGTTCCGGGCGGAACTACAGGGTCTTATTTGTCCCACGAAGCCACTAATCCGCTTAAATCAGGAAAATAGCGGTCCGCTGTTCCCTCTAATTTCCCAAAGGGCTGTATTTAGCGTAAGTAGCGGATCATAGTTCCCGATAACACCATCTTGTTCTGCTTTCTTATTCAACTCTGTCTTTCGGCTTCCATACATCAGCTCGACCGGTCTGCTTTCTTGCTCAGCTTCTTGTTCAGCTTTCCTGTTCAGCTTTCCTGTTCTGCTTTCTTGTTCAGCTTCTTGTTCTGCTTTCTTATTCAGCTTTCCTGTTCTGCTCTGTCCTTCGGCTTCCTTGCATCAGCTCGACCGATCCGCTTCCTTGCATCAGCTATCTTCTTCGCCTACGTCGGCCACATCAGACTAGAGCTGTTTCACGATTTCCTCAACCATTTTATACGAATTCTCCGACGCTTGAACCGTAAATTCTGCAAAGTTCACATGCGCAGATCCATCCGCTTTATCGGACATCGAGCGAAGTACCACATAAGGGATAGCATTCATGGAACAAACTTGGGCAACCGACGCCCCTTCCATTTCTACGCATACACCGCCAAGCTCCTTATTGAGGCTGGCCACGACTTCACGGCTTGCGATGAACTGGTCGCCGGAGAGCACTCTCCCCTTCTTCACTTTCCCTGCAAACAGCTTTTCGCCGGAAGCTACCGCCAAATCCACCAGCTTGCCGTCTGCTTCAAAAATAGATTTGGCTTCATAAGGGATGACGCCCCGTTCGAAACCAAGCGGCGTAACATCCATGTCATGCTGCATGCATTCGCTGGAAACGACAAGATCGCCGATGTTCAGTTCCGGGTCCAGCGCACCTGCGACGCCAGTAAATATGACAGCTTCAACGCCGAATTTGTCAATTAAAATTTGAGTTGTAACGGCAGCGTTAACCTTCCCTACGCCTGTGCGGCATACGACGACTTCTTTGCCGAAATACGTGCCTTCGCGGAAAGTAATCCCCGCTTTCACGGTTTCGCGCACATCCGTCATGTGCGATACGAGCAGCTCAATTTCTTCATTCATCGCACCGATTAGTGCAAGTTTATTCCACGTCATTTCATCGATCCTCTTTTCGTTATGTATAAGAAGAAAACCTCTAATGGCATCATCCTCGAAAGGAATGAGCTCGCTTAGAGGCTTAAGTTCACTAGGCTTGTGTAACAGAGTTACGGTAAATCACTTCATGCGGCAAAATAACCTGCATATTATCCGTTGATTCTTTGTTCATCAGCTTCGTTAGAAGTCTCATCGACACCGCACCGATGTCATACATCGGTTGAGCCACTGTCGTCAGAGTCGGTCTAACCATGGAAGCCATGCGAATGTTGTCTACACTGATAACAGCAATATCTTCGGGCACTTTGAGTCCGTTATCTTGAATCGTGTGAATGGCGCCAATCGCCATTTCATCGGTTGCCGAGAAGATCGCTGTAGGTCGAGGGGAAAGCTCCAAGAAATATTTGACAGCGTCAACACTGGATTCATAACGGTAGTTACCAATTCGCACATATTCGTCGCGCAGTTCGATACCTGCTGCATCCAACGCTTTCTTGTATCCTTGGTAACGTGCGAATCCATTGGCTGGATCCTGCAAAGTTCCGGAAATCATCGCGATGTCGCGATGTCCCGCTGCGATTAGCACATTCACGGCATCGAATGCGGCTTTCTCATGATCGATATCCACGGAAGGCATCGTTTGCTCTTCATCTTTGGTTCCGCATAATACAACAGGAACGGAAGAGGTGCGGAAAGCTTGGATATGATCGGCTGTAACAACGCCGCCCATGAAGAGCAGCCCGTCGACCTGCTTCTCGAGCAGGGTGTTAATAACGCGGATTTCTTTCTCTTTCTTCTTGTCCGCATTACACAAAATAATATTGTAATGATACATATTCGCAATATCTTCAATCCCGCGCGCCACTTCAGCAAAGATCGAGTTGGAAATATCGGGAATGACGACACCGACGGTTGTCGTTTTCTTGCTGGCCAAGCCTCTTGCTACCGCATTAGGGCGGTAACCGAGCCGTTCAATGGCTTCAAAAACTTTCTTGCGCGTTTGCGGCTTTACGTTCGGATTGTTATTGACAACCCGGGAAACGGTTGCCATGGAAACGCCTGCTTCTCTTGCTACATCATAAATGGTTACGGTCACGGTTACTCTCTCCATTTTCAAAAGTATTCTGCGAGCCTAGTATATTACCGTTATGATACGACAAAATAATTCATCTTGCAATGAAAAATGAAAATACTTTGAAAATAATTTCATTTAGTTTTCAAAAAAACCTCACAACTATGTACAAAAGCCAATCCGTCAGGGATTGGCTGCAGGCTGCTTATGTCGAAATTGCGCTCTGTGTAATTTGTGACAACCGTTTGCGAATTTCTTCGGTCCATGGTTCGTCACCAAGCGATTGTGCCAGCAGTAAGATGTCCAGAAGCTCATTTATACGTTCTTCTACAATCTTTTCCATGGAATCATTCATATGCTCTTTCTCGGTAACCTTCAGCAGCAGGAACGCCACTTCCGATAGCTCGTGGAAAAACAGCTGCTGTTTCTCAGGCTTGCTCCCCAGCTTGCCGATTAGACCGGTAAGCTCGGGTTTAACATGAGGAACAACCTCGCTTCGGCCACACGCCTCACATGAATAAATAGGTACATTTTCAATATCGACTTTACTTTGATAAATAACCGTACGCAGACGAAGGTTCATCGTGCGTCCGCACTTGCAATACTTTTGCATTCTAACACTCCTTCACTGGCAGGCGGCATGTACATGAATTTCTTGTACTATGATATTCTACGATTCTATACGATTTCCTGCCGAATGAAGAGTAGTAGTTTTTGGTACGATTGGCAGCGTAAAGCTACTTTTCCTGATGTTTGTTGTACTGAACGAGCTCGTCCACAAAGCGTTTGGAAAATGCAGGAAGGTCTGGCGGGCGGCGTCCAGAGACGATGTTGCGGTCTACCACCACTTCTTCGTCTACCCACGTAGCTCCGGCATTTTCGAGGTCATCGCGAATGCCTGGCGTAGAAGTCATCGTATAGCCGTTTACGATTTTCGCCGAAATAAGCACCCAGCCCGCATGGCAGATTTGGGCAATCGGTTTTACCGCGGCATGAAACTCCTGTGTCAGGCGAAGCACGTCCGGATAACGGCGCAGTTTGTCAGGGGCCCAGCCTCCCGGAACGTAAAGGCCGATGTAATCGGATGACTTTACTTCATCGAACGCATAATCCGTCGTGATCGGAACGCCATATTTGCCGTGATACACCGTTTTCGATTTTGGCCCGACAATATCTACGACCGCCCCGGCTTCACGCAAGCGTAAAACGGGATACCACATTTCCAAATCTTCAAATTCTTCATCGACGAACGCCAATACTTTTGTACCTTTCAATTCCATGCTAATTACCTCCTACAATCGATTCAGTTTGTTCGGTTTGAGCTAGCAGCTCAATTATTTCATCGCTCGTTTTGCAAGCTAGAATTTCCCCGACTAATTGCTTGCATTTTTTAGCGTTACTGCTTAATAAACGGTGTTTCACTTGCAGCAGGGTTTGTACAGAAATGCTTAGTTCTTCGATGCCAAGACCTAACCAAATAGGCAAAGCGCGGACGTCTCCCGCCATTTCGCCACATACACCGACTGGAATGCCTACGCTTTTGCCTGCGTCTATGACATGTTTAAGAAGCCGGATGACAGCCGGATGATACGGATTATATAAGTGCGCGATGTTCTCGTTCATCCTGTCTACAGCCAGCACATATTGAACAAGATCGTTGGTACCAATACTCATAAAGTTGACTTCACTTGCCAGAACGTCTGCAATGAGCGCTGCTGCGGGTACTTCAATCGTTAACCCTACTTCGATGTTGGCATTGAAAGGAATGCCTTGCGCGCTGAGCTCAGCTTTCGCCTTCTCCAAAAGAGCTTTGGCTTGACGCACCTCGCCCAGCGATGTCACCATCGGGTACATGATTTTCACGTTGCCATAATGGCTTGCCCTAAGAATCGCTTTCAGCTGAGTCATAAACAGATCCTTCCGGTCCAGTGAGATCCGAATAGCTCTGTATCCCAGGAACGGATTATCCTCTTTGGCAAGCGGCATATAATCCAGCTTCTTATCTCCGCCGATATCCAAGGTTCGGATGACAATGGGACGGCCTTTCAGGTGCATAGCGGCATGGCGGTAAACTTCAAACTGCTCGTCCTCGCCCGGAAGCGAATCACGGTCCATATATAAGTACTCTGTACGGAACAATCCGACCCCCGACGCGCCGTTGCGCATAACCTGATCGATCTCCATCACCGAGTTAATGTTCGCGTGCAGATTGACATAGCTGTTATCCAAAGTAACAGGCGGCACATCGGCGATTTCCTGCAAACTCTCCTTGAATTCAAGCCAATTCTTCTTGCGTGCTTGATAGCGCTCGATTGTGATCTTGTCCGGATTAATGTAAAGAGTCCCCTCTTGACCGTCAATGATCAAGAAATCGCCATTTTGAATCGGACGCAGCAGCTTCCCTTCCAGCCCTAAAACATAAGGAACGGACATCGCTCTAGCCATAATAGAAACATGCGAATGCGTGCCCCCCAGAATGGTCAGAAGCCCCAACACTTTCGTCGGATCCAAATGAGCCAGTTGCGAAGGGGTAAGTTCTTTGGCAACCAAGATATACGGATGATCGATGGGAGGAACCGTTGAGCTGGTATCGCCCAGCAAATGCTTCAGAAGCCTGTTGCCAACATCTTTAATATCGAGCGCCCGCTCCTTCATGTACTCATCGTCGATCATGTTGAACATTCCGACAAATTTGTCGATGACTTCTTTTACGGCAACTTCCGCGGCCTTATACTGCAGCTCAATGATCCCTTGAATTTCGTTCATGAAAATAGGATCTTCCAAAATGGCCAAATGGGCATCAAAAATATACGCTTGATCCTGCCCGACAACCTCTTTAATTTCCTGTTTAATGAGCTCCAGCTCGTCCTTGGAAGACCGGATCCCGTCGTACAGACGCTCAAATTCATAAGCCAAATCTGTCACATCGATCATTTTTTCTGGGAAATCCCACTCCCACGTAGGAATGACAAATGCCTGACCCATTGCAATGCCTGAAGACGCCCCTATCCCTCTGATCATCCGTTCATCCCTCCCGTAGATTTAGTAGGCTTTAAGACGACGGACATCACAGAACCTTGGCCTTTTTTTACAGCTTTGAACGGAGCGAAGCTCCAAGACTTAACAAGATCCGGATTCGTAATAATCATCGGTGTCGCCAAAGATGAAGCAAACTTTTTAACTTTATTGTAATTGAATTTAACGAGAAGCTGTCCGGGTTCTACACGATCGCCTTCTTTGACCACGGCATTAAAACATTTCCCCGGCAAGCTCGACGTATCGATCCCAATGTGCAGCAGAACTTCCAATCCTTCATCCGTCGCAATGCCCAGCGCATGCATGGTCGGATAAATATGCATAATGGTGCCTGCAACCGGCGAGACCAGCTCCCCTTTTTCAGGAATAAACGCTACGCCGTTACCGACCAAACGCGAAGCAAAAATGCGATCGGGCACATCTTCAATAGGAATCATGCGACCCTGCATCGGCGAGGTAAACAATACGACATGAATGTCTTTGCGCAGTACTTTCATTATTTCTTCACGAATCAGCTCTGAGAATGTCCCGAACACGACCTGAACATTGCCTCCTCCAAGACGGATGACGCCTGCAGCTCCTAAGTGTCGTAATGCCGTGATGTCTATCAAACGATCATTAACAAGCGTAAGTCGCAATCTGGTGATGCAGGCTTCAATCTTCTTAATATTGTCTTTCCCACCGAGTGCTTGCAAAATTAAAGGCGACCTGTACGGGATATCGCCGGCCCATTCTTCGAGCGAAGAGCCTTCCTCCCTGCCCGGCGTAGGAATTTGGAACTTCCTGATCGCCCAGCGAAACATGAAATAATACACGAGTCCGTACACGATGCCAATTGGGATCAGAAGCAGTCCGTTATGCGATAAATGCAAATTAATGACGTAGTCTATCGCTCCAGCCGAATATGAAAAACCATGCTGAATATGCAGTTCATAGGCCAGCCACATTGCCGCACCGGATAAAATGGCATGAATAATAAACAAATAAGGTGCAACAAAGAGAAAAGCAAACTCGATCGGTTCCGTGACGCCTGTTAAAAAAGAGGCTAACGCGGCCGTCAGAAATGTCGCCTTAATCTTCGGCTTCAAATCTTCACGCGCTTCCCCAATAATGGCAAATGCGATGGCTGGCAAAGCGAACATCATGATCGGATACAGCCCGGCCATGTACATGCCTGCTGAAGGATCTCCTGCAAAATAGCGCGGCAAATCCCCGTAAGCCATATGCCCTGACGGCGTTTCGTAAGCCCCCACTTGAAACCAGAAGAAGTTATTCAATATATGGTGCAAACCGGACGGCACCAACAACCGGTGCGCGATACCATACACAAATGCGCCGAAACCGCCAAGACCGAGCAGCCAGTTCGAAAAATTGCTCATCCCGACTTCCAAGTAAGGACCTATCGCGATCATTATATACGACACGGCGAGCGTGCACAGGCCCATAATGAGCGGAACCATTCTCGGACCGCCGAAAAATTGTATGTATTCAGGCAGCTTGATCTCTTTGCAGCGGTGATAAATAATGGCCGCAAGCAAACCGATTAAGATTCCGCCAGGTACACCCAATTGAAACTGGGATCCAAGTCCATGCTCAATGAGCCTCGTAAACATAAAATAGCCCAGCATGGCAGACAGCCCGGCAATACCGGCACTCTCTGTAAGCCCCAGCGCCACGCCAACGGCGAATATGATGGGGATATAATCAAAGACCGTATTCCCCGCTAACAGCAGCATATCGCCAAATCCGGATGCGTGAATGCGATCCCAAGGCAGGTCCCCGAGACGAAGCAGCACAGCAGCAATAGGAAGCGCCATGGTGGGCAGCATTAATGAGCGGCCAAGCTGTTGTAAGTTCCCCATCCAGTTCAAACGTATGATTCCTCCTAAAAGTTTTGCTAAAACAAAACGGACAGCGTATGCCGAAGCATAGCGCGATCGAAAAAACTTACATGATGAGCATAAGCCTCTCATCAAATCGTATAGCTTGTTTGCCTGTTTGTCAAAACAAAATAAGCAGGTCGGGGTTCGACCTGCCTTTGAATACCAGTTAGCGCATACGATTAATTAGAGGCGTTATATCCGAACTGCTGTCCCATGCCGGAACTGCCGAAGCTTTGGTTATAAGGCTGCGCGGTTTGCTGCTGGTAGCTTTGTTGTCCTTGCTGCCCCTGCTGCTGATACCCATAGAATTGTGTCCCTTGTTGGGCACCGTAGCTTGACTGATACGATTGCTGCGAAGGTGTATTAGAATCGCTGCGCAAGTAATTGTCATGACCCGGTTGGTTCCCCCGGTAGTTCGCCAAGTGGTAGGAATTCGCAGAAACTTGGCTTTGTCCGTAAGGCTGCTGATTAGACTGTGTTGAGCTGCCGTATTGGCTGGACACATAAGTTATGGGCTGAGTTTGATTGGAACCATACTGGTTGTTTTGGCTATTCGATCCGTTATAGGTCGAATAAGCGTTTTGAAAGCTGGATGGCTGATATTGCGTCGGCGTTGAAGAATCGCTGCGCAAGTAATTGTCATGACCCGGTTGGTTCCCCCGGTAGTTTGCCGTATGAAACGATTCTGTAGAAGTCATGCCCTGCTGATTGAAACCTTGATTGTACCCTTGAGATGAGCCCGAAACGGATTGAGAAGCCGGTTGTTGACTATAGAAGGATTGCACATACCCGACAGGTTGATACTGTCTTTGGTACCCCTGGTATTGGGAAGCGTTGTTCTGATAGCCTTGCGAAGCCTGGCCGCCTTGGAATGAACTCCCGAACGATGAAGCGGCATTGTTGTTTGCGTTGTTATACATCTGTAGATTCTCCTTCATATTTCTTGAATTTGGACACCTTTTTGGAGCCTCTTTTATTCTCTCCGCTCCTTCGTATTTTATTTATTAAAATGTTAAAATTGTAAGCATCCAAAGATAACATACATTCTATACGCATAAGTTGACTAAGGGTAATTGAATATGCCATAATTTCCTAGTACCCCATTCTCTTTACAGGAGGAATACCGATATGGCATATGATATTATTATTATTGGAGCAGGCCCTGCCGGAGCAAGTGCAGCCTTATTCACAGCCAAAGCGGGAAAATCAACGCTTGTCATTGATAGCGATCAAAGCGTGACAAAGCGCGCGTGGATTGAGAATCATTATGGCGTAGAAGGGATCACTGGTCCTGACATGGTTGAAATCGGGAAGAAGCAAGCCGCAAAATTCGGAGCTGAGTTTGTTCAAGGCAAAGCCACCCAGCTGAATCAATCCGGTGAAGGCTTCCAAGTAACGACAGAAAACGGTACATATGAGAGCAAGTATGTCATTCTTGCAACAGGATTATTCGCTGATCTTGCAGAAGCTTCAGGCATTCAGACGAAGCCCGGTACAGAGCCTCGCATCAAAACGGTTGTCGATGCGGACGCGCAGGGCAATACGAGCCTCAAAGGTGTGTGGGCGGCAGGTACGATTGCAGGTGTCTCCATGCATACGATTGTGACTGCCGGCGATGGCGCCAAAGTGGCCATTAACGTAATCAGTGAATTAAATGGCGCGCGTTACGTCGATCACGATGTATTAAAAGCTTAAGCCTGTATAAATAAAAACCGCTTCTCTCCGGCCTAGACGGTTGGAGAGAAGCGGTTTTTTTAAGTGTAAACGGTCGATTTAATTGTTACGCGGATTGAGAATCGCATCTTCCACTTTAATACAGCGGTCCATGATGACTTCCAAGCCCGCTTCGCTGGCGATACGGCCTGCTTCCTCATTCACGATGTCAAGCTGGAGCCAGAAAACTTTGGCTTTGATTTTGGCGGCTTCTTCCGCGACGGGAACGACTTGATCCGCACGGCGGAAGACGTTGACGATATCTACGGGCTCCGGAATGTCGGATAGCGAAGCATAGCATTTCTCGCCCAAAATCTCGGTTGCATTCGGGTTAACCGGAATGATCCGGTATCCTCTGCTCTGCATCGCAGCGGACACCATATACGATGTACGGTCGGGCTTATCGGACAAACCTACGACGGCAATATTGCCCGCATTCGCAAGAATCTCCTTAATGTGCTCTCTGGACGGATTTTCAAACGTCATGATCCATCTACCTCCTATTTTTTCACGTAAGTGAGGCCTTGTTTCCCCATGGCGGTCCAGCTGTCGATAAACTGCGCTTTGTTTACCTGCAATTGCTTTTTCCCGCTATAGGGATCGTTCAAGTATACATTATTCTCATCATATCCGACCAATAATACAGCGTGCTCCGCATATGTCGTTTGGATCGGGCCGATCGGCGTATCCCACGTCACCCATTTGTAAGGAATATTGAAATCAATTGTCGTCCAAATGAGGACAGGAATGCCGCTTGCCACCTGCTGTTCAAACAATTCGAAGGACTCGCCCGTAATATCGATCGCCTCCGGAATATATGACTTTAACAGCGGGAAAAGACCGGCATGATAAATGCCGAACCCTCTTTGTTTCCGGGTAACATCGCCTACGAAACCTGTGTTGGGATTCCCCCAGAACGCAGGAGATCCGTCTGCATTCAGTTTAACCGGCGTGTTGTCCAGCGGCATCTCGGCGACCAGTTCCATTTTCGTTTTGGTAATTCCATAGAAATGCAGCAGCATCGTCAAACTCGTAATTTCACAACCTGCTGGCAGTTCAGGCAGTTGAGCAAAAACAGGCGCATCAATCATTGCTGATGTCTTTGTCTGGATCGTTGGTTGCGGCGTGGAAACCTCCGCTGTTTGCACAGGCGCTGGCGGCTTAGTAATGGGCACCGTAGAACCGGCTGCGAATAAAGCCGTTTCTTTCCCCGTAGCTTTGGCATACAGCAATACAGCAAATACGCTGCTTGCAAATATAAGTCCCGCGACAAGGAATAATCCAAACGTCACCTTTAACCCCTGCCAAATAATCCTCATGCTGACTCACCCGTTCCTTGTTTTGGAATCCTGTTACTCCGTCACAAGTTCAACCTGAGCACCGATAGAACGCAAATGGTCAAAATACTGCGGGTAGGATTTGGCGACGTGATGAGCATCACGAATCGTCAACCCTTTCTCGGAGCGAAGACCGACAACGGTAAGCGCCATAATGACACGATGATCGAAGTGAGCATTGATCTCGACACCGCCTGGAACACCTTCCGGCTTGCCGTGGACAATAATTTCACTTTGGCGTTCTTCCACATCAGCTCCCGCTTTGCGCAGCTCGTTCAAATAATCAGTGATCCGGTCGCACTCTTTATAACGTAAATTTTCGACATTGTAGAAACGCGACGTCCCTTCGGCAAAAACAGCTGCCGCCACCATGGCCAGCACCGCATCTGTAAAGTGATCGCCATCAAACTCGCCAGCGACCAGCTTCTGATTGCCGCGAACGTGTACAACACCGTTATCATGGGTTAAATTAACGCCCATCGCACGTAAAACATCAACGCATGCCTTCTCACCCTGCTTGCTGTTCTCTTCCAAGCGAAGAACGCGTACGTCCGAATTCGTCACAGCCGCAGCTGCCAGAATCGCCGCAGATCCCGGGTAATCCCCTTGAATGACATATTCTTTGGCTTGATAGGATTGTCTGCCCGGAATACGGTAGTGCATCAAATCTTCGCTAGCGTGAATCACGATACCGGCCTGCTCCAAAACTTCGAGCGTTTGACCGACAATAATTTTGGATTTCAAATCATGCAGCACTTCGATCTCGCTGTCCTCTTCCAGAAGAGGCGTCATAAACAAGAGGGAGCTGAGGAACTGCGAGCTGACATTGCCGGAAACGGTCAGCTTGCCGCCGCGCGGTTGTCCCCCTTTAATGGTTATCGGCAAACGGCCGTTGGAATGTTGTACTTCCACGCCCATTTGCTGCAAAGTTTCAATAAGATCGTCATGAGGGCGCTTGCCCAGCGATTCGGGATACGTATTTACAAACGTCACATCCGGACAGAAAGCGGCTGTAGACATTAGAAAACGAAGGACAGCGCCGGCATTTCCTACATTCAGCTCAGAAACATGCTTCGGATTCTTGCCGAATCCTGTAATCACGATTTTCTCGTCGTCTTCTTCAATGATAGCACCCAAATCGCGCACACAGCGTCTCATTGCGTCGCTATCTTCACTATGAGCAGGATAATAAATCGTGCTTGTCCCATTCGCTAGCGCGCCGATCAGCAAGTAACGGGTCGTGTAGTTTTTTGAGGAAAGAGCGTTGATTTCTCCTTGCAGATTAGCAGTAGGTTTCACGATGGCTTTCATTTGGTTCATATCTCCTTCGCATGTGTTTATATGTAATATCCGATGAAGGCTAACAGAATTCCACCGGTATAACTGAGCATCGTATAGATTATCCAAGCTTGCCATAGTCCTGACCGGAGCTGTTTCATACTTTCCAAATTCAAGGTGGAGAATGTAGTGAAAGCTCCCATAAAGCCTGTGCCAATCAATAGCTTCCAATTGTCAAATGGATGATATTTCATGAGAAGCCCCAGTAAAAAGCTCCCCAAAAGATTTATTGTCAGTGTACCATACGGAATAGAACTTGGGAACCTTCTTGACATGTACGCCCCAACCTGAAACCGGGCGATTGCCCCCACGAATCCGCCAATACTTACCAGACATATCGGCCACAGCCAAGTGTTCATGAGCGGTGTGCCTCCCTTCGGGAAAGCAGCGCAAGACGGATGCCAAGCCAAGTAAAGCCTAGTCCCCCCCACAAGCTGCCAAGCACATAAAGAAGGGCCAGCATCAAGTACCCATGGTTAAACATGTTCACCGTCTCGTAGCTAAACGTAGAGAACGTAGTAAAAGATCCGATAAACCCCGTTGTGATCGGCAACTGCAGCTTTGCAGGAATAGGCAGCCTGTCTGTAAATGAAATGAACCCCAGCAATATACAACCGGCTAAATTACAGAACAGCGTTCCCCAAGGAAACACGGCTGCCGTTCCCGGATTCCATAGAGTGGAAAGCCCGAATCGGGCGAGTGCGCCGAGAATACCGGCTAATCCGATGTATAGCATAACGATACAACTCCTGGTTTGACATCCTGCCTTAATGTTTCTATCATTACTTGTAATGGGGCTTCTCCCCAACAATTGAAAAACATGGAGGTCCTGTTATGGATACGATTTTACCATCCGCCGTCAAAGAGAGACTAAGCCGGGGCGAGCAGTTGACGATTATTGATGTTCGCGAAGTGGAAGAAGTAGCTGCCGGCATGATTGCAGGCGCCATTCATATCCCGCTGGGCGAGCTGCCTGAGCGTTTAAGCGAGATTCCTACGGCCGAAGAAGTGATCCTGGTATGCCGCAGCGGCAATCGCAGCGGGCGTGCGCTGGGCTTTTTGGAAGCACAAGGATATAAAGGACTTAAGAACATGACCGGCGGCATGTTGGAGTGGGAGGACTAAGCTTCGGGCTTGTCCTTCCTCTTAAAGATTGGCCTGCCGAATAATGGTCTCAACAATTTGGTCTGTCGTTAACTCGGTCGTATCGATCACGGCATGTGCGAAGTCATAGGCGGACTTTCGCTGCTCAAGCAGCGTATGAACCCGCTCTTCCAAGTTCCCTTGTAGCAAAGGACGGCTTGTATCGCTGCTCACCCTTTGAATGATAGCCTCCGGCGAAGCTTTCAGCGCTACAACGAAGCCGCTGCGCAGCATGCAGGCCCGGTTCTCCTCCGCTAATACAGCGCCCCCGCCTGTTGCCACGATTTGCCCTTGACGAGCCAGCAAATTTTCAAGCGTTTTGCTCTCCAATGCACGAAAGTGCGCTTCCCCATACTCGCTGAACAGTTCCCCAATGCTTGTCTGCTGCTCTTCCTCAAGTACGGCATCCGAGTCTTGAAACGTCCATCCCAAACGCTCCGCAAGCTTCTGCCCGACGGTTGATTTGCCTGTCCCCATGAAACCTACAAGTACAAGATTGCTTGTTGTCACATTAATCCCCTTTTCTCATATGCTGTTCATACAAACTTTCCCAACATCATACCATAGCATCTCAGACATGAATACAATCCATGAAAAAATCATATAGTAGTGTGAATAAATTCCAACTCAAACAGTTAAGATTTTAAGAGAAACCCTATGCCGACAAGGAGAGATGAAGCTTTGAACCCAACTGTTGCCTACACCAACCGCACCCAAGGCAAACTGGAACAAATCTTACACCCGAGCTACGTGCTGTGCAGAGAGGATGTCGTTTGGATCTTGGAGTTTATTAAGAAAAAAGTGGCTGAAGAAGACCCGCGTGTGCAGGGCCTTGCTCAACCACGATTGTTAAAAAATTTCCGTTATTTTGCCGAAGTCTCCTTGATGCTCATTCACAGAAGGAACGGCTTCGATCAAGAAGCCGATCGTTTGAAAATGTGGCTGCGGGAAGCGGCATACGGTTTACAGGGAGAGGCGTAACACCTCTGCCAGCTTAGTTTTCCATCCAGTTGAAGTGGAAGGAACCTTCTTTGTCCACACGTTGGAACGTGTGCGCTCCGAAATAATCGCGCTGCGCTTGCAGCAGATTAGCCGGCAGTCTTTCTGTGCGGTAGCTGTCGTAGTAAGCAAGCGCCGATGCGAAAGATGGAACTGCGATACCGCGAGTTACCGCTTCTGCAACAACTTGTCTCCACGATTGTTGATAGTTCTCAACTACACCTGTGAAGTAAGAATCCAACAGCAGGTTTTTCAATTCAGGATTGCGGTCGTACGCATCCTTGATATTTTGAAGGAATCTGGCGCGGATAATGCAGCCGCCGCGGAAGATCATCGCGATGTTGCCGTATTTCAGATCCCATTTATATTCATCGGAAGCTGCTCTCATTTGAGCGAAGCCTTGTGCATAAGAGCAAATTTTACTTGCGTACAGCGCTTGACGCACAGCTTCAATAAATGCTTTGCGATCGCCTGTGAAAGCTGGAGCATCAGGTCCTTTGAGCACTTTGCTGGCCGCTACGCGCTCTTCCTTCATCGCAGAGATGAAACGGGAGAAGACGGATTCCGTAATGATGGAAAGCGGCACGCCAAGATCCAGAGCACTTTGACTGGTCCATTTTCCTGTTCCTTTTTGACCTGCGGAGTCCAGGATAACGTCAACCATCGGTTTGCCGGTTTCAGCGTCATATTTCGTGAAAATGTCACGCGTGATTTCGATCAAATAGCTGTCAAGCTCGCCGTTGTTCCACTCCGTGAAGATCTCATGAAGCTCTTCTGTGCTTACGTTCAAAACGTCTTTCAACAGTTGGTAAGCTTCGCAGATCAACTGCATGTCGCCATACTCGATTCCGTTGTGCACCATTTTTACATAGTGTCCTGCGCCGTCTGGTCCGATGTACGTACAGCAAGCGTCTTCGCCAACTTTGGCGGAAATCGCCGTAAGAATAGGCTCTACCAGTTTATATGCGGATTCTTGACCGCCTGGCATGATAGCCGGGCCTTTCAGCGCGCCTTCTTCGCCGCCGGAAACGCCGGTTCCTACGAAACGGATGCCGTGTGCTTCCAACTCTTTGTTACGGCGCTGCGTATCCGGGAAATAGGCATTGCCTCCATCGATCAGGATATCGCCTTTTTCAAGATGCGGCAGCAATTGGTTAATCGTATCGTCCGTTGGACCGCCCGCTTTAACCATGATCAAAATTTTGCGCGGCACTTCCAAGGATTGCACGAATTCTTCCACACTGTATGTACCGACCAATTGTTTGCCTTCTGCTTCTTGAATAAGCTCTTTTGTTTTTTCGGCAGAACGATTGAATACGGATACTGTGAAGCCTCTGCTCTCGATGTTTAACGCTAAGTTTTTACCCATTACCGCTAATCCGACTACACCAATTTGTTGTTTAGACACGTCTCTCATACACCCTTCCGATATATAAATGTTTAAATCGTCATCGCGCCGAAACCGCCATCTACTCTTATAACAGAGCCTGTAACAAAGCTGGAAGCTTGTTCAGAAGCAAGGAACACAGCAGCACCCTGAAGCTCTGACGCTTCACCGAATCGATTCATTGGCGTATGACGCATAATGGACTCGATCCGTTCAGGCGACAAAATCTTACGATTCTGCTCAGCCGGGAAAAAGCCAGGAATGATCGCATTAACACGCACTCGGCTTGGAGCGAATTCGCGGGCGATGTTCTGTGTAATGTTATTGACTGCTGCTTTAGAAGCGGAGTAAGTGAATACCCGGGAAAGCGGCGGATCTGACGAAACCGATGAAATATTGATAATGCTTCCGCCTTCGCCGCGATCAACCATGTATTTCCCAAACACTTGGCAAGCCAGCACGACGCTTTTCAAATTAACCTCCATAATAGAATCCCATTCTTCCATGGAAATGTCAAAGAAAGGCGTGGCACTATTTTTGCCCGGGCAGTTCATCAAAATGTCCGCACGGCCTGACCAAGCGAGAACATCGGCAAGCACACGCTCCAAATCCTCCCGTTTCGTCGCGTCCGCTTGAAACGTTTGAGCTTCTCCGCCAATCGCTTCAATCTCTTGGCGCACTTGGTCGCTTTTCTCTTGGTTGCGTCCGACAATGGCCACTTTCGCGCCATGACCGGCCAAAGCGATCGCCATTGAGCCGCCCAGCGTACTGTTGCCGCCAATAATTACTGCTGTTTTCCCTGTAAGATCGAATAAATTCATTTGTCTTCATCCCCTCTGACATTATGCTTGGAACGTATGCGCCGCAAGGCGCTTAAGCAAATTTATGATTGAGGGCTCCGAAGGTGCTGACCTTGAAAGGCGGTTATCGCGTCGAATTGATCTTTTAACTGATGATATACGCTTGTATAAATAGATGTCAATTGTTGATATACGCGATAATTGCTTTCATTCACCTCATGAGCCGTTCCAACCTGAATCCAATTGTGCGCATGGGATAGATCGTCAATCTCACCCATGGCAAGCAAACCTAGCAATGCAGCCCCAATTCCCGAGCTTTCGATGGAATCAGGCACGGTAACCGAAGTCCCCAGCATATCCGTCATCATCTGGCGCCAGAATTCAGATCTGGCAAAGCCTCCGGAAGCGCGAATCACTTCCGCGGGTCCCATAATCCGCTCCAGCGACGTGGCGACGGCTTGGATGGAGAACATGACGCCTTCCAGCGCTGCGCGAATCATATGCTTCTTCTGATGGCTAAGCGAAAGGCCGAAGTAGACTCCCCGGGCGTTCGCATTCCAATACGGTGCCCGTTCGCCGGAAAGAAGCGGCAAAAACAGCAGCCCGTCAGAGCCTGCTTTCACATGCGAAGCGAGCTCCGTTAAGTAGTCATAAGGATCCATGCCCAGACGGCGCGCCTCTTCGGACTCCGCGGTGGCGATTTGATCGCGCACCCAGCGGAAAACAATGCCGCCGTTGTTGATCGGTCCGCCAACGACCCAAAACTTCTCGGTCAGCGCATAGCAGAACAGCTTGCCTTCCGGGTCCGTTTGCGGCTTGGTCACAACGCTGCGCACGGCGCCGCTTGTGCCGATGGTGACGGCCACGACGCCAGGCTCGAATGCGCCAACGCCTAGGTTCGCCAAGACGCCGTCGGATGCCCCGACGATAAACGGCGTATCCTGAGACAAGCCCATCGCAGCGGCGTATTCAGCGCATAGACCCTCAACGCGATATGTCGTCGGTACGAGCTCTGAAAGCTGCTCCGCCGTTACACCGGCTTGACCCAGCGCTTCCGCGTCCCAATCCAGATCCTCCAGATTGAACAATCCCGTGGCGCTGGCCAGCGAATGATCAATCAGATAGCGGCCGAACAGCTTCGCGAACACATACTCTTTAATGCCGATGAACTTGTGCGCTTCATTCATTAGCCCAGGTTCGTTGTCACGGAACCACATCAGCTTGAGCAGCGGCGACATCGGATGAATCGGCGTGCCGGTTCGGGAATAAATCTGCTGCCCGAGACCGCTGCGCTTTAACTCCGCCGCATACATCGAGCTGCGATTGTCCGCCCATGTAATACAAGCCGTCAGCGGCTTCGTGTTCTTGTCCACGGCGATAAGGCTGTGCATAGCTGAGCTGAAGGAGACGCAGAGCACTTGGTCAGGCGTAACGCCTGCCTTGCGAACGACTTCGCCGATGCCTTGCACGACCGCATCGAAAATTTGATCCGGATCCTGCTCCGCCCGGTCAGGGGTCGGGGTAAAGAGGGGATATTCGATGGAGTGAGATCCCAGAACTTTCCCCTCGCGCGAAATTACGAGCGTTTTCGTACTTGTTGTACCGATGTCAGCCGCAATGATGTAGGGCTTGAGGGTACTTTGTCGGTCTGTCATTTGCTAATATTCCCCTCTGCGTCAAATGAAAGTTCATAGGGCTCCGTCAAAATCTCAATATCCGGGTGAACGCGCGCTGCGTCCAATAAATTCACGGAAATTTCGATTTCGCCAAGATGAAGCGTATCTTGAATCCGAACCAGCTTGCAAGTCGTATAATCTAAAATGTTGCAGGTCTTTACCGCCGCCTTAATGGCATAATAGTCATTCTCCAGGGTAGTGGCAATTTTCGTTGGCGCACATACCGTCGACGTTAACCCATTGGCATAGGTAAATTCCAGGTTTGTTTTATCGACTAAGCGCTGTGTCGTAAAATCAGCTGTGCCTACGCCGTTTGCGTTCCCTTTTGTTTCCGGCGTCAGGTCCAGCACGACCATTTTCGCAACATCCGGTCCACCGTGCGCATAAGGCGTCGGATAACGGCCTGTCACGTTAGGGTCCATGCCGTCGCCGCTAATATTTTTGCCAATATAATCAATAACCAGCACATCGATTTCATCGAACAAAATTTTAGGCAGACGCGCTTTCGCCTCAATCAGCAGCTTCTCTTCGCGCTCTTCGATTTCAGCCGCCGGCAGCACTTCCACACGGCAAGTCTCGTCATAAGCATTTTCGACCAGAGCTACGCCAAACACGATCGGAAGCTTCTGGATCATGAGATTGGCCATCGCCGGCACATTTTCCGCCATATACTTGAAACCAAGCTGGTGGCAAGCTTCAGCGCCTTTTTGCTTCCCAAGCCCGATCGCGATCATCTTCATGATACCGCTCTCAATACGACCGCGGAACGCTGTATGCGGCTTCACGCGGTTGATAACGACAATGGCGTCCGCTTCAGAAGCAATACGATCTACATAAACCGGCAAACCGTTAGGCAGTTCGTCAATTTTAACGACTTCCATCGAAGAGCGAATCGGGGCGCCCATCGTCGCTTCCGTGATGCCGAAGTGCAGCAGCACTTCCGTTTGTCCTTCGGCCGTCGCACCGCCATGGCTTCCCATGCAGGGCACGATGAACGGGAATGCGCCTTTCGCCTTAATCGCGTCGATCGTCGTTTTAGTAAACCCCGCAATGTTCGCAATGCCCCTGCTGCCTACGGCAACAGCAACCTGCTGGCCTGGAAGAATGGTCTCCATCACGCCGCTGCTGGCAAGCTTATCCGCCAGTTCCTGCTCCGGATTCTCCAAAATCGTACGGTCAAATTTCTGGCGGATCTTCACCATTTGCGGGATCGGAATATCCTTTAACAGCTCTCTCAAAACGCTCATCGACTATTCCCTCTTTCTTTATGTTGACAGCTTCTTTACGGACTCCCGCACGACGAGCTCTGTCTTCAAGAGCACCTGCTCGGTTTCGTGCTGTTTGTTCTCAATATTTCCAAGGAGCCGTACGGCGCCTTCTTTACTGATTTGTTCAATAGGCCTGCGGACGGTTGTTAAAGCCGGCGTCACGTAGGCGGCAAAAACCGTATCATCAAAGCCAACAACGGAAATATCCGCTGGCACCTGCATCCCGGCTTCCGATATCGCTTTCATTGCCCCTAACGCCATCTCGTCATTGCAGCTAAAGACAGCGGTCGGTCGTTCCTCTAAGGCCAAAAATTGCTGCATCGCCTTATGGCCGCTCTCTAGATCATATAAGCCCGGCATTCGGTATACGGAGGGAATGCTCATCCCGTAATGCTTCATCGCTCTTTCGAAGCCGTCTTTCCGGTTCTGGGCGGATTTGAAGCCTTTGCGGCCCTCAATCAGCGCAATGCGCGTATGACCTTGTTCAATTAAATAGGAACATGCCAGAAATGCGCCCTGTTCTTCGTCCGAAAGGATGTTCAACACGCCTGCCGTAGAGACCGGCCGGTTGAGGACGACGAGCGGGATGCCTTTACCTGCGATATGATCAATGATGGCTTGATCGTCATCGCTTTGCGAGACAACGATGATCCCGTCAAAGCTTTTGCGGGTAATCGATTGAAAGCTCGTGTAGTCATCAATTCCTTTGACAATCAGTTGGTACCGGTCCTGAATAACCGAGTTCACACCACGGATTGCTTCATAGAAAAAGCCGGCAGAAGTACCTTTACTCAGTGTGGTAAAGAACAGACCCAAATTATACGAACGATCGAGCACCAAACTCTTGGCACTGTAATTGGGCGTATAATCCAGCTGTTCGGCAATGAGACGGATACGTTCTTTCGTTTCTTCCTGAATTAGCGGACTATTGTTGAGCGCTCTGGAAACAGTGGTGTGAGACACACCCGCAAGTTTAGCTATATCCTTAATGGTTACGCTCATTCCTTCACCTCTACTAGAAGCATATCATAACTATGCACACGTTAACAATAGTCTTTTTACAATAAAAAAACTCCCTTCGCAGGGAGCGGCATTTCTTTATTTTAAGCAAAAAAATTAGGCAAATACGGCTTATTCTTCTCCAGCATTTCATTCATAAGCGTTTTGGCCACCCCTACGGACGGCACCAACGGGTGATGAACGAGGGCTTGGAGCACCAAATCTCTGCTACCCGTAACCGCAGCTTCGATCGTAAGAGCCTCGTACGTTTTGACCGCATGCATAAGGCCTTTGACATGTTCCGGCACTTTCGTCAGTCCGATCGGAACAGGACCTTGGGCGGTCACAAGACAGTTCACTTCAATGCAGGCATCCACTGGCAGAAAGTCGATCATATGGCCGTTCATCACATTGAGCGTCTGAATGTCGTGCTTGTCGTTGTAAAGAGAATCCATCAAGTTAACTGCCGCTTCCGAGTAATAAGCGCCTCCGCGTTTCTCCAGTTGCTTCGGCTTCTCCTGCAGGTTCGGATCCTTGTAGAGCTCGAACAGCTCATCCTCGACGCGTTTCACCACTTCGGCCCGAGTCCCGTTCGCCTTCATGGAAGCCAGTTGTTCCTGCACCATAATGTCCGTCATATAGAAATACTTCAAATAGTACGAAGGCAACGCTTGCAAGGAACGCAAGAAATCGGCATCCCATTCGGTGGCCGGCACGTTCTTGCCGCTGAATTCTTCTCGGCGGTCCAGCAGCTCGCCCAGCTTGTCTTCCCCATTAATCTCGGCGCGGGTCACCCAATGCAAATGATTCAAGCCGACAAACTCCGTATAAATCTGCTGGGGCTGCACGTCATATTTTTTCATCAACCATTTGTGCAAACCGATGGGCGCATTGCATAGACCGATGCTTTTGACCTTCGAGTATTTGTGAATCGCTTCGGTCACCATGCCGGCCGGATTCGTAAAGTTCAAGAGCCATGCGTTCGGGCTGAGCTCCTCGATATCTTTGCAAATATCAAGCAGCACAGGAATCGTACGCAGCGCCTTCATCATACCGCCCGGACCTGTTGTTTCCTGCCCGATGATTCCGTACTTGTTCGGTATATGCTCATCCCATTTCCGGGCTTCCAGAAGACCTACGCGCATTTGGGTAGAAATAAAATCTGCGTTCTCAATCGCTTTCCTGCGATCCAGCGTTAGATGGACATCAATCGGAAGGCCCGACTTTTCGATCATTCGTTTGGCCAAGTTCCCGACAATCTCCAGCTTATGCCGCCCTTCCTCAACATCCACTAACCATAATTCCTTCACAGGAAGCTGCGCATACCGCAAAATAAAGCCTTCCACAATTTCCGGCGTGTAAGACGAACCTCCGCCAATGATCGCTATTTTCAATGCGTCTCTCAAGTAAGCTCACATCCTAATCTTTATAGTAGTATGGCATTGTAATCGGATACGTTTCGGAGCGCTTCGTACACGTCCGGCTTCAACGGCTGTCCGCCTGCTTCCATGGCAAGCCATAAGGCTCCGACCACCGGCTCGACAGCGAGCTTCACGATGGACGCCTTAGGCGCAACTTGTCCTACCGCCCGTTCGATATACTCAAGCACATAGGGGCCCTCGCCTCTCATCACAACGCTGCCCGCAAGGACAATGTCGAAGCTTTCCTGTTCCATGCCAAGCCGCTTAATGACCGCAACGGCAGATTTGCCAAGCTCCTCGCCTTGCGCTTGCAAAATTCGGAGCGCAACCTCGTCGCCTTGCTGCGCAGCCTTAAAGATGAGTTTGACAATGTGCAGCGGAATCGGTTTATTGTGATCCATATAATCGTCAAACATCTCGTCAACCTTGCTGTAGCCCAGCTCTTGCAGCAGCATCTCCGTCAGCAGCGTCGGCCGTTCTCTGCCGTCCCAAGCCCGAATAACAGACCTGAAAGCTTCGACCGCCAATGTGCCGCCCCCGCCGAAATCGCCGAACTTATAGGTGAAGCCGCCGCATTGAAAAAATTGACCCTGCCGGTTTTTGCCGGCGCTATTCGTCCCGCTCCCGCAAATCAGCACAACGCCGAAAGGCTGCGACGTTCCCGCCCTTAGCGCGATCATCGTATCGCAAGCGATGGCATAATGCGGAAAGCCCATGTCCCCGATCATAGGTCTTAGCACCTCGTAATCGATGGGACGATCCGCACCCGCCAAGCCGAAAAAGGCAAACGCAATCTCTTGACGAGACAATTTCGCTTGAGTCAAAGCCATCTCTACGGAGCTGCGAATATTAGCCTCCGCTTGCGAAGCGTTAATCTGATGATTCCCGTTCCCGCTATGCCCTTTGCCGAGTATATGCCCCCGCTCGTCTGTTACAAGCGTGTACGTCTTGCTTCCGCCGGCATCTACACCCAAATAATAATTCATGGTTCGTGAGCTCCTTATTTCTTTAATTTCTTTAATGTCTTTCAGCTATAGATTCGGGCTGTCGTTTCCCTCACCACAATTTCCGGTTCCAGCACGACCGTTTGATGCCCTTCAGCCGTGCCGTCAATAAGGCGGAGCAATTCATCTACGGCTGCCTTGCCAAGCTGCTCCGACGGTTGACGCACCGTGGTGAGCTTGGGACGAAACTCCGCAGCGAAGATTTGATCATCATAGCCTACTACCGAAAGGTCCTTTGGAATCTGCAGGCCATTATTCTTAAACGCATCGATTATACCGAAGGCAACGTAGTCGTCCGCGGCAAACACGGCCGTCGGCTTCTTGCCGGCTTGCAGCCATCTTTCCGCAATTTCATAACCGGATGCGACAGCAAATTGCCCCTGCTCGATCCACAATTCAATAATGCCGGCGTCCTTCATCGCTTGACAATATCCGCGCTGCCTTTCACGGCTGCTCATAAACGGTTCAGGACCGCGAATATGAGCAATTTCGGTATGCCCAAGCTCAATCAAATGTTTCGTAGCTTCATATCCGCCTTTGAAATTGTCCACAATGACGGAGGAGACGGCTTTGTCCAAATGCTGATTATCCATCAAGACAAAAGGCATCTTCTTCCTCTGCAGTTCCTTTACATAAGCCTCTTCATTGGTAGGCGACAGCATCATCAGTCCGTCTACGCGGTCCTCTTGAAACAATGAATTTTCAAAGGAGGAAAATACGTCGTTCGAAATGGATAGCGCTAAAAAATACCCGCTTTCGGCGAGCCGTTCGTTTATTTCTTTGACCACGGCATCAAAGAATGAATCGTTGAGCGTCGTGATCGCAAGACCGATAACGCCGGTCTTCCCTCGAGCCAAGCTGCGAGCTGCCGCATTGGGATGGTAGTCCAGCTCTTTCATCGCCTGCAGCACGCGCTGCCGGTTGTTCTCTCTCACGGTACCCGCTCCATTGATAACCCTGGAAACCGTTACAACGGAGAGACCGCTTTTCTTCGCAACATCGAATATACTGACTTTCACCGATGAAACCACTCCTACAACATTCGAAAGTTAAAGCGCTTTAACTTTTATGAATTAAATTATAAACGAATCCTGCCGGCTTCACAAGACCGCTGTTCAAAAAAGTGCGGCAAACACACAAAAGAGAGTCCCGTATGTATAAATACAGACTCTCTTCTTATTCAAATCCACTATTCATTCTCACATCTCCAATAAGAGCATTTCTTGACGCATTTCAATGAGCTTCGTCTTACTCGCCATAATGGCTTTGGCATCCCCTGATGCGATTGCATCGTGTAAAGTGGCGAGTTCATAATCGAGTTCCATGCGTAAAATAGGAATTCGCTCATCGGTCCGCTTGGATCGCAGCGCTTGCATGACTTCTTCTACTGTCACGGCTGGCTCCTTCTGATACAGCACTTTATGTTCGATGCCGCTAATTTCCACCATGCGAATAATTTCACCGAACATAATATTCTCAATGAGAATTTGCCGGTCCTTAAATCTTTTGACTACGGCATGACCGCGTGTATCGCCTATTAGTTTTTCCATCATTTCCGCGAGCTTCTCGTCTTTGAACGAATAATTGCCCACGATTTTATACTTTTCGCCGATTCGCTCAAACTTCAGCTTAATCAGCTTGCGTCCTGTTCGAATGGAAATGATGAACTGCAGCTCGCTTTCGTTCCAATACAGAGAATAACCTTCTTGAATGAGCGCTTTAATGAAGTTCCGGATTAGCCGGCGATCAAATCGTAACTCTAGGTTGCAGTACTCCACTTCATGACTCTTACTCACGGCAATCCCCTCCATAATTGATGCGTTTGTTTTATTTAAATATTCAGACAACTTATCTTCTTATCCTTATCTTATTATGAATTCTATGTTTTAGCAACTTGGATTATTGACATTTTTTTAAGGAAAAACGTACAAAAAAAGCTGATGCCTGTTTGAACGCGGCCTCAGCGTAGTATGTGGTTGGAAAGCAGTTTCTGCTATGCAGAGACGTTCCAATTAATGCCATCCCCAGAAAAAGCCATCGCGCTCCCAAGCAGCTCTGCCGCCATGCAATTTCTTGAAAATTTTCTTGACCTCTTTAGAAATCGCTTGATTCCCATTTTCATTAACATAAATAAAGGATTCCCCGTAATGACGGATAATATAGTCAACCGCTTCTTTCTGGTGTAAAATCCCCGCAGACTTCAACTTCTCCAACATCCATTCCGCTATTTCATTCGCCGTACCGGCCATTGTCTTTCTCTCCTCACCTTAATCAAAATCATCCTTCCATTGTAGCACATTTTCTTCTGAAATTATGTATCAGACAGGTACAGGAGCACAATCATTCCAATTAGCCCTGCCAGCCCATTCCTTTCTGTGGGCAGTGCCATATGCTGTCACTGTAAGTACAAACGAACAGACTTTTAGGAACGAAAGGGTGATTTTGAATGAGTCATGCAGCTGGTGGTTATAATTCTGCGGCAGCAATTTTGGTATTATTCATTTTGTTAGTTATTATTTCCAGTGCGTTCTTCATCTAATTGATCACATACGAAAGGGCTGTCCGGCATGATGCCGGCAGCCCTTTATTTGTAGAAGGGATGCCTAGGTGGCGGTTTCAAATGCGGGGAGTTTTCTGCCTTGGAAAAACCAGATAAAGGCTCATCATGCTACGGACACAAAGGCCGTTATCTTCGCAGAAAGCAACGTGTCACTCTGCCAAAGGACACCAGAGTCCTTATTTGCCAATTTCGTGGCGAGATTAGCCCCCAGTGAGCAAATAACAGCAGTGGTGTCCGTGTTATGTTGGAAGATGTCCTTTTCCATCAAATAAGAGCCCCTCTGTCCGTCAGTGAGGACCGAGAGTGAGCTAACTCCCCATTACGACTGCTCGGCTGGCTGAACAAACCTCCTTCCATTTCGTGACGGGAGCTTCGCCAGGTAGATACCCATACTTTGGGAACTCGATTCCCTTATTTCGGCAAAAAGAGGAATTTCAAGAAGCCGAGGAGAACTGCAAGGTCTTATTTCCCCACAATGATCTACATATCTGCTCGAAGTGATGAAATAGCGGCCCCTAGTTCCCTTTCCCTCTTTTAAATGGCTGTTTCCAGCAAAATAGTCGAGTAGGCGGGGCCTTTCCGTCTTGGATTGTGCCCCTTGCCCCTCACAGATCCGTACGTGCCCAATTA
>NZ_JBYTBS010000020.1:0-107875 GCF_058789495.1 Paenibacillus sp. FW126-R14 | reverse complement strand
GTGTTGGGGTGTTGGGGTGTTGGGGTGTTGGCGGTGTTGGCGGTGTTGAGGCTGTTGGGGCTGTTCGGGTAGCCGAATGGTCGGGTGGTCAGGGTGATGAGTAAAATAGACAATTGGGGAGAGCTAGGGAGTTAGAGTAATTCAGGGTAATCTGGGGAGTTGGCGTGGTTGTGGTGCGGTAACAACAGCAACAACACCAAACAGGCTGCCCCTAAGGAGCAGCCCTATGATGGTTAAATTTACACCTGATATGGGATCGAGAGCCAATCATGAATTACAGCACTTGATCTCCATCATAAGTAGCAATTTTTTTGTACAAATCCGGACGGCGGTCGCGGAAAATTCCCCACTCGATCCGCTGAACTTCCAGCTGATCCAAGTCGAATTCAGCGACGAGCACGGTTTCTTCCGTGCGGCCTGCTTCTTCGATCATATTGCCCTGCGGGCCTGCAATGAAGGAAGATCCGTAGAAGTCGATGCTGGAATCCTCGTCTACTTCTTTGCCGATGCGATTCGATGCAATAACCGGCATCAGGTTCGACGCGGCGTGTCCGCGCATACACATTTGCCAGTGATCCTTCGAATCGATGGAACCGTCCTGCGGCTCGGAGCCGATTGCGGTCGGATAGAACAGCAGCTCAGCGCCCATCAACGCCATTACGCGCGCAGCTTCCGGGTACCACTGGTCCCAACAAACGCCGACGCCGATTTTGGCGTAGCGGGTTTTCCACACTTTGAAGCCGGTATCCCCAGGGTTAAAATAAAACTTCTCCTCATACCCCGGACCGTCCGGGATATGGCTTTTGCGGTAAGTGCCAAGCACTTGGCCATCGGCGTCAATCACAGCCAGCGAGTTGTAGCGTGCATAATTCTTTTTCTCATAAAAAGAAATCGGCAATACAACTTGAAGCTCTTTGGCAATTTCACGGAAATGATTGACCGCTTTGTTGTGCTCCAGCTCCGTGGCGTAGCGGTAGTAGTCGGACTTTTCTTTTTGGCAGAAGTAAGGCGTCTCAAAAAGTTCCTGAATCAAAATAATTTGCGCACCCTTCGCTGCCGCCTGACGAACCAGGGCCTCGGCTTTGCGAATGTTTTCTTCAATGTTATCGGAACAGCTCATTTGCGTTGCTGCTACTTTTACGTTTCTCACGATCAATCACCCTTTCTTGCCGGCAGGCATTTGCTGCGTTGTGCAGTGGACGTTGCCGCCCTCTTTGATAATGGACATTCCGTTGATTTTGCGGATTCTGCGATCCGGGAACGCCGCGCTCAGCACCTCTTCCGCTTTGCGATCCGTTTCTTCCGCAGTCCCGCCGAACACCGGCAAAATAATGCCGCCGTTAACGAAATAAAAATTCAAATAGCTCAAAGTCAAACGCTGCTCCTCAAAAAACGTGATCGGAGGCTGTTCGATTTGGATAATCTCGAAGGAACGCCCTTTGGCATCTGTCGCATTGCGCAGAATCTCCAGATTTTCCTGTGTGATGGCATAGTTCGCGTCCGATGGGTCGTTGCATACTTGCAAAATAATTTTGCCTGGAGCAGCGAAGCAGGCGATGTTATCGACATGGCCGTCCGTTTCATCGCCGTCGAGCCCTTTGTTCAGCCAAATGATTTTCTCGACGTTCACGAAATTTTTCACGAGCTCTTCGATTTCCGAGCGGCTTAACTCCGGGTTTCGGTTCGTATTAAGCAAGCATTCCTCTGTTGTCAAAAGCGTGCCTTCCCCATCGACGTGGATGGAGCCGCCTTCCATAACAAGCGGAGCGTCAAAACGCTTCACGCCGTGATGCTCCAAAATTTGCGGAGCTACGTTGTCATCCAAATCCCAAGGCGCATATTTGCCGCCCCATGCATTGAATTTCCAATTCACCGCGGCAAGCTCCTGCTGCTCATTCAGCAAAAAGGTTGGGCCGTTATCGCGGAACCAAGCGTCATTATGCTCAATCGTCAAGAAGTCTACGTTAGACTCTGTAAACATCGCTTTTACTTGCTCGGCATCCGTAGGATTGACGATCACAGTGACAGGCTCGAACTCGGCGATGGCCTTGGCCAGATCCGCATAGCCTTTTGTTACAACGGCATGATCTTCCGGGTATACCATGGAGGCTTGTACAGGCCAGGAAATGAAAGTACGTTCATGCGTCGTCCATTCTGCCGGCATTTTATAGAGTAAATCCTTAGGTTTCATCTTTTCATCCATCTCACTTTATATAAATTTATTGGGTAGATCCTGAATATACGATTTCAAGGGCAAAATGCACCGTCTTTCATCATATACCAAAAGGAGCCTGCGCTCAATGCACAGAGCTTTACAATTTTAGCAACGATATTTTGGCAAGGTCCTTCCAAGGTTCGGCAAAAATCCATCCATAATTCGCTTCGTATAGTTTGCTCCCGTTCTATGAACATTAAAAAGGCTTGAAAAGCGCAGCACACATTAGGGAGGATGGACGAACTTGGCAACTATTTTACACATTACCGCGCACCCTCACGATCATCAAACATCCTACAGCATGGCTGTAGGGAAAGCTTTTATCGATGCTTACCGGGAAGCCAATCCTAACGATGAAGTCATCCCCGTCGACTTGTATAGCATTTCGGTCCCGCACATCGATGCCGATGTTTTTAGCGGATGGGGGAAATTACGGGGCGGTCAGGATTTTTCCTCGCTCAGCAAAGACGAACAGTCCAAAGTAGCCCGGCTCGGCGAATTAACGGATCAGTTTGTTGCGGCGGATAAGTATGTTTTTGTCACACCGATGTGGAATTTCTCTTTTCCTCCTATTATGAAAGCTTATATCGATTCGCTGTGTACAGCCGGGAAAACGTTCAAATACACGGAAAACGGCCCTGTCGGCTTACTTCCCGGCAAAAAAGCGCTGCATATCCAAGCCCGGGGCGGCATCTATTCGGAAGGCCCCGCAGCAGCTATGGAAATGGGGCATCGCTATTTAAGCATTATTATGGGATTCTTCGGAATTACCGATTTCCAGGGGATTTTTGTGGAAGGACATAACCAGTTCCCTGACAAGGCGCAGCAAATCAAAGAAGAAGCGATCTCCCGGGCGCAAGCGCTGGCAAAAAGCTTCTAACACAAAAAAGGAGCCTAGGAGGCTCCTTTTTTGTGCAGTTATCTAGCAAAACGCAAAGCGGTCTAACCTCCGCTTGTTTTCTTCCGCCCCCGGTACTGCCCCGACCGCAGCTCCAAAATATAAGCCTCCGCGTCAGGCATCTGCTCATCTTTGGCATGCTGGACAGCAAGCTCGATGTCATAGGGAACTCTCACATGCTGGAGATTGAACGTACCCGGCTGCTCGCTGGCATAATGCCCTTCCAACAGCACATAGGAAGCTTGCGTCATATCCAGCGGATTGCCGACGCTCCCCGTATTGAACAGCATCCGTCCCTTGAGAATTTGCAGGAAAGCATTGTGAACATCGGCATAGCCCGCCACATCCGCTTCCCGCTGCGCCCCGCAAGCTTCAGAGGAGTCGAACATCGAGAGCCTGCTCTCCATGGAATCCCACGGCTGAATGCGCTCGTACACGCTTCGCGGCGAAGCGTGAAACAACCTTACGAACTTGCCGCTCATCCAAAACTCGCAGCAAAACGGCAGCCCTTTCAAATACGCCATCCGCTCTTTCCCCAACCGTTCCTGCTGCCAAAGCAAAACCGGGTCTGTCGTTTTGTTCCCGATGAAATCGTCCCAATTTCCTCGAATAACCGTATCGCAGGTTGCCCGCACGCGGTCCACGATCTGCTCGGAGTGGGGGCCCTTGCCGACGAGGTCTCCGAGACAAATCATTTGCGTTACTTTCCGCTCCTGAATATCGTTCATCACCGCTTCGTATGCAGGCATATTGCCATGGATATCTGAAATAAGGGCTATTTTCTCCATCTAGCCGCACCCGCCTTTAGGTTAAATTGGTTCCGTCGTTGCCGTGGCCGCTGTCGCTGCATCTGTTTCCGTCCCCTTGCCTGCCCCCCGAACCAGGAAAGGATGCATCAGGTACAGACCAGCCGCGTACAGCAGTACAGCTATATAAACAGGAAGCAAATGAATAAAATCCGTATAACCGATATGAAAATGAACCAGCAATCCGGCAGCGAAGCCCGGTATCCCGCCCCACAGAAACGTCCACCACAGCCAGCTTTCGCCTTGGTTCACTCCCCAAAGCGCTGAACCTGTGATAGCGACCGCCAGCGAAAACAAGGCCCCGCCGAAGCCCGCCCTGTCGTGCGCGATTAGCGGAATCAGGCGCTCGTTCCACTCGGCAAGCTGCCCGGCGCTCACCCCGAGATAGGCTAAGTCGGTCGGCACGAACACGCTCGTAATTCCGACGAAAGCGATCGTCAGCCCTCCTGCCGCCAGGCCGAATCCAAGCACAACGAAGCAGCATTGCCCCCATTGGGCCCGGCGCCAGACCTTGTCATTTCGCACGCCTGGCGGCTTGCGCGAGGGGGAGTCCTTCAAACCGCGCAGCGTGAGCAGCAGCATCGGAAGGAGCACTGCGGCCGCAGCAGCATGCAGCGGGTCAAAATAACCGTAGCCGAGATACAGAAAAAAGCTGCTGAAGCCGACCGTACACGAAGCCATAAGCGCAGTGCGCGCCCAGTGCAAGCCAAAACGCAGGCCGTGCCTGGCAAGCTGACTATAAAAAATGCCGATTGAAATCATCGTCCCCGCTAAGGTGATACGGTCATGGGACATGAAATGTATAATATGCCCGTTAAATCGATTTATGACACTTCGGCTCACGCCAAGAAAGGTTTCATCGTAAGGTAAAAGTACGCTGGTGGAGGCGATCAGCCATGCCAGCACACCGCCAATCATCATGCTGAGGCCAAGCAGATTCATCCAGCCCCAATTCGCCCAAAAAGACGGCGGCCGGGGCTCTTCTGTCTTATGAATGCGTTCATACAGGATCGCTTCGTTGATTCGTTTAGGCAGCCCGGGGCCGGCATATACCAGCCCGCTGTGCAGCTGCACGCTATTCGCGCCAGCCGTGAGCAGCTCCAGAGCGTCCTGCGGCTGGCTGACTGCGCCAGCCGCAACGATCGTGCCCGCCCCTGCCGAGCGGAGCCGGCGAATCAGGCTCAGCTGCGCGCTGAGGACGTCGCTCCCGCCAACGCGGATGCGGCGGCTGCCCTCCTCGCGCAGCGCTTCGCCGACGGCGACCCCGCCCCAGCCCGGCAGCTGGGCGGCAAGCTCCCGCAGCATGCCTTCGGGCAGCTGCGGCGGCACATACAGCAGCGCCGGCTTGCCCGCTGCTGCTGCCAACTGGCGTACCTCGCGGAGGTACGCCAAGGTCTCGTCCGGTGGCCAGCCTTCGGCGAGGCCATCGATGTAGAAGC
Source organism: Paenibacillus sp. FW126-R14 (assembly GCF_058789495.1). Classification (NCBI taxonomy): domain Bacteria; kingdom Bacillati; phylum Bacillota; class Bacilli; order Caryophanales; family Paenibacillaceae; genus Paenibacillus; species Paenibacillus sp. FW126-R14. Next base: position 102,517 of record NZ_JBYTBS010000020.1, on the reverse strand, counting down.
CAGCCGCGTACGGCGCCAGCTTCTCCAGCAACTCCTGCTGCTGAAGCAGCGCCTCGCGCGGCGAGCTGCCCGGCATCGGCCGCAGCCGCACGAAGTGCGGCAGGCGATGCCCCGTGCCCTTGCGCAGGCGCGCGGCGACGCGGTCCGCGCCGTCGTTCGCATAGCCATCGGCGTACACGATGGCTTCCTGCCCGGGGACGCGCACGATGGCCTCGTCGCTGCGCACCTCGCGCACGGTGACGGGGCCGAGCTCGATGAAGCCGATCCCGAGCTGCGCGAGCGCTTTGTGCGCTGTGCCGTGAGGATCGAGCGCGCCGCTCAAGCCGACGGGGCACGGGATCGGCACGCCGGCGATTTCGTCTCGGAGCACGGGCGACTGCTCGAAATGGCCCATCGTTTTGATCACGAAGGTTCCGCCCGGCATACGGCTTAAGCCGCCCATCGCCTTTAAAGTGAGATTCCTTGCCAGCTTGGCCGGCAGACGAAACAACAACGGTTTGAATATCGCATGATAAGACCAGTCAGGCATCGAAGCGCTCCATTCTCTTATAAGGATATGGAATTTTCTTCATTCTAGTATATCGCGAAAGGCTGAACGTGCATACAGACACAGATTGTTGTCTTTTCGTGTGATTACAATCACACCTCGCCACCCTGCCTTTTACTATACTTACCTCATCCCCATCAAAACTTTCTGAAATGAGGCGAGTCCCCATGCTAAGTCAACGTTCGATCGACATCATTAAATCCACGGTTCCCGTGTTAGAGATACATGGCACAACCATTACGAAACGCTTCTATGACATGCTGTTCACCTCGCACCCGGAACTGCTGAACATATTCAACCATGCGAATCAAAAACAAGGCAAGCAGCAAACAGCTTTAGCCAACGCCGTTTATGCAGCTGCGCTGCATATCGACAGGCTCGAAGCGATCTTGCCGGTTGTGAAGCAGATTGCGCACAAGCATCGCAGCCTGGGTGTGAAGCCGGAGCATTACCCAATCGTCGGACAGCATTTGCTCGCCGCCATACAAGATGTGCTTGGTGATGCGGCTGCACCGGATATTTTGCAAGCATGGGCCGAAGCCTACGGCATCATCGCCGATGCTTTTATCGGAGTTGAAGCGGATATGTATCATCAGGCGGAAGCTCAGAAGGGCGGTTGGGCGGATTTCAAACGTTTTCGCATCGTACGGAAAGTGAAAGAAAGCGATGTGATTACCTCGTTCTATCTTATGCCTGAGGATGGCGCTCCACTCGCTGCATTTGAACCAGGGCAGTATGTCAGTGTCAAAGTCGAGATCCCCGGCGACGAGCATACGCATATTCGGCAGTACAGTCTATCGGACCGACCAGGAAAGCCTCATTACCGGATTTCTGTAAAACGGGAGGATGTGGCAGCGGACCGCCCCGCCGGCAAGGTTTCGGTGTTTCTGCATGAGCAGACAACGGAGGGCGACGTGCTGCTGCTATCTGCGCCAGCCGGAGATTTCACGCTGGACCAGCAGGATAACCGGCCTGTCGTTCTTATTAGCGGCGGTGTCGGATTGACCCCGATGGTTAGCATGCTGTATACGTTGGCAGCCACCAATCCGAAGCGCCCAGTGACGTTCATCCATGCCGCTCAGAATAGCCGGCATCATGCCTTCAAGCGGCACATTGAGGAGCTGGCCTTGCAGTATCCGGCAGTGAGCGTTTATTGGTGCTACGATCAACCGACAGCTTCGGACCGGGCAGAGAATGCTTTTCATAGAGAAGGCTATGTGAGTCTGGATTGGCTCCAAAGCGTGGTGCCTGCGCCATCGGCCAGCTTCTATTTCTGCGGTCCCGTTCCTTTCATGAAGACTGTAAACAGTGCGCTTCGCGAATGGGGAGTTCCTGAAGAGGATCGGCATTATGAGTTTTTCGGCCCTGCCGGCAGTTTATGATTTGGGGAGTTCGCGGCTTGCTCCCGCAACAGGCGGTTCACGGTCTCCCGGCGCAGCCCGATCAATTGGCCGATTTCTTCCTGCGTTAACACATCGGTCAAAACGGTGGTGCCCAAATAGCTGTGTACCCACTGCTCCAGCTTCCTAAGCTTCATCGCAGGCGTCACTTCGGTCAATTGATCGATGCGCTGCTGCATCATCCTAAGCTTATCCTGCAGCTGCTGGGCGATCATGCGGAATTGCTCAGGATTGCTCTCAAGTTGGCGGTACCACCCATCCGCCTGAATGATCTCAATTTCGCAAGCCACGAGCGCAATTGCGGTCCCATAGTAGGGCTTGGGGCTGATCAAAGAATGATGCGGGATCGTCTCTTCCGGCACAATAATGTTAACGAGCGTGGCATGGCCGTCTTCGTGGACACGGACAATTTTGAGCAGTCCGCTTTGGAGCCGGAACAGGCCTCCTGATTCCCCTTGGCGGAACAACGTCTCTCCTTTGTGCAGCCTCATATTCAACCTCCTTTACAAGAAAAAGCGACAGCAGTTTACTATGCTGATCGCTTTTTTTACAGTTCTTTTTTGACAGACGTTGGCGTCACTTTGCTGCGGAGCAGCGCGAAGGCCTCCGACCATTTGGAGACAACCGGCATTTGCTCCACCTTCCCAATGAGCCACACGGATACCATCAGACCAAGCAGGGAAACCAGAACGGCAGATGGCAGAGCCCAAATCGAGGTCGGATGCGCAAAAAAAGGAACGAACGACACCGCCAAAATCGGAGCTGCATTCCATTTGAGAAGTTGTATGAGAGAAATCGTGACAATGGCCGTAAGGAAAAAAGAAACCGCGCCGTGACTCACACTGTACATCACACTCCCGATCGTTACAGCAACGATCGCGCCTAATGTAATTCGGCCGACATCTTTAATTTGATCCACGCGATGCATGAACAGAAAGCTGAAAGCACCGAGTGTCGGATAAAAAACCATCTTCAGCGATGGAAAATGATAAGAAGCCCAGTAAGCTCCCATTAAGTAGCAGCAAATGATGATTGAACGCAGAAGCATCGCAAGTTTCCGTCCTTTATTGTAAGTAACAACAAGCAGCAAGCCTGAGCCTGCTGCTAAGCTTTTCTTATTTTACCTAAGATCGGCGAGGATGGTCAATTCCAATATTCTTCTAAAATACGTTCGTTTCGGTTAATTCCGGTCCACGGATACGGTCGTCGAGGCAAAAAACTTCGCCACCGCAAAGGATGCCGCGCCGAGCACGGTCGAACGGTCGCTAAGCCGGGAGAACTCCACGTTCAGCAGCTTTCGCGGATGCGGCAGAGAACGCTTCTCCAACAGGTTCAGCAGCGGCTTCATCAGCCATTTCTCGGCACCCGCCAGCCGGCCTCCGAGAATGATGAATTCGGGGTTATAGCTGTTGATGATGTTGATGACGCCCACGCCCAGGTAATACCCCAGCCGCTCGAAAAGAGCGATCACCGTCTTGTCTCCGGCTTCCGCCTTGCTAAGCAGCGTTTCAAGCTGTGCTGGTTCGCCCAGTTGTTGACGGGCTTGCTCCAGCAGCGCATGCTCGGAGGCATACAGCTCCCAGCAGCCTAAGCTGCCGCAGCGGCATTTGGGTCCGTCATGCTGAATCGAAATATGCCCGATTTCGCCGGAGAACCCGGTCGCGCCGCGGTACAGCTCGCCTTTGATAATGATGCCCGCGCCGATCCCAATCCCGATAGAGACATACACCAGATTAGCCGTGTCTTTCCCGGCGCCGAACTGCTTCTCCCCAACGGCTCCGGCGTTAGCTTCATTGTCGATGACGACGGGAATATGAAACGTATCTTCGATGTGCTTCTGCAGCGGCACATTCTCCCAACCTAAATTCGGCGCAAACAGCAGATTGCCGTCCTCATCGCATATGCCAGGCACACCGATGCCAATGCCGATGACCCCATAGGCGCTTTCCGGCGCGCTGCCGATCAGCTCGCGGATCGTCTTTTTCAAGAGCTCAATGACCGTTTCAACGGATGCGTTGTCATGCAGAGCTCTTTTTTCGCTGATAACCTTACCGGTCAGGTCTGTCAAAACAGCGAGGATATCATGAACGCCCAGATCCACACCGATGGCGTATCCCGCCGTCCCGTTGAAGAGGAGCATCATCGGCTTCCGTCCGCCGCTGGACTCGCCGGCACCGATTTCATCGACCAGGCTGCTTTCGATCAGCTCGTTCACAAGGCTGGATACCGTCGCTTTCGTGAGCCCTGTAATCTCCGCGATCCGCGCGCGGGAGATGGGCGAATCTGTGCGAATATGGTGGAGCACGATGGATTTATTTATTTTTTTCACTAAATTCAAATCGCCTGTTTGCTTCATATCTAGCCCCCACACCGCTCCTACAGCTTGTCTTTTCTACTATCTTTGTAAGTGATTGAACTGATTTTAACACGAAAGGCTCCGTCACGCACTAACTAAGTTTGTTTAATGAATTTACAAACTTTATGAATGATGTTATGATGACTGCATAAGCATTTATTATTCCATTTTTGGAGGCTGAATTCATGAGCTACTTTGAGAACATCCAACAAATCAAGTACGAAGGCCGCACATCGACGAACCCGCTGTCTTTTAAATTTTATAACCCTGACCAAGTGATTTTAGGCAAAACAATGCGCGAGCATATGCGTTTTGCAATCGCTTACTGGCACTCTTTCTCCGCTAACGGCTCCGACCCGTTCGGCAGCGGCACGGCCATTCGCGCTTGGGATCAATATTCCGGACTTGAGCTGGCTAAAGCGCGCGTTGACGCTTGCTTCGAGCTTCTGCACATTCTCGATGTCGACTACTTTGCCTTCCATGACCGCGACATTGCGCCGGAAGGCAGCACATTACAGGAAACGAACCAATACCTGGACGAGATCGTTGCCCTGATCAAAGAAAAAATGCAAGCTACCGGTAAAAAATTGCTGTGGAACACGGCAAACATGTTCACGAACCCGCGTTTCGTACACGGAGCTGCTACGACGAATAACGCCGACGTTTTTGCTTATGCGGCTGCGCAAGTGAAAAAAGCGTTGGATCATGCGAAGGAACTCGGCTCTGAAAACTACGTTTTCTGGGGCGGTCGCGAGGGTTATGAGACGCTGTTGAACACCGACCTTGGCCTGGAGCTCGACAACCTTGCCCGCTTCCTGCACATGGCGGTTGATTATGCCAAAGAAATCGGCTACACCGGTCAATTCCTGATCGAGCCTAAGCCGAAAGAGCCGTCCAAACACCAATACGACTTCGATGCGGCAACGACGCTTTCTTTCTTGCAAAAATATGATCTGCTTCCGTATTTCAAATTAAACCTGGAAGCTAACCACGCTACGCTTGCCGGCCATACGTTCGAGCACGAGCTTCGCGTAGCCCGCATCAACGGCGTTCTTGGTTCCATCGATGCGAACCAAGGCGATCTGCTGCTCGGCTGGGATACCGACGAGTTCCCTACGGACCTGTACTCGACGACGCTTGCGATGTACGAAATTCTGCTTAATGAAGGCGGAATCGGCAGCGGCGGCGTGAACTTCGACGCCAAAGTCCGCCGCACGTCCTTCGAGCCGATTGACGTGGTGTACGCCCACATCGCTGGGATGGACTCCTTTGCGCGCGGCTTGCAAGTCGCTGCCAAACTGATCGAAGACCGCGTGTTCGACAATATTCTCGATACGCGCTACGCTTCCTTCAAATCCGGCATCGGCGCGGATATCGTGTCCGGCAAAGCAAACTTCAGAACGCTTGAAGCTTATGCCCTGGAAAACAGCCACAACATCGTGAACCAATCCGGCCGTTTGGAATTGATTAAGGCTACAGTGAATCAATACCTGATTAACTCTTAATTGCCTTTATACTCCCGCTAACGGGACGCAGCATGAGACTGTCTCAAAAGGTCAGATATGACCTGAGGGACAGTCTTTTTCGTCTTCCGGCCGAGAGACCCCACCGTCCCCCCGGAAAAACCACCGGTTAAACGCAAGAGAAAGCTGCAAAGTCGCCCATGTGCTGACAAACGTCCAGTACCAGCTCCAAACGCGGTATTCAATCAGTTCGGTATGCCGCTCGAGCAACACTTCAATCAGCGTGATGGCTGCGGGAAATGCCAGTACGAAGAGGAAGCGCCTCCAGCCCTTTTTTACCTTCGGATAGTACATATTCAAATAAACGGCAATGACCGGGTACCCGATAAATTCAAATGTCAAGCTCGAGTAATTGCGCTGCAGCTCCCTTACCGGATAATCCAGCCAGTCGTTCTGCACAACGATTAGCCCCAGAATCCAGCTCAAAAACTGTTGAAACAAAAAAGCAACCTGCGCTTTACGTCGGTCGCGTTTTGGCACGAGGAGCATTCCGATGACGGAAATTACCCACACGGCTAAGATAATCATATGGTCCGCCTTAACATTCATAACCGCCGTTCTGCCCTTCCTTCTATATCTTCCTTCCGTATCTCCCGTTGAAAAAACCATGACGCATATTTCCTTATCGCATTTAAAACAATCCATAAGAGCAGCATGTGAAGGTAGATATCGAAATGAAGATAATCCAGAAGCTCCGTATAGCTGGAAATCAGCTTTAAGTAAATGCCCAGCAGCAAGACGGTGCGAACGTGATAAAAAAACCTTCCCGCAACTCGTTTGTGACTTGGATAGTGCAGCGCAAACAGCGTCGAGACCAGCGGAAAAAATATATAGTTATTCGTGAAGTTGTTTCCGGAGGCCGCAGGAAATTCACGGATCGGATTCTCAATAGCCTGCCACTCGACCAACAGCAAGCTCATGCTCCAAGTTACCATTTGCGTCGACAGGAATAACAGCACAGCTTCCCGAGCCCGATGCTTCGGTATCATGACCGGAATGAGGAGGATGCAAAGCACCCAGATCATGATCAAAATCACTCGTTCCACTGTCATGGTTATCAGCCCTTCTGCCCTAAATGTCCTAATTCCCAATATGCCCGAATTGCTTCCATTTATCCCCGAAACAAAAAAAGAAGAGCTCTGACTTACAGCTCTTCGACATTTTTCTCTGCTGGTTGCAGCGGTGCAACATCGTTATTGTCACGCACGGTCTTTTGGAGCACGAAAGAGGACATGGTGAGAAATAACGCTGTAACGGCGTAATACCCTTTTACGGAAAGCAATTGTTCGAGATTAATAATGCCGATGAACATGCCCAGCAGCGCAAGCGCGAAAGAACTCCATGCCAGAAACGTAAAGGCCGATGTGTTTCGTTTACGGGAATCGTAGCCGTCCTCTAAATTATCGCGAATGACCTTTTGCAGCACAAACGCCGACATTGTCAGAAATAAGGCGCATACGGCGAAATAACCTTTTACGCTCAGCGATTCTTCTAATGTATAAATGCCTATGAACATGGCTAGGAAAGCGCCGATAAAGGATGCCCATGCCATAAAAGTAAAAGCCGATGTGTTCCGTCTCCGATTATTGAGTATCATTTGTAAATCCTCCTTGGCTGCTGCTGCAACCGTGTAGTAGCTAGCTCTTGATACTTATTATAGGAGAATGGAATCATTCCAAATAGTACTATTTACCAATAGTACCCTTCGATCTGCCTATGACTCAATCGCAAACAGCCACACCTAGCGCCATATGCTCCCAGAAGGTCGTTTGAATGTGCTTGGCCTCCTCCTTGGTGCAATTGACGAGGACGACCACCTCCGTTTTTTTGCCCGGAGCAGCCGATTTTTCGCCTTTCTTCTTTTTATGCCACATATCAATAAGGACCCCGAGCGTAAACCCCACAGCTGCGCCAATCAGCCCCCAAAGGATGGCCCCGCCTTTTAACACAAAGCCGTATGTCGAGCCAATGACCGTGAACGCCGTGGCCAAGGCGGTGCCGGTATCGAACAAACTAATGCCATCCGAGCCGTGGATACTGTCGAACATCTTAGGTTTACCTGGCCGCTCCAGCAACGGAACCGCATATATATTCTCCTTCTGTATACCCGCCTCTTCGATAGCGGTAATCGCCAGCTCCAAATAGATGGAGTGTTCAAATGACGCTATGACATGCATGGCAGCCTCCTCATTTTCGAAGCAATGATTTAGGAAACGGAAATTGTGAGGGCTGATAACTATTTTTCAACATCACAGCCTGTTCATGATCAAATAGCTTGTTATACTCGACCGTATTGGCATACGCATCGTAAACGGCAAACCCATAAATGGAAGGCAGAAAAAGGACCCAATGCATGTCCAGAACGCTGTTGACTCTGGATAAATCCCAATACAGAAGATAATGGATTCCTTCGAGTAAATGGGACCAATAGGAAACAACAATCCAATTCACCAAGACGAAGAAGGCGTTAATGATACGATGCGTATACAACTGCCCCATCCCCGGCATCAGCAGAGACCAGACAACCGCCAGCCAAGGGGAGCGTTTATCCAGATAGTTAATTTCCATACCGGACATTTTGAACGAATCGACCGGAGCGTTTTCCCGCCTCGCAAGTACATATTGGTGGTTCAAATCCACGCAGGTGCGATAGCTGTCGTAGATGGAAAATAAATAAACAGGAGCATAGAGAGACATCCACCGGATGTTGAGCACCTCATTGGCTTTGTCGAACTGCCCGGTAAAGGTATACACGATAGCTTCATTCAGATGCATCCGACTGTTGATCAGCATCTCCCAACCAATGAGCATAAAGCCGCGAAAGTATTTGGATAGCAGCAAGTGGCCAAATCCGGGGAAAGCTGCAGACCACCAAGCTATGATATAGGGATTCCGCAAATGCAGCTGGGTAATGCCCATTAAGCTGACGAAGGCAATTTGACGGCGGGGTTTCTGTGGCATGTGCAGCATCCTTATGTAGAATAAGTTTCCAGTTATTCTATTATCTTCGCTGGTGTGTAAGATATGCATTTCTTCGCGACAATTGTTTGCGCATAGACATACACCCATCCGGCTTATTTGGAATATGGTAAAGAAAAAAGTAGGCTCGGATCAGGTACCTTGCTTACGAAAGAAAGTGAGGAATCTCTCATGCAGATTCACGTTGTCCAGAAAGGACAGACGTTATATCGAATTTCGCAAACTTATGGTGTATCCGTGGATACGATTGCAGCAGCCAATGAGATGACGCCCAGCCAATCACTGGTGATCGGACAGGCATTGGTCATTCCAATCGTAGGCTCGTACTATTGGGTACAGCCTGGCGAGAATCTCTATTCGATTGCTCATAAGCTCGGTCTCGACCTCCAAGAGCTTGCATCTGTCAATGGACTAACCCAGTATCAATCTCTGACCGCCGGTTTTCGCTTATACATTCCGCCTACTCCCCGTAAGCAGGCAGAAGTAAATGCTTACTTGGAACCGCGGGGGAACGATGTGTCGCCCGCCTTGATTCAAGCTTCCAGGGAAGCGGCACCGCATCTCACCTACTTAGCGCCATTCTCCTTCCGCATCAAGCGGGACGGCACTTTACAGCATCCGCCGCTCGACAATCTCCGAAGCATCGCCTCGCAGCAAGGGACTACCTTGATGATGGTGGTCACCAATCTCGAGCGCGATCAGTTCAGCGCGGAGCTCGGCCATATTATCCTCACGGATGAAACGGTCCAAAACCGCCTGCTGCAGACGATTCTATCGACGGCTAAGGAGCTTGGCTTCAAGGATATCCATTTCGACATCGAGCATCTTTACCCGGATGACCGCGAAGCGTACAATCGCTTTCTGCGGAAAGCAGCGAACCAAATCCACCAGCAAGGCTACCTGATGTCCACGGCGCTCGCGCCCAAAACAAGCGCAGCCCAAGCCGGCGAGTGGTACTCCGCTCACGATTACAAAGCGCATGGCCAAATCGCTGACTTCGTCATCATTATGACGTACGAGTGGGGCTACAGCGGCGGTCCCCCTATGGCGGTATCTCCCATCGGTCCCGTACGCAAAGTGCTGGAGTATGCCATTAGCGAAATGCCGGCCTCCAAAGTGATGATGGGCCAAAATCTGTACGGCTACGATTGGACGCTTCCATACGTCAAAGGCGGCCCCTTCGCCAAAGCCATCTCTCCGCAAGCTGCGATTGATTTGGCGCGCAAATACAACGCGCAAATTCTGTACGATTACACGGCGCAGGCTCCGCACTTCAATTATTGGGACGATGCCGGCAAAGAGCATACCGTTTGGTTCGAGGACGCCCGCTCCATTCAAGCGAAGTTTCGTTTGTTGAAGGAGCTTGGCTTACGGGGCATCAGCTACTGGAAGCTGGGACTTAAATTCCCGCAAAACTGGCTGCTGCTGGAAGAAAATTTCAAAGTCGTCAAACGTTCGTGAGCTGAAGCTCGCTACACCCGGAAACGGTTAGCTGCCTGTTGAAGCTGCCCAGCCATATCGGACAGCGTTCTGGAGGAGATTGAAATCTCCTCCATCATGGCGAGCTGCTCTTCATTGGCAGCTGCCGAATCCTGGCTCGCTGAAGCTCCCATATTCGCCGACTCCGTCACGCGCTCCATATGCGAAACGACTTCATCGCTGCGCACCGTTACTTGAGCGATCGCTTCGCTCACATCCTCCACTTTCATTAACACCCCGCCGAATGCCTCTTTCATCGACAGCAGCGAAACGTTCACCTGCTGCGAGGCTCTCACACTGTCTTCCGTCAGCTTCATGCCCTGCTTCATCGCCATATCCACGTTTCCTGCTTTGTGCTCAATCTCATGCAGCAGCCGTGCGATTTGTTTCGCGGCCTCATTCGTCTGTCCGGACAGCTTCTGCACCTCGCCCGCCACAATGCTGAATCCTTTGCCGGCCTCACCCGCTCTGGCAGCTTCAATGGCAGCATTCAGCGCCAGCATATTCGTTTGTTTCGCAATTTCGGTGATGACGCTAATGATGGAGCTGATTTGACCACAGCTGTGCCCCAGCTCATCGGCAATCGTCCGTGCCGCCAACACTTTGTCGGAAACGAGTTCAATTCGTTCCCTCATCGTCGCAACGGCGTCCATTCCGGCGAATGAAGCGTCTGCCGCCGACTCTGCCAGCTGCGCCATCTGCCGGCTGTCTCCGCGAATAGCGGCCATCTCATCTTTTACAGCCTGTATGGTGTCTAAAGTCTCCGTCACAATCGCTGCTTGCTCTTGGACGCCTTGCGACAAAGCGTCTGTCGAAACGGCAATCGTTTCAGCGGCCAATTTGCTTTGCTCGGCATGGCTGGCGAAATGCTCAGCCTGCTGCGTGAGGACATGCGCTCCCTGCTGGACATCCCCGATGAATGCCCGCAAGCTAACCAGCATGGATTGGAACGAACGCTGAAGCATGCCGACTTCGTCCTTCCAGGCAGCACCGTCCGCTTCCACGGAAAGATTCCCGGCTTCCGCTTCAGCCATAAGCTCTTGCATCGCTTTGAGCGGTCTGACAATGAGCGATGAGATCCATCTGCCGATCACATAAAAAATGCCGATCGCACCAAGCGAGGATGTAATCAACAGCCAGATCAAGTGCCGATACTGCTGAATGCGCTCTTTATTTAACGCCTCTGAAGTTTCCAACCGGTCTTGCTGCAAGCTGTCCACATAGCCGCTAATGTCTTCCATCAGGCTTTTTATGTGTGTTTTATAGTACAGATAAGCCTCTTTCGTCTGGCCGGATGCAGACCAAGCTTTAACCTTTTGCTGATCTTCCTCGTAAGCCGTCAATGCCTCTCTCAGCTTGGACATCCATAATTCCGCAACGGGTTCGCCAGCGAGGGATACCTCGTAATCTTTCAGCAACTGTTCGGTTCTAACGCGAGTTTTGTTCATCTCATTATCCAGAACGTCTTTATAGTGGTTGTCCGGTGTTAAAATATGTTCCAAAAGCCGATCGTTCATGGTATGAACATTGCTCTCTACTTCGTTGATCCAAGTTGTCGGCAAATAATCGGTTTCATACATAATTTCCGCTTTTTTGTTGATATCTCTGAGAAAAAAGAAGCTCGTCACCGTCAGGATGATGAGGAAAAGAACAGCCAGCACATTCAACGCCAATATTTTCATGCTAATTTTCAAATTTCCAACGATGTGATTCACCTTAAACCTCTCCACTTTTCTCATCTCCCCATAAGTTATCTGCTTTAAATATACAGGCAGGTGAGAAAGTTAACAATGAATACAACTTAATTTTATATGTTTTATTTTTATTAATTGCTTTTAGTTGCATTTGGAGAAATGCGCTGTCATTTATCATCCGGAGGTTAAATTATGGGTACATATTGTGACAGCTATTCATTTCACCTCTCCACATGCCGATATTAACTAAGTTCCCTGTTTTTTATTCATAATTTATTACGGAACGATATCGGAGGGATTAGATCGTGAAGTTAAGACACAGCAAATGGTTATCCTTGGTCATCGCATTCCTTTTAGCCAGCCAATCTTTAATCGCTGGAAGCGCCTTTGCCGCCGAGGAGATTTCCAAACTCGTCCTGAACAAAAATGAGCTTGCTCTGCAAGTTGGGGATACCGCGAATCTGACGGCAACCGCCATTTTCGTAAGCGGGTCTACTGAGAATGCAACGGTCAAGACGGATTGGAATTCCGGTACGACAGATGTAGCTTCCGTCTATGCCGGTGTAGTCACGGCCAAAAAAGAAGGGAAAGCTGTCATCACCGCTACTTATATGGGCAAGACCGAAATTGTAAATGTCAATGTAAGCAAAAAGGTTAAATCCTTAACCAAAGATAAACGTTCCCTCGATCTGCGCCTTAATGCCACCGAGCAGGTTGCGGTCACCGCCTACTATGATGACGGCACCTCAGAGGATGTCACGAGCAAAGCCGATTACAGCGTGGATACAAGCTCCATCGTGACTGTAACCAACGGACTCGTGAAGGGACAAAATCCCGGAAGCGCAACGATCACTATCAAATATATGAATCAATCTCTCACCCTGGACGTCGATGTTGAGGTTGTCAGACGCATTGACGCCGAGAAATCGAACGTATCGCTGCTTTTGAACGGAACGGAGAAAATTAAAATTATGGCGACTTATCCGGACGGCGCCGTTGCCGATGTTTCGGACAAGGCCGTCTGGACGACAGACAAAGCGAAAGTAGCCGACGCCATCAAGGGAACGATAACGGGTTACGGCGTAGGTACGGCAAGCCTGACGGCAACCTACGGTACGAAGTCCACAACGATTACTGTCGATGTAGACAGCGCCCTTAAACTTGAATTGGATAAACAGAATCTGCTTATGAAGAAAAATGCGACCGGTGAATTGAAATTAACCGCGACATATGCCGATGGAAAAACAGAAGATATTACAGATCGCGCAGAGTGGGCATCCAGCGACGAGAATATCGTCCAAGTTTCAAAAGGAAAGCTGTCCGCTTTAGCTATTGGCGAGGCGAAGATTTACGCGAAGTACGGTGAAAAAGCAGTGATGGCCAACGTGGACGTGGAAGTTCCCCGCCGCTTGGTTGTTGATACCGATCTCGTTTCCTTGCAAACAGGTCAGGATCAGCTTCTGGTCCTGCGCGCTACTTATGCCGACGGCACAAGCGCAGTCGTTACGGATAGCGCCGATTGGAGCGTAGACGATGAGAATATTGCTTTTGTCACGAAAGGGAAAATCACGACATACAAGGCAGGGATCGCCACAGTAACCGCGAAATACGGCGGCAAAACGACGACAACTACCGTCGAAGTCGATGTCCCTTCCATTATTAAACCAAGCAAGAAAATCGTGAATTTACAAATTGGCGGATCCGAAAAAATTACGTTAACGGCTTCTTTCAAAGACGGAAGAGAAGTCGATGTCACGAACAAAGCAGAGTGGACAACAAGCAACAAAGATATTGCCGAAGCGCGCGGCGGCGACATCTCAGGTCTTGCAACCGGCGCAGCGACGATTACAGCCAAATATGGCACGCGCTCTGCGGTCGTTCAAGTCTCTGTAGGCGTTCTAAAAAGCTTGACCGTCAGCGAAGAGAAATTGATCATGAAAAAAGGCGACACAGTAACGTTGAAAGCGGAAGCTCTTTACACCGATGACACGAAGAAAGATGTTACCTCCGACGTGATTTGGACCAGCAGTAATGCGAAAACCGCCACGGTTGACAGCGGAAAAGTGAAGGCGCTCGCTTCCGGAGAAACGACGCTGACCGCTCAGCTGGATAACAAAACGGTAACCGTCCCTGTCCAAGTCGATATGGCAAGCGATCTTTCAGCGAGTGTAGCTAATCTGGTTTTTGACCTGAATGAAACACGCTCCATCGTTCTTACCGCCACCGATTCCTCAGGCGCAACGCGCAATGTGACAGGCGAGGCTGAGTGGAAAACCAGCAACAGTGCCATTGTGCTAGTATCCAAAGGGGTCGCTACCCCGGTATCACGAGGGAAAGCGACGATCACAGCTACCTATGGCGGCAAAACCGTATCTATCCCGGTTGAAATCGGCGTCGTAGCCGGACTCGTTGCAGACAAGTCGTTCATCGTGACCAAAAGCGGCGATCAAGTCCAAGTGAAATTAACCGCGACGCTGTCTAACGGTACAACCAAAGATGTCACCTCAGATGCCACATGGAAAGTAAGCGCCTATAAGCTGGGTACCGTTACAAATGGACTTTTCACAGCTACAGGCTCAGGGAAAACAACGATTACAGGATCTTTCGGCGGCAAAATGGTTGCCATTCCTGTGGAAATCGATTCGCTGAAATATTTGAAAACCGATGTTGTCAAAATCGAGCTTAAAGAAGGCAGCACGGCCAAAGTTGCCGCTCTCGCCACTTATACGGACGGATCGGAAGAAGATGTCACGAAGCCAGCTTTGTGGACATCATCCAATATTATGATCGCGGATGTGAAGGACGGCGTCATCAAAGCAACCGGCAAAGGAACTGCGAGAATAACGGTTACGTATTCCAACATGAGAACAACCGTTCAAGTCACGGTGACCAAATAATACAATGGGCTATTCCTCAAGTAGGGGCATTTACTTGAGGAATAGCCCTCTTTTTTATTACGGGGAGGCCGCTTCGGTCTATGGCGCACCTTCCCCTCCGCATGTACCGCATACATAAGTTTTCGATCAAAGGGGAATATAACCTTACCTGCATTTACAGGCTGCTTTTGAATTAAGTGCTTGGAGGTATGGAACATGATCCCCCGATTTATGAAGCTGGCTTTGATTTCTTTTTTGTGCATTACCGCCCTGCTCGGGGCTCATCATTATCGCACGCATCCGCATAACCAGCAGACGATCTCGACAGTTGAAAGCCGGGAAGCGGCCAAGCAAGGCTCGCCTACGTTTTTTCACACGAATCCTTTCGGCATGCCAGGTGCAGACGCAAGGCTGCATAAGACGGCGGATATGAATCAACATGCCGCGGCATACGGACTTACACCGCCAACATCAATGAAATCTTTAGCGGCTCAAACGCAGGAAAAAGCAGACAAGGGCTGGACCGGGTGGAGTTACATCGGGCTGCTGGGACTGCTGGGACTGTTTGGCATCAGAAGCCGTTCGGAGTCTTCTTACTCGGAATAAGCTGCTACCAGGAGCCTGTTCCCCTGTTTCGGGGAGCAGGTTCTTTTTCATGCATACCACTTCTTGGACAAAAGTTTAAACAGTGGACATTTGTTTGAAATTGCGTTACACTAGAGACAGTCACCGATCGAAAGGAGCCACTTCATGGATCGTGAACAGCAAATTTTAGCGCTCATTCGTCAAAATCCATTCATTTCTCAGCATGAAATAGCCAGTATCGTCGGCATTTCCCGATCCGCTGTCGCCGGCTACATCGCTGCGCTGACCAAGAAAGGGACGATCCGCGGACGCGCTTACGTGACCTCAGATGAGAATACGGTCATGTGCATCGGCGGAGCCAACCTGGACAGCAAAGCGACCAGCAAGCAGGCCATTCGACTGGCCTCCTCGAATCCGGTCACGGTGACGGAATCGTGCGGCGGCGTTGCCCGCAATATCGCAGAGACACTGGCTGGACTGGCTTGCCAGACCGCATTGCTCACCGTTGTGGGCGACGACAAGGCCGGACAGTGGGTGCTGGAGGAGACGCGGAAACGCGGCGTTGACGTCAGTCAAGCTATCGTTCTCCAGGGCGAGAACACGGGGACTTACACGGCGCTGCTCGATGCGACGGGCGAGATGTTCCTCGCTTTTGCGAATATGGACATTTACGATAAATGCACGCCTGCCCTGCTTCGGGACAAGTGGCCGCATATCGCCTCTGCCAAGATCGCAATTGCCGATACGAACTTGCCAGCGGAAACGCTTGGCGATTTAATTGACCGGTGCAGGGAAGAAAATCTTACGTTATTTATCGATCCCGTCTCATCGGAAAAAGCCAAAAAGCTTCCGCAAGACCTTCGCGGCGTAACTGCCATTTTCCCCAATCTCGAAGAAGCTTGCCAGCTCGCTGGAATGACCCCCGGCAGCAGCAGCGATTACAGCCTGATTGCGGGAGCGATACGCGCACGAGGCGTTAGCCACGTCTTCATTACGCTTGGCAGTCAAGGCGTGATGTATGCCGGCGAAGAAGGCGAGCATCATTTCCCGCCGATTCCTACCAAAGTCGTGGACGTCACGGGAGCAGGCGATGCATTTGTCGCCGGTATTACTTACGGCGTTATGAAGCAATACTCCTATATGGAATCCTGCGTATACGGACTCGCGGCTTCCCATATTACATTGCAAACCGATCAATCTGTCGCTAGCGAGCTGACGGAAGAACGACTGGAACAAACCCTACTTCACTTAAAAAAAGGAGACGAAACCCTATCATGAATACAACTTACCTAACGTTTACCGATGAAGTTAAAGAGGCTTTGGCGAACAATAAACCTGTCGTTGCTCTGGAAACGACGATCATCTCTCACGGGATGCCTTACCCGCAAAACATAGAAATGGCTAGAAAAGTCGAGCAAATCATCCGTGACAACGGTGCGGTTCCGGCTACGATCGGCATCATGGACGGCAAAATCAAGATCGGTTTGAACGAACAGGAGCTTGAAGCGTTCGCAACGAATCCCAACGTGGAAAAAGTTAGCCGCCGCGACTTCCCGTACATCCTCTCGTCCGGCCAAATCGGCGCGACGACTGTCGCTGCCACAATGATCGGCGCTGCGCTGGCAGGCATCGAAGTGTTCGCTACCGGCGGCATCGGCGGCGTTCACCGCGAAGGCGAAGTGTCCATGGACGTCTCCGCTGATTTGACCGAGCTGGCGCAAACGAACGTTGCCGTTGTCTGCGCAGGGGTTAAATCGATTCTCGATATCGGCCGTACGCTCGAATATTTGGAGACGCACGGTGTGCCCGTGGTCGGATACAAAACGAGCGAGTTCCCGTCTTTCTATGCCCGCGAGAGCGGCTACGGCGTAGACTTCAGCCTCGATGAGGCTGCTGAAGTTGCGGCTATGCTCCGCACGAAGTGGGAGCTGGGCCTTAACGGCGGTGCCGTCATCGCCAACCCGGTCCCTGCGGAATCCGCCATGGAACGTGCGGAGATCGAAGGCTTCATTCAGCAGGCGCTTGCTGAAGCCAAAGATCAGAACGTGACCGGCAAAAAGGTCACGCCTTTCCTGCTGGCGCGCATCAAACAGCTGACCGAAGGCCGCAGCTTGGAGACTAACATCGCGCTGGTGTACCACAATGCGGAAACCGCTGCAAAAATTGCGGTTGCCCTGAAGAAGTAAACGCCTGGCGATCCTTTACAAAGCGGACCTAAAACAACCCTCCATGTCCACAAATACTGTGGACGTGGAGGGTTTCTTTTTTTGGGGCTAATCGTGCAGCGACTTACTCGCTGATCCAGAGTGTTTTCTGCGCGAACGGCGTGCGCTCCGCTTTCGGGGGAGCCATGTCGGCGTAGCCGATGTAGACGAAGCCGACCAGCTCTTCCTTCGCGCCGAGGCTGAAAGCTTCGCGCATCTTCGGATGATAGGTCGGCGCACCCGTCCGCCAGATCGTTGCCAGACCGAGCGCGTGCGCGGTCAGCATCATGTTCTGTACCGCGGTGTGCGCAGCCGCGTACTCCTCTATCTCCGGCACGACAGCCTGTGCCGACGGAGTGACCGCCACGGCGATGACCACCGGCGCGCGGAACGCTTTTTTCTCCTGGGCGCTTTTCAGCTTAGCCAGCTCTTCCTCGGACAGCTGCGGATCGGCGCCCGCCGCCGCCACTTCGGCATAGCCTTTCCCCAGCAGCGCGCGGCCCTCGCCCATCATGACCCAAAACCGCCACGGTTCGGTATGACAATGGTTTGGCGCCCACGTGCCCGCTTCCAAAATCTCTTCAATCAGCGCTCGATCAACAGGCTCCTGCTTGACCTTTCCAATACTGCGCCGACTGCGAATCGCTTCTTTCACGTCCATCTTTCTACCACTCCATCCATTCATTCTTCGATTAATTTCTTCCTACTCTAAGTCTATTGTGACATGACTGATGCCGGAACAGCAAACATGCAGGTTGATTTGCCCATTAATCTGCAAGAAGCGCTGATTTCAGCCGTACCACTACCGTTTTACCCCGTGTGTGCATCTCTTTGAGGATGGTTGATTGTGTCCCGTTCCAAATGAGAGAACTTCATTCCCTTATTTAGGAAAAAAGCGGGATTCCGAGGGGTTACGGGGAACTACAGGGCCTTATTTCACCTCCATTCTCCAACTATGCATCCAGAAATGCGAAATAGAGGACCATAGGTCCCTCTCCCTTGTTCGAATGGCTATTTCGGATAAAATTGCACCCTGTAGTTTCCCCTTCCTGCTCGTGCTACCTTGAATCCAAGCCGCGACAGTTCCATACTACCTTGAAACCAGCCGCGACGCATGAATTAGGAACAAGATTCGCTCGTCCCGCACACAATTCTTAAATGCAAAAAAAGGACTCTTAACGAATAAAGCATTCGTAGAGTCCTTCTTGATCTTATCGTATATGTATGAAAACTTACTTAGCTTTTTTAGCGTGTGAACCGTCGCAGTTGCCTTCGCTGTTTTGAGTGTTTCCGCATGCACATTGAGCCATGAATCTCAGCCTCCCTTGTTAGTTTGTAGTGTTGATTTTATTATATCCATCTCACTTACGTTTGTAAAGTAGTTTATTAAAAGTTAGTAAATGATTTTAATTATCATTCTCAACTAGGCACTATTTCATATAAATCCCCTTAGCACTCTCCTACCCGGACTGCCAAGAATTTGACAATGACACTTTCAATCAGGCAAGCTATAGTTATAGCATCAGAACGACGCACGATAGATTGCTCGCAACTCACAAATCATTTCTATCCCAGGGAGGTACTACTGAATGAAAAAACTTACAATGATCGCGACAGCTACTATAGCTTTCTCCTTGTTCACTTCCGCAGCACTTACCCATCCAGCTTCCGCGGCGGGCAAGACAAGTGCAGATTTCACGGACTTATCCAGCATCGATGCTTCACTGAAAGCCAAAATCGACGCCATGCTGGCAGCTAATATCTTCGAAGGCGTATCCGACAATACATTCGGCATCACGCAAAATATGACTCGCGCACAATTTGCCAAAGTAGCCACTCTCATTTATGACATTCCCGTTGATCCTGCCGTTAAAGTGTCCAGTTTCACTGACGTTCGTGCAGACGATCCTGCTAACGGCTGGGCCATTCCTTTCATTGAAGCGGCAAAAAAGGCAGGTCTCATCGACGGTGTAACGGATACGACCTTCGTTCCGGGCGACTCCGTAACCGCGGGTCAACTCGACACCTTGCTGCTTAAAGGACTTGGCAAGAAAGTCAACGTAACGGGTTCGCCATGGTACTCGGATGCCGTGAAACAAGCGACCGAGCTTGGCATTCATCCGACTGGCAAATCCGGTGATCTCCCTGCTGACCGCGCCGACCTTGTTCAAAGCTCTTATTCCGCTCAGCAAGCTTTCGGCAACCGAACGCTCATTTCAGTCACCAAAGTTCAACCTTCGTCCGATAATAAACAGGTTCAAGTTTCTCTTAATACAAAAGTGGACACTGCCAAAGCAACGCTAACGCTCAAAAATGGCACTTCCACAGTTCCAGCTGCAACGGCATGGTCTGCCGATGGTCTCACAGCAACGCTGACGCTGGATACTGCGCTTGCCGCCGGTGATTACACAGTCGCGCTTGGCGGTCTGGATGCCTCAACTGTCCAAACAGCTTCCGCAAGCTTTAACGTAGCTGCAACCAACACTGGAACTGAGACTGGAGCTGGCAATGTTGCAATTATCGGCAATTACACATTGCCTGCTGTCATTGACAGCGGCCTAACAGCCTCAGCTTCAGGCCCAATCACCAAAGCAATTGCCGAAGATCCGACACAAAGCCGGTTTGCCAAAGAAATCGAGATTAAAGTAACCGCGGATAACGGCGATACCGTGGCTACTCCGGGTATTGTTCAATCCGTTTTCTCATCAGATTCCAGCATCGCCAAAGTAGGGCTTTCAGCTGACCACCGTGCTTACGTCATCGGCAACAAGGCGGGAACAGCAGATGTTACTGTTATGGTTCAGATTGGCAATGGCGATGCCAAGCAATTAAAAGTAAAGGTAACTATTACGAATGACGCCGTGACTGCGAAGGAATTCAAAGCGAACGAAACATCCATTAATAAAGCCATGACGGTTGACGGCGGCGTCTACAAAGCCGATATTAATGCATTTACCGACATGGATCTTGCTCTAACAGATAACTTCGGTATCACTTATAAAAATTCAGAAATTGAAGATTACAATTTTGCTCTGGGCACACTCTTCATCACCAACGATGTTGTAGGAGATGCGAATGCCCCTGTAGGAACCGTAACCGTCCTTCCGGGAGGCCAAGTTCATGTTGAAGGCAATGTGACTTCATTCGAATTGACAGCTGTGACTCCAACCGGTCAACAAGCGACCAGCTATGTGACGCTAACGCGCTAATACAACAACCAAAAAGGCTATCCCTGAGTTTCATTCCTCAGAGGTAGCCTTTTTTCTGTTTTTATCGCACGATGCACCATCGCGCCCATTCCACATATATTGCTATTGCGCACTATTTTCCGAAAGAAAAGGGGATATACATCCGATGTACAACTACCCTGCTTGCTGCTATAGTCAGCAGCCGATTTATCCGCATACCCCGACTCCCTACTATCAACCTTACTGGTCCCCGTACCGGAGCTGGGACTGCACAGCTGCAGTGGATCGTAGGCTATACGAGCATCGCGATTATCCAGCTGTCGATACGAAGATACTTTCACACTCGCTTACGACCTCTCAGCATTTGCTCAAGGATGCATCGCTCGTCATTCAAAAGCTGGCTGATCCCGCAACCTCTTCTGAATTAATGAAGCATGCCCAACAGGGCAATCAAAAGGAAGTGGACCGCATCGTCCGCTCCTTCGGCAGCACATCATCCGTTGTGACCACCTATTCCCCAAGTTCCGTCCGATTTGCTATCGATCCCAGAACCGATGGAGGAGTCCCTTGCTGTGAAGTTACGTTGTCGCTCAAATGGGGACAATAGCCTGCCTAACCATCCGTTAGCGAACATCAAGAGCATCCCAGATCGGCCATGCCGTCCCAACCCATTGTGCGATAACGACAAGAAGCAGCCAGTAAACCATATAATAGATGTCCATTCTGGAGTACGTGGAAAGATAATAATAAGTTCGCTTTTTTTGAGTGGAAAAACGCTTCGCTTCCATCGCCACAGCCGTCCGGTGGGCGCGGCGGATGCTCTGGGCCAGCAGGGGAATGGCATACATGCGCAGCATCGTGTACCAACCCGTTAGCCAATTGCGCCGCTTCTTGCCCCGGACTTTAAGTGCATAGCGCAGCGTCTGAAACTCCTCAACGATAAGCGGCAGCATACGAAGCGCGGCAAGAAAGCTGTAGGCATACTTCGGGGCCACCCTCCACTGCTGCATCAGCGCATAAAAAAGAGCGACCGGACGTGTGGTCAAGCTGAACAGCAGTCCCACCGCCGCGACCTGAAGGCCGCGAAAACCGAGATGCAGGCCGCGGTAGAAGCTTTCTTCCGTGATTCGGACAAAACCCAGCTGAAACCACAGCGTTTCCCCGCTGCCGAACATCATCATCCCCGCCGCAGAGGAGAGGAAGATGAGCAGGAACGGCGAGGCATACAGCAGCAGACGCCGCAGCGGCTGGCCCGAAAACAAGAGCAGCGGCACCAGCGCTCCCGCTGTTAAATACATCATCGTATTCAGATTATGCGTGAATACAACAAGAACAAACAGCAGCAGAGACAGGACAAGCTTCACACCCGGATTCACCCGGTGCAGCCAAGTTTCACGGTACGTGAACGTGATTTGCATATCATCCTAGCCTCCTTCCCCGGCGTATACGGCAAGAGGCGCAGAGTTCTCCGCCACCGTCTCTGTTACGACGCCGTTCTCAACCCGCCAAACGCGCGTGGCGCAGCGTTTGACGATCTCTTCATCGTGCGTGACCATCACGATGACCGTTCCGCCTGCGCGCAGCCGTTCCAGCTGCTCCAGCATGCGCATCGTGCCCTGCGCGTCAAGCCCGAAGGTGGGCTCATCCAGCAGCAGGATGCGCGGCTCGCGCACCATCGCGGAGGCCACGCTCAAGCGGCGCTTCTGGCCCATCGAGAGCTGGAACGGGTGCCGCTTGCGCAGCGCGAGCAGGTCGTACTGCCGCAGCAGCTCCTCCAGAGCGGCCTGCTGCCCGGCTCCGTCCCCCTTCTCCGCCTCCGGCAAGGAGTAGAGCAGCTCTTCCTCCACCGAATTCGTGACGAATTGGAATTCGGGGTTTTGGAACACGAAGCCGACCTGCTCCGCAAGCTGCTCGATTTTGCTGCCCTTCACGCCCTCGATCCAGCACCTGCCTTGCGTTGGGATAAGCCGCATGATAGCCAGCAGGAACGAGCTTTTGCCTGCGCCATTGACGCCGGTGACGGTGATCCAATCACCGGGATAGACGCATAAGTTATCCACATAGGTCTTAATCTTGCCGCCGCGAAGACCCGCGAATTCGTGAAAGGTCACTACCTGCTGCCTCGCAGCAAGCAGCTCACCGGCCGCAGCGCTCTCCGCTGCCCGCCCCGCGTGACAGTCGTCCCAAACGCCGGGATACCATATGCCGTAGTCGGCGAGTTCTTTTTTGTACGTATGAAAGACGGCTTGAGGCGAGCCGTCGGCAAGCAGCTCCCCATTCGGCGAGATGACGATCAGGCGGTCGATAAGATCGAGGATGCCGCTGATTTTATGCTCCACAATAACCAAAGTTTTGTCAGCGCTAATCGAGCGGATGGTTTCCCAGACGAGGTTCGTTCCCTCCTCATCGAGCAGCGCCGTCGGCTCATCCAGAAACAGCACCTCCGGCTCTAAAGCGAGGACGCTGGCAATCGCCAGACGCTGCTTCATCCCTTGCGACAGCATGCCGATTGGCATATGCGTATCGTCAAGCTGCAGCCCCACCAAGCTCAAATACCGGGCAATGCGCGCCGGCATTTCCCCGCGGGGAACCTGCATATTTTCCAAGACGAAAGCAATTTCCTCATCCACATAAGGCATGCAGAACTGCGCGTCCGGATCTTGAAACACGTAGCCCCACCGGCTTGGGGTCACAAGTCTGTCCGCCTTGAGAGGAAGCTCGATAATATCGGGGACAATCCCGCTCAGCACTTGAAGCAGCGTAGATTTGCCGCATCCGCTTGGACCGAGCAGCAGAACCTTCTCCCCCGGCTTCACCGAAAAGGAAACCCCCTGAAATAACAAGGGGGCCTCTTCTCCAGGGTATTTCAACCTGAGATTGGCAACGCCGAATTCCTCGCTCATGTTCATTACCCCAATACGTCGTAGTCTTTCTTCGAAACAGGACGAACCAGACTAAGCACACCGGTGCGGGCCAGCGCCCCAGCCAAATAATAAGCGAATACGCCTGCAATGATCGCAGAGCCCGCAAGACGAAGCCCAATAAACAAGCAGTAGTTCCAGAACGTTAGTTGATCAATATAGCCGTAATATTTATCTACAAGCAGAGAAAGCGCTGCGGATGCAAAGGACGCGAGGACCGTTACGCTCACATTCGCCCGGCGATACAGAAATGCCGCAAATATCAACTCGGCGCCAAGCCCTTGAAGAATGCCGTAAACCAGCGTCGATACACCCCAAGATCCTCCCATAAGCGCCTCAACCGTCGCAGCCGCTACTTCAGCGAGCAAGGCGACGCCGGGTTTGCGAATAACAAGAAAAGCGAATGTTGCCGCCATGAACCACATTCCGTAGCTCAACTGCTCTGCGTGCAGACCTAGCGGTTTCAAGATATCGTACATCGGACCCCAGATGCGATAAATCACCCCAAATACCGCCGCGATCACGATCGTCACCAAAATATCGGTTAATTTTAACCCTTTTGCCCCTGTTTCTTTTTGTACCATGTGTTGCTCCAACTCCTTTTCTTAGATCGAATTTGTAAAATGAGATAGGCGAACACGACAAAAAAAGCCCACCGGGGATGCGGCAGGCATAAAATTAGTGCAGAAAGGCACTCGAATTCTCTACGCTGGCATTACCCAGATCAGATTAACGGTCAGCGGCATAGGGCCACTATCTCAGCCTGACTTCATCAAGCACCCGTGTTGCTATTCATTTGGCTTAACTGTAGCGGATTCACCGATATTTGGCAATGCTTTTTTTCAAACTTATTTTTCAATCAAATGCTGCAAATCCTTCGTTAAACCGTTCAGTTGGCTGATGCTGTCAACAATATCTTCCACCCGCTTCTGCTGAACTTCAGCGCTGGCCAATACTTGCTGCACCGAAGCGGCGGATTGTTCGGTAATCGCTGCGACGGACGTCATTTCCTCGGCTACCTTTTGAGAGGATAGCTGCAATTGCTGGTTCATGCGCTGCAAATTCTCCGCTTGCTCCATGACTTCAATCGTGTTCGTGTTAATGACTTCGAACAAGTGATCGACGCTATCCGCTGATTTTTTCCCCGATTCCACGGCCGTTTTGCCAACTGCCACCTTATTTACAGCTGTTTCAACTTTAAGTTGAATGGATCCTAAAATCTCGGAGATGTCTGTAGAAGCCACATGCGCATTTAGCGCAAGCTTGCGAATCTCGCCGGCCACAACCGAAAAGCCTCTGCCATGCTCTCCTGCCCGCGCGGCCTCGATGGAAGCATTGAGCGACAGAAGATTCGTTTGATTGGCGATATCGGCAATCGTTGTTACGATATTTCCGATTTTCACGTTTTCCTCGTTGACTTCATTCATGATGTCGGACGTTTCGGTCACGATAACGGTAATGTCATTGATTTTGTGCGAAAGATCTTCCATTTGGCTTTTGCCTTCATGCGTAATCCGGGCCGTATCCCGGGATCTGCTGCTCATCGTATTCGATGCGGAAGAAGTCTCCTCCACCGTCTCGTTCACTTCTTGGATCGCAGTCGTGATATCCGTAATAGAAGTTGCTTGAGATTCAATGCCGATAGAAATTTGTTGAAAAGCAGCCACGACTTCTTCCGTAATTCTGCCGGTGACGGACGCATTTTCGTGCAGCGCAGTACTGGAAGTGCCCAGCACCTCTGTTGTCGTACGAACGCCTGCCAGGGCCTCCTCCGTCTTGATCCGCAGCGCCTCGGATTCCTTTACATTCTGGACTACCCGCATCAACAACCGGGTCCCGACCTGACCTTGGCCGATAAGCGTAATAATGGTCAGTACGTAAAAAACATTGATCATCGTATAATCAACAGGAACGGATAGAGTCGAATTGAAATAGTTCAAATTGACCAGCCCCACCACGCCATTCAGCACCAGCGGCCGATAATCCATATACAAGGAAACAATAGCCAAGCTTAAATATAAGATTAGCATTCCTGACACTGAGGTATTATGTAACATGAAAAAATAAGAAATCACATTAACACCTATGGCAATGACATACCGGGTGGAAGTGATTGCAACTTTTTTCCAAACCATCAGCGTACAAACCAGTGCGATAGGCGCTCCGAAAGTCAGCAGCAACACAACTAGTTCCAAGGACCTAAACGATGCCCCCATTCCAAGCGCCAAACATGCCCACAACAACTTGACCATTAATCCGTTTCTTCTATGATGCTCTAACATCTGAGCAGTCATGGGTCATCCCTCCTATTTTATCTACAAAATTAGACAATTCTTCTCATCATTCAACGTCCGGGAAAAAACTCCTCCTTTTTACGCGGGAAACAATCTTTGCACACAATTTGATTTCTGGCCTCCACCAATACTACAATGTGTAGTGTACGAAAGATTTTAATCATAAAGGAGCTCATACCAAATGGACCATTCCACGATGCAGAACGGACCGGATGTTGTTGCTATTTTGCTTTACATAGGACTAGCCCTTTTCATTATGGCTGTCATCGGCTATATCCTTGCCGCGAAAACGAATAAAGCGAACACGAGCAAGCTGAAGAAAGCGGAAAAACAGGCGCTGCAAAAAAAGCAGAAAACGTGGCTGCTGCTCTCCCATACACTTGTAATTCTGGCGGTTTGTTCTTTGGGCACTTCCCTGATTCAGTTCTCGTCCAACAAATATAGCGTCGAAAAGCTTAACTATAATGCCCCTATCCAGGTCACGACGGATAAAGATTACGGGCGCGGCCATGACGAAGGCATGCTGACGTATGAGATGAAAATCCCGACCTCAGGCACGCATAGTCCGCATGACCTGAAGTTCGGCTTTTACAAAGAAAGACCGACTTATGCCATGCTTGTCCATAATTTAGAACACGGCGATATTATTATCTATTACCATCCCGATGCACCCAAAGAGTTGCTGGACCGGCTCAACGATTTAAGCCGTTTCAAGAAAGCGGGCGCCGGTGTGCTGGCTGTGCCGAATCCCGATGTGCCCGGTGATATGGAGGTTGTCGTCACCGCCTGGACCAAAACGATGCAGCTTCCCAAGTTTGACGAAGCCAGCGTAGGCACCTTCATCTATCAGAACATCGACAAAGGTCCTGAACAAATCCCGTCCGAAGTTCGGCGTGGCGGAGGTACGATGTAAATTCCGGGTCGCTAGAAATGGCTGCTCCTTACTTGCGCACCGTTTCGCGGTCGGATACCAAATCTGTCGGCACCAAGCCGGTTAGCCGTCTGAAAACACGATAAAAATAAGACGGGTCATTGTACCCGATAAAATCCGATATTTCCGTCACGGTAAGCGCCGAATGCTTGAGCATGTAGACGGCCGTTTTGATCCTCGCGGCATGTACGAATTCGCTGATCGTCTGACCGGTCACTTTGCGAAACAGAGTGGCCGCATAGTTCGGCGATCTGCTGATGCAAGCCCCGAGCTCATCCTTGGTGACATGCTCCCGGTAATGGTTCTGGATGTAAAGCTTCATGTTCTCCACCAACTGGAGCGTAGCGCTCGTCGCGGCTTCATGATCCCATTCCCGATGAAGATAAACGAACAGCTCTGTTAACAGCGCCTCGCACAGCGTCTGATAGTAGGGCTGTTTGTCCTGCCATTGCTGGTGGATGTGGCGCAGCCGGTCAACAATGAGTTCATATTTGCTTGTGATCCGGCTTGCGGCACTTAGCTGCCTAAGCAGCGGAAATGACTCTTGAACTGCTCCCGGCACAAACTGCATCACATATTTTTCGTGCAGCATCGTGGGAACGCTTCTTCCGTAATAGGGAATGCCGCCCGGGATGAGCAGCCACTGCCCTTTCTCCAGCACATGCTTCTTCTCATCGATCCAATAGACACAGCGGCCGTAAGTGACCAGCACGAGCGTCCAATCCTGGCATCCTTTCTGTGCTTCTCCATACCAATTGCTGCTTTTATCATACGTATAGCTCGTTACCTTCATCTTCCATCACCTACATACCATAGTACATATAGCATACTATATTTCATGGAACTTTGTCGAAATAAGGCATATAATGAAGCCAAATTTGATTCGCCCAATACGAAAGGAAGGTCTGAACAATGCGTAAAACGAAAATCATTTGCACCATGGGTCCTGCTTGCGATTCCGTCCCGACACTAAAGGAGTTAATTCGCTCCGGTATGAGCGTTGCCCGGCTAAATATGGCCCATGGCGATTTGGATGAGCACCGGGGACGCATTCAGCGCGTCCGTCAAGCGGCTCAGGAGCTGGGGGTTGTCGTTCCGATTCTGATGGATATCAAAGGACCGGAAATCCGCATCGGCCAACTGAAAGATGCTTCTTATGATTTGAAAAGCGGTGACCGCATCGTCCTGACGACGGAACAAATCATCGGAGACAGCAGCCGCGTTTCCGTGAATTACCCCGGTCTGCCGCAGGATGTGCAGCCAGGCAACCTCGTCCTCATCGATGACGGCTCCATTGAGCTTCGTGTTGAAGCGATCGGCGGTACGGAAGTGATCTGCAGCGTCCTCAACCAGAGCGTTCTGAAACAGCGGAAAGGCGTTAACTTGCCAGGCGTACGCACATCGCTGCCGGGTGTAACCGAGCGGGATGTCATGCACATTAAATTCGGCATCGAAGAAAACATCTCCATCATCGCGATGTCCTTCGTTCGTAACGGGAACGATGTTCAGGAAGTTCGCGGCATTTTGGAGCAGCACGGCGCAGGGAATACGCCGATTATTTCAAAAATTGAGAACGAAGAAGGCATGACCAACTTCTCTTCCATTCTTGAAGCTTCCGATGGCATCATGGTCGCGCGCGGCGATCTTGGCGTGGAAATTCCGACGGAGGAAGTTCCGATCGCGCAAAAAGACATGATTCGCGCCTGTAATCTGGCCGGCAAGCCGGTTATTACAGCGACGCAAATGCTTGATTCGATGCAGCGGAATCCGCGTCCGACGCGCGCTGAAGTGAGCGACGTCGCGAACGCCGTGCTTGACGGCAGCGACATGGTCATGCTGTCCGGCGAGACGGCCGCAGGCAAATATCCCGTCGAGGCCGTGACGATGATGGCGACGATTGCCGAGCGCGCAGAGCAAACGATGGAGCGCAGCTCCTTGATCGACTCCCAGCTGCAATCGAACAACGAAGTGACGGAAGTGCTGTGCCAAGCGGTTGTAACGTCAGCGAACAAGCTGAACGCTGCGGCGATCCTGACGCCGACGGAGAGCGGCTTCACCGCCCGGATGATCGCCAAGTATCGTCCGGAGGCGCCGATTATCGCGGTAACATCCAATGAGTACGCGATTAACCTCCTCAGCATGGTACAAGGTGTAATCCCGATCCATGGCGAGTTCTGTGAATCGACCGATGCGATGATTCGCTCGGCCATTGGACATGCGGAAACGCTCGGCTATGTGAAAAAAGGCGACCTTACCGTCGTTTCCGCCGGCGTCCCGGTCGGGAAATCGGGCACGACCAACCTGTTGAAGGTTGAGCGGGTTTAGGCGGTTGGTTTGAAGCGAGGCTATCCCCAGTCATTTCTATGACTTGCGGGATAGCCTTTTGTGTTGTTAAATCGAACGTTAGCATTTACAGTAAATGTTGCGCGAAGACTACGTTGTTGGCTACTCTTATAGGGCAGACTATTAAAGCTGGACGCTTTTACATCGTTTTAAACATCGCACTTAACAGGAGGCACCGAAGCTATGATCATCCGACTCGGATTCGTATCGATTGCGCTAGCGATTTTCAATAATACCCCCAGCTCGACCTTTACATATAAATTGTTTTCAGAGCGTCCTCGCGAGGAGGCTCTCCAGCGCGCAATCGCCATCGGACGCAAAAACCTCGAAGCTGCGCAGCGCATCCTGTATTACAATGCCGCTCACGGCATTCGCTTATTTCGTCTCTCGTCGTCACTCATTCCGCTGGCTACTCACCCCGACGTGCTAATTGACGTGGCCGGCGAATATAAAGACGAGCTCAAAAAGCTCGGCGACTTCGCCAAAGCGCAGAACATTCGCCTGAGCATGCATCCGAACCAGTTCACACTGCTGAACGGAAGCGACTCTGTCGTGGCGGCCGCGATTCAGGATCTGCGCTACCACGCGGCGATTCTCGACGGGATGGGGCTGGATGAATCGGCGATTATCAATATCCATGTAGGCGGCGTGTACGGAGACAAGATAGCCGCGACGGAGCGGCTTTTTGCGAAGATCCCGGAGGTTCCGGATCATATCATGCGGAGGCTCACCTTCGAGAATGATGACAAAACCTACACGCTGGAGGAAACTCTTGCCGTGAGCCAGCGGCTGCAGCGTCCCTGCATGCTCGATTTGCATCATGATTGGTGCAACCCCTCGCAAGCGACGCCACAGGAGCTGCTTCCTGAGATTGCGAAAACATGGGGCGATATCCCCATGAAAATCCATGTTTCATCTCCAAAGTCCCCAAAGGATACGAAGGAATTTCGCTCTCATGCCGACTACATTGAGCCGGAACAGCTCCTCGCTTTTTTGAAAAGCTGCAAGGAAGCAGGTCTTGAACGGGTCGATGTCATGATTGAGGCGAAGATGAAGGATCTTTCTTTGTTCCGGCTGGCCGAACAGTTAGGTAAGGTCCGCGGCATCAAGAGGATCGATGGCGGTGTTTTGGAGTGGTAGTTATATCGTGTGCCGCGTTTTATTTTCGTGATATCAGAGAACTACAGTGCTCTATTTGAGCAAAATGAGGGATTTTAGGCGGTTGAGCCACCTACAGGGTCTTATTTATGATTAAAAGCTCGATGTAAAGTTAATATTGGCAATATAGAGGACTGCAGTTCCCTCCAATAGGCGGAATCATTGTTTTCGCTGAATATAGTAGATCCTAGTTCCCTTGTGACTTCCCCCTCAGCCAGACCTCACCTCATTCAACGAATCGTCTTATCCTTGTTGTCCTGCGGAGCCGTGTGCCTATGTTCCTGGCTCCTCACATGCTTCAATGCGTTGATTTCTCCTCCGATAATAATGAGCAGCGCGGAAATATAGAACCAAGTCATGAGCACGATGATCCCCCCGACACTGCCGTAAGTGGCGCTATAATTTGTAAAATTATTAACGTAGAAGGAAAAGCCCAGCCCTGTCCCCTGCCAACCGAGGGAGGCGAACAAGGCGCCGGGAAGCACGCTTTTACACGTTAAGCAGGTGTTAGGAGCAATGTAATAAATGCCTGTGAAAACAATAAACAAGATGATGAAGTTTGCAATCCAGCGCAGGTTGTTCCAAATGTTGACTGTGCCCGCAGCCATACGGACATGCGCTTGCAGCCAGTCCCCGATCCAATGCCCGAACACGCTCAGCAGCAGCGCGGATGCAATGACAATGAGCATGCCTAAAGTCAGCATGACAGCCAAAAAGCGCGAATGTATGAAGCTTTTGCGCTCAGGCAGGCCGTAAGCTTTGTTCACGGCAATCACGATGGCGTTCATCGCGGCGCTGGCGCTCACCAGGGCGAAGATTAACCCGAAGGACAGCGTCCCTCCCCTTTTTACATCGAGCAGATTGCTCAAGGTGTCCTCAAGCCAGCTGGAGACAGCGCCAGGGATGTAATCTTTGATCAGCGCTACGACATCGTCCGAAGAGAAAGGCAGATACCCGAGCAAGCTTAGAATAAAGAGCAGGAACGGAAACAGCGACAGCAGAAAATAGTACGCGCACTGCGCGGCCAGCCCGGTAGCATCGTGCTTTTGGAATTGCTGCCAGAGCAATTTTAAGTTAGATAGAACCATAAAGAGAGTTATCCTTTCATTGCTCAAGAATTGTGATAAAATAGGTAGTTCAGTTATGCAAGGAACAGGTGATAATCAATGAATTCTCTTTCTATTTACCCTACTCCATCAGGCTCTAAACCTACCTTTGAGCAAAAGGTTCCGCATGCGCAGATGGCTCGCTTAACGAATAGTTCGGATTTTGTGACGAATGAGGATCGGGATGCTTCTTTTTTTCGCGATTTGGAACGTCACCGGATTATGCTGAATGAAGCGCAAGTACAGGCTGTGCGCCACTTTAAGGGGCCTCTTCTCACATTAGCGGGAGCAGGTTCAGGGAAAACGACGGTCTTGGTGTGCCGGGTCGCTTATTTGCTGTGCGTTCAGAGGGTGCATCCGTCTAATGTGCTGCTGATTACTTTTTCGAAAAAAGCCGCCGAAGAAATGCGGGAACGTCTCGCTTCTCTGCCGGGTCTTGATACAAGTATTACCCACTCCATGCAGGTGAGGACTTTTCATGCGTTTTGTTTGCGTTTGCTGCGTATGAACGGGTTCAATCAAGAAATTTTGAGCGACGGCCGCTATCAGCAAATTGTGTTCAAGCGCATTATGCTGAGTATGGGGCTTCAAGATGCTTATCAGCCCGAGGTGCTTATTGCTCTCCTTTCCTCCTATAAAATGCAGATGATCGAAGTCAGCGAACTTCCCGAGAATACGGAAGAAGATCAAGAGATGAAACGAATTTTTCTGCAATATGAGCAGTGGAAAATGGAACAGATGAAGATCGATTTCGATGATATTTTGATCCTCGCGCATCAGTTGTTGCAGCAAAACGCAGACATTCTGCGCTCGCTGGAGCGAAAGTTTGCTTATATCAGCGTCGACGAGTTTCAGGATACAAACACAGTGCAGTATGAAATTATTAAAATGATTGCGCGAAATCATCAAAATTTGATGGTTGTCGGCGATGACGATCAGACGATTTATTCTTTTAACGGCGCGCGGAACGAATTTATTTTACAATTCCACAAGCAGTATCCCACAGCGGCAACGGTCACACTCGATATCAACTATCGCTCCACTTCGAGCATTGTCGGACTGGGGAATGCCATCATCAAGCATAACGTGCAGCGCAAAAACAAGACCCTGCTGGCCACCAAGCAAAGTGAAACGAAACCGCTGTATGTCAGGCCTGCAACCAGCGACGATGAGGCCGATTGGTTGATCAACGATATCCGGGTCAAAGTCGCCGAGGGTGATTATTCGTATGGGGATTTCGCTATCTTGTACCGGACGCAAAGCAACAGCAGGGCGATTATTGAGCAGTTGATTCTGCATAATTTGCCGTTTGTCGACTATGGCAGCAGCGATTCCTTCTATGAACAGTGGATGGTAAAGCCGATTATCGATCATCTCCGGATTGCCCATGAACGCCGCAATTTCGAAGCGATCGAGGGTGTCCTCCCCTCATTATATATCGGACGAGACCAAGGCATGCGCATCATTCAAGAGCAGGAAGCGATTCAGGCCAAAAAGTGGCCGCTCATCCACCTGCTCGGCTTGCCGCAGCTGAAGGATTTTCAGAAGGAAAAGATAAAAAGCCGCATCCGGCTTATCAAATCGCTTGTCGAAATGAAACCTCTGGAAGCCATCCAAGCGATCCGCAAGGACTTCTATGATGCTTTTCTGGAGACAAACAAACGCAGCAAGCTTACGCATCACCGGGAAATGCTGAAGGAGACGCTGGACGAGCTAGAGTCCTCTGCCAAGCGTTTCGATTCGGTGGAGCAGTTCCTTTATTTTATCCATGAAGTCGCAGAAAAACGCACGGAGATGAGCGCCCTGCAAAAAGGCCATGCCGCGAACCGAATCTCGCTCATGACCATCCACAAATCGAAGGGCCTCGAGTTCAATGTGGTCTACTTGCTCTGTGCGATTGAGGGCAATATGCCGCACAGCTCGGCACTGGAGGCGAACCAGCTGAACGATGTTCAGCTGGCAGGCGTTACCGCGCGCGACAAGACGGCCGCCGCTCTGGAGGAAGAACGGCGGCTCGCTTACGTCGCCGTCACGCGCGCCAAGGCCGAGCTGCTGATCAGCTCGCCGGCGTACTATCGCGGGAAGAAGGCGGAGCCTTCCCGCTTCCTGCTGTCCGCGTTCTCTGACGCGGACAGCTCTGGCAGCCGCAAGCCTGCGGCGGCTGTGGCCGTGAAGGCAGCCGCGCCGAGGGCGGCTGCCGCTGCGAAGCCCCCCGCGACGGAGCTGGTCGCGGCGTGGGTCTGCAACCAGGCCGGCTGCAAGGCCTGGTCGCGCATTTCTTCGCCGCAGGAATCGCGGCGAACGGCGAAGCCGTGCCCCTTGTGCGGCGGGGCCATGGTCAAGGGCAGCAGGCTCGTTCCGCCTGCCCGGTAACGCGGCTGCTTGCTCGACAGGCTGAGCAAGCAGCCTTCAAAGCTTCTCGCCGCAGGAACTAAGGGAAAGCCTCCATCAAAAAAAAGACGAAGCAGTCAAAAAACCGCTTCGTCTTTTTTGCATTTATACAAGCTCCTTCAACGCTTGAAGGGCCGCATCGTAATTCGGATGCTCCTTCATTTCCGTTAAATACTCTACATAGCGAACGGTATTGTTCGCATCCAAGATGAAGATCGCCCGTTGATCCAGCTGAATCTCTTTAATCAACACGCCATATGCTTGCCCGAAAGCGCGATTTTTGTAATCGGACAGCGTGATGACTTTGTCGATACCGGCAGCACCGCAGAACCGGCTTTGCGCAAAAGGAAGATCGACTGAGATCGTCAGGATGACCACGTCATCCCCAAGCTTATCGGCTTCCACATTGAAACGGCGCGTCTGCGCATCGCAAGTCCCTGTGTCCACCGAAGGAACAACGGAAATCAGCTTCACTTTGCCTGCATAATCCGACAAGCTGACTTCTGTCAGAAGATCCTTGTTCACCTTGAAATCAGGCGCTTGATCGCCCACCTTAATCTCAGGTCCCAGCAGGGTTACCGGGTTCCCCCCAACGGTTGCTACTCCTGTACGCTCTTGTATTTGTGTCATTGAAAATGCCTCCTAAATAGGTTTTGTAAGTTGTTTTCGTTTATATGTTAAAAAGGTTAGCTCGAACTCGCCGGCTGGATTAAGCCTGCTCGATTACGGCTTTAAGCTTTTCTTTGGACTGCACGCCGACAAGCTGGTCAACGACTTGCCCGTCTTTGAAAACGAGCAGGGTCGGAATGCTCATAACGTTATATTTGGCAGCAGACTCAGGGTTATCGTCTACATTGATTTTTACGATTTTCGCTTTTTCACCGATCTCGGCTGAAAGTTCATCCAAAATCGGAGCGATCATTTTACAAGGTCCGCACCAAGGTGCCCAGAAATCGACGAGTACGGTGCCCGCTTTAGTCTCATTTTGAAACGTTGCATCGGAAATTTGGTTAACTGACATAGCTGATTCCTCCTAGAAAATGATTGTTATCTGATGTTGCCTTACCTTAAGCATGCTGTTCAGAAATAAACCGTTCCGCATCCAGTGCTGCCATACAACCGCTGCCTGCCGATGTAATCGCTTGGCGATAGATACGGTCCTGCACGTCGCCGCAGGCGAATACGCCAGGCACCGCTGTTTGGGACGTTCCCGGAATCACCTGCAGATAGCCAAGCTCATCGGTTGGCAGCTGACCGCCCAAGAAGCCGGTGTTCGGCGTATGTCCAATGGCTAGAAAAATTCCGTCCGCCTCCAGCAGCTCTTCCTCGCCTGTCTCGTTGTTGAGCACTTTCAGTCCGCTTACGCCCATAGGTCCGGCTGCTACTTCAAGCGGCGTGCGGTTTAAACTCCAGGCAACTTTGTCATTGCCGCGGGCGTGATCCTGCATGATTTTCGACGCCTTCAATTCCTCGCGACGGTGCACGACACGCACTTCCGATGCGAACCGGGTCAAGAACTGCGCTTCCTCCATCGCGGTATCCCCGCCGCCAATCACGATAATTTTTTTATTTCTGAAGAAAAATCCGTCGCAAGTGGCACAGGTGCTGACACCCCTGCCGATATTCTCCGTTTCGCCCGGGATACCCAGCTTTTTGGCCGAGGCCCCAGTGGAAATAATGAGCGAGTCAGCTGTCAACTGACCCCCACCCTCTAGAAACAAAGTAAATGGCCGTTTCGACATATCGACTTCCGTCACCCGGCCGGACTGGATCGCAGCACCAAAGCGCAGCGCCTGTTTCCTCATGTTGTCCATCAGCTCTGGCCCCATAATGCCATCCGGAAAGCCAGGAAAGTTATCCACTTCGGTTGTCGTCGTTAACTGGCCTCCTGGTTGAGTGCCTTCAATGATAAGTGGAGCGATATTCGCTCTTGCCAAATAAATAGCAGCCGTTAATCCGGCCGGTCCCGTTCCGATAATGATCGCTTTGTGGTGCATAGAAGTGCCTCCTTTTGAAGGTGCTTAGAATCATTTATTTGTTTTAATCGTCATGCTCATTACATTTTATTTTTAGCAAATTAATTTGACACAATCTTTATGAGTGAATCATATCAAATTCATTTAAGTTTGTCAACAATTATATTGTACGCAATATATTCGAAGGCATAGACTCACTTCCAGAATCCCCCTATGCATTCATTAAACATTCAGTTAGCCTTCATGTGGGCTTCAGACTCCGTTGGCATAATAGAAGCATGTCATCCAGTGAGACACAAACTGAAAGGAGCAATTATGAAAAATACACATAAATCATCAAATCGCACGTGGAAATGGGTGTCGGCTTTCTTGGTTCTCAGCCTTGTCGCTTATATCGCCTTTTTCCCTCCGACTAAGAAAACAGCTCAGATGCCGGTAGAACCTGTAGCCAAAGTCAACGGCGTCACGATCAACTCCAACCAGTTGTATACAGCCATGCTGGCCAGCGGTGGCGAGCAGACGCTTGATTCCATGATTTCCGAAGAGCTCATTAACCAGGAGGGACAAAAAGCCGGGATTCAAGTCACCGACGACGATATTAATAAAGAAATAGATTCCGTTAAAGGCTCCTATGGTTCGGATGCTGAGTTTCAGCAGGCCCTTACTTCCTATGGAATGACTTTAGACGACCTAAAGAAAAGCATGAAATCCCAAGTGCTCTTGAAAAAGATTTTAGCGCCTCAAGTCAAGATTACCGATGACGATATCAAAAAATACTACGATGAAAATCTGGAAACCTTGAAGGTGCCGGAGCAAGTGCAGGCTTCTCATATCTCGGTTGCAACGAAAGAAGAAGCGGATGCCATTCTGGCCCAGTTGAAAAATAGCGGCGACTTTGCCGCAATCGCCAAAGACAAATCGCTGGACACGGCAACCAAGGACAACGGCGGTTCTCTTGGCTACATTTCGAAAGGAAGCAGAGACGAAGCGTTCGATACCGCGGCCTTCGCTTTAAAAGCAGGCGAGACCAGCGGTGCTGTGAAGACAAGCTCAGGCTATGACATCATTAAAGTGACGGACCACAAAGCAGCATATACTCCTACCATGGAGGAGAAAAAAGAGGATATTACGGCAGCAATCACCAACCAGCAGTTGGCCACTCT
Source organism: Paenibacillus sp. FW126-R14 (assembly GCF_058789495.1). Taxonomy (NCBI): domain Bacteria; kingdom Bacillati; phylum Bacillota; class Bacilli; order Caryophanales; family Paenibacillaceae; genus Paenibacillus; species Paenibacillus sp. FW126-R14. The sequence continues at coordinate 65,403 of NZ_JBYTBS010000020.1, read as the reverse complement.
TTCAAACTCATGGCTGCAGGACAAAAAGTCCCAATCCACGATTGAGAACTATTTAAAGAAAGCCTGATACATGGCTTCGGCATACCCAGGGCCGCCCTCGAGTAGAAAATCTACTTGGGGGCGGCCCTTTGGGTCATTCTATGGTGAACGAGTTTTCATTTCATCCAGACTTTTGAACTGATACCCCTGACTTCGGGCATCGTCAATAATTTTGGCAAGCGCCTCCGTGTTGTCTTTGGATACGGAATGCAGCAAAATCACCGCGCCCGGATGCAGCTGCGCCATCACATTTTTGTAGGCATACTCCCAGCCCTTCTGCTGCTTGGGTTCCCAGTCGCGGTACGCAATGGACCAGAATACGTTCGTATAGCCAAGCTGACGGCTGACGGCCAATGATTGACCATTGAAGATGCCCCGCGGCGTGCGCAAATAATGCATCTCCTTCTGCCCTGTAACGGCGCTGACGCCGTCTCTGACTTGGTCGAGCTCTTTCTTAATGCGCTCCGCCGAAATTTGGCTCATATCCGGATGGCTCCATGAATGGTTGCCGATCAAATGGCCCTCTGCCGCCATGCGCTTCAGCAGTTCAGGCTCGGTTTTGATGTAATGCCCGGTGACAAAGAAGATGGCAGGCACTTGTTTTTCTTTTAGCACATCCAAAATTTTACCGGTATACCCCTGCTCGTACCCGTTATCGAACGTCAGGTACAGCTCTTTGACAGCAAGATCGCCTGTAAAAATAGCCCCGTGCTGCTTCAACAAGCTTTTGAAGCCTTCTTCATCAATGGATGGGCGCTGTCCGTTGACACTTTTTTTGAAGCCGAAATGATAAGACCCGTCAGCGGATACGAGCGTGGCCTGTCCGAGCAGCATCGCCAGCACGACGGTAAGGATACGGATGTAATTCACGGGTGCAGATTCACTCCTTGCCTTCTGTGGTTTGGTAAAGCCTACATAGACTAGACTTTTACTAATATGCCTCAGGAAAGACAAGAGTAGGCGTGCATGTAGCAGGGTAATATTGGATATCAATGTTTCGGATAACGACTTATGCATAAGCCGCACTTCTTTCACGTGGTGTAAATGCCGTAATTGTTGTCCCCGCCGCTGATCCGGCTCCTCATTCCGATTCCATCGTAACGACCGCTTGTTCTTCAGCTTCCAGTAGTTCTTCATCGCTGAAATGAATAGCTTCCAGCCTCATGAGAAGGAATTGGATATATATTTTGTGCAGGATGGATAGTTCATTTTTTTCCGCTTTCACCAGCAGCCAGCCATAAGATTTCCCGTTTCTGTCCAGCAGCATCTGGACGAACATAGCTTCTAACTCACCTGTAGGAGAAGGCAATTTGGTGTACATTTTCTGACGGCGCGGTGACGTATTCTGCTTCATATAGTTAGTGAAATAAGTACGCTTCCAGTTCTGCACTTTCTCGCTCTGCCCGGCGCTTTCCATACAAAGAATGACTTCCCGCTCATCCAAAACTTTCTTAAGCATCGCTTCCATGTAACGGACGATTCCTTGCTTCACCGGTTGCCGCGCCATAAAACGCGACGAAGAAATCATCACCAGCTTCCGGTACTGTTTACGCACACCTTGCAAGGTATATTGCGCAAAACTTATTAAGGAGAAGTAGGCCAGCACGACAAAGCTATAATCGAAATGGTCCAGAAGATACTTGTACGCAGGCCCCTCAGCATACAGAGCGAAGATAGCCGGAAGGAGAAACGCATAGCCGAGGCAGATCGGATAATACTTTCGCCATGTCACAAACCGCTTGATCATGAAAAGTCCGGTAAAACAATAGATTAAAAAAGGGGAAGACAGCCCTCCTGTCAACCAGAGCAGATAAATCCCAAAACCAATATCAAACGAAGCTGCTGCAATTGCTGCCGATCTATTCATTTTAAATACATATAACAGGCTGTAGGACGTGTGAAAAAGAACCGCAGCCAACAACAGCCCCGGCGTAACGCTCCCCGAATTGGTATAAATCAAAAGTCCCGTCAACAGCAGTACCCATCTGCTCCCAAAAAATAAATACAAGCCCGATCTGTAGGATAAAAGCATGCTGAACGACTCCTAAACTTTATGAATTCTTAGTGGTCTTTCGACCATTTTTGATATACAATGAAGCAGTTAACAATAGTCATAGGCACAAAGAACTAGTCATTTATACCCATTCACAGTATATCATAGATCGCATCAGTTTGGAGGGACCCGATAGATGAATCTGATTATCCTTGATGACCATCCGCTTGTTCGCAAAGGCATTTGTACGATTGTTTCATCCGGTCGATCCATAAATATTGTTGGGGAGGCTGCGAATTCGAAGGAAGCGCTGCGACTTTTGAATCAGACACACCCCGATCTTGTGCTCGTAGATTTGAACTTGGGGAATGAGAATGGCTTAGACTTTATACGGGAAGCCCGGAGGGCGGGACATTCTTGTAAATATATGATTTTAACGTCATCGATCACGCAAAATGAGATACAGCTCGCACAATCCATGGAGATTGAAGGCCTCTGCTTAAAAGAAGCGTTTCCCGAAGATTTGTTGTATGCGATTGAAGTTGTAGCCTGCGGTCGCAAGTACTACGATCCTGTGTTAATGGGCACCATGATGTCCCATCGAACAGGCCGAGAAAAACAAGAGCTGTCCGAGCTCACTCCCAAAGAACTTGAAGTGCTGATGTCGCTCGGCAAAGGCCGCTCCAACAAAGAAATCGCAAGCGCTCTTTACATCACTGAGTTCACCGTTAAAAATCACGTAAGTCAGGTTCTGGCCAAGCTAGAACTGGCGGATCGCACGCAGGCCGCCTTATATGCTTTATCCAAAGGATTGGTTCAATTCGAATTGCAGCATTAATAGAGCTGTCCCAAAGCGATCTTGCTATCAAGATGATCCGGGGCCGCTCTTTTCTTTTTTTACGACTCCTGATTCAAGCACGCCCATCTTGTGTAATAAGGTAAGTCCCCAAGCCATTTCGAAAGCACCTGCATATACTGGAGCAAGACCTTAAGGAACACACAAGCCATCAGCCGGTCAGACTGCTGGTATATAACGATGTACGGTGGTAATCTATGATGACAAAACGAACTATTGATGCAAAATACGACCTGCTCCACGTTCTCGGGCTAGCTTCCGAGGAAGACATTTACAACGCCCAATATAACGGACAATCACTGGCCGATATCGCCGAAGCGAATAAGGTCGATGTCCAAAAAGTAATCGATCTGCAGCTCGCCGAGCTAACCGAACAGCTTGATGAGCGTTTGTCCAGCGGCAGCATCTCGCTCGAGCAGTACTATGCCCAGCAAGCCGAACTGCCGGAGATCATTATGAGAAGCGTCTACGCGCTATAACGAATCCGAGTATTGGGAATGAGAAAGAGCTAAGCGCTTACCTGTGCTTAGCTCTTTTTTATGACAAGCGCTTTTCGAGGGCTGGAGGGGAACTACAGAAACGCCCCTGGGGCGCTTTTCCAAGTTTTCGCCCTTGTTGCAAATCTCTATCTGTGTCACTATCAAAAGAGAAGCATTACGAGGATAGGAAAGGATCTTGCTTATGAATTTTCAACAGCTTATTCCCCTCGTCCCGCTCATTGAGCAGATCGAGACCAGCGCTTCCTCGCTGACTTTGGAATGTCCGGCCTGCACGTACCGGCTTATTATTGTGCGCCGCGGCCATATTTCCATACATAGACACGATCATGAACCGACAGTATGTTCACAAGCCTATGCCTGCCATCCCGATCATGGCCCTTACGCGATTCAGGTTCCCAAAACCAAAACCGCCGAGTACGTCATCATCACCTACCGGATGCTGCCGGACGACGGCATCTGGTCCCAGCACGGCCCGCTTACGACCTTAAGCGAAATTAAAATCCATTATATGCTGGACGAGCTGCTTCGGACGACCGAGGAGCTTCATCCGCTGACGGATGAAGAAATAGCCGCGCAAACATTTCGAAAGCGCATGATGCTGGAACGTATTCTTTTCATCTACTTGTATGAATCCCATTTGACGCAGGACAAAAAGTCCTCCGCCGAATCGATCGATGAGATTCTTTCCTATATGAACGAGCATTACATGCTGGAACTTTCGCTTCCGATGCTGGCTAGACGCGCAGGCATGAGTGTCGGCTATTTAACGGTTCTGTTCAAAAAGCAGACCGGAATGACGATGATGAATTATTTGTACACCCTGCGCATTGAGAAAGCGAAGCAAATGTTTCTTCATACCGATTTGCTCGCCAAAGAAGTTGCGGCGCGAGTCGGGTTCGTCGATTATTTCCACTTCAGCAAAGTGTTCAAAAAAAAGACCGGAACTACACCCTCGGAGTTTCTGGCGAATCAGAATTAAATCTAATAATAGGACATGTCCTTTATGCATATTAGACATGTCCTAACGTTGGATTATTGAGTATCATTTCAAATGAGAATAATAATCATTGTCACGGGGGAATACACAAATGAAGATCTTCTTTACACGTTTTAGCCTGATCGCACTGATCACCGTATTTGCTTTAAGCCTTGCAGCTTGCGGCAAATCGACGAATACCGAATCAGCAGCATCAACAGCCGCTCCGGCTGCAGCCAGTCAGAAGCCTGCCTCCCAAACGGACGGTAAAATTACCGTACAGGATGCTACAGGTACGCTTGAATTGCCTAAAAAACCGGAACGCATTGTTGCTATGGAATTCGGCTTCACTGACATCCTTGTTAGCTTAGGCGTACAGCCCGTAGGCGTTGCGGATGACGACAGCCCGGATCTTTTGATGGATGCAGTAAAAGCCCAGCTCAAAACCTATAAATCCGTAGGCTCCCGCTACGAGCCGAACATTGAGCTTATTTCCTCGCTAAAGCCTGACCTGATCATCGCGGATATCAACAAGCATAAGAATGCCATTGCTCAACTGAAAGGCATTGCGCCGGTTCTCGTTTTGGACGATTTCCAAGCCGATTACAATCAAATGCTGAAAAACGTTGACATTATCGCCAAGGCTATCGGGAAAGAAGATGAAGCCAAGAAGCGTCTGGCTGAACACCAAGCTAAGGTCGACACGTTGAAAAAGAAACTGGGCGCAACGAACCTTCGCGTACTTCCGGCTGTTGTGAATCCGAAAGGATTTTTCGCTCACTCCGATCATGCTTACAGCGGTTCTTACTTAGCGATGCTAGGATACACGGACCCTGTCAAAAACACCACCGCTTATCCGCAGCTAACACTTGAGCAGTTGGTTGAAGCAAACCCGCAGGTTCTGTTCTTGATGCCAACGGAGAAAGAAACGATCGTCAAACAATGGGAATCGAATCCGCTATGGCAAAAAATCGATGCTGTAGCCAACAACAAAGTCTTTACTGTAGAACGCCGTGACTGGTCCTTATCCCGCGGATTCCTCGGATCTGAAAAAATCCTTGAGGATATCGTGAAGAATTTGGGGCAATAGTCCGATGAATCCTATAACTGAGAAGCAGAGCCAGAAATGGCCTCTGCTCTTCCTATTTTCAGTCGCTATTCTCGTGATGTTGATCGGCGTCTTTTGCAGCTTGAAATGGGGCCAAGCTTACGTTTCTTGGCGCACTTTGTTCGAAGCCGTTACTTATCAGGGCAGCGACAAAGCCCATCTTTACATACAAACACTTCGTTTGCCGCGCGCCATCATGGCTTGCATCGTTGGGATGCAGCTCGCTTTGGCCGGCATGCTTACGCAGCTGACAACCAAGAATCCGCTGGCCTCGCCGCATATATTCGGAATTAATGCCGGGGCTTCATTAGCCGTTGTGATCGGCCTGGTTGTTTTGCCCCACTTCGGCAACTTTGGACTCATCGGTTTCGCTTTCGTCGGAGCCGCCCTAAGCGCGCTGCTGATCTGGTCGCTTGCAGGCGCGGGACGCCAGCAGTATGTACGTCTGGCCCTTGCCGGCATCACCATTCACTTCCTCATGTCTTCATTGACGGAAGGCTTCATTATTATGAACCAGCACGCGACGGACAGCATGATTTTCTGGCTGGTCGGTTCCCTGAATCAGGCAGGCTGGCCGGATGTGCGAATCATTCTGCCCTTCTTCCTGGGCGGAATGGTCTTGTTCAGCCTCATGCTGCCGGCGTTCAAGCTGCTGCTGCTCGATGATGACATCGCGGCAGGCTTGGGCCAGCGCGTGAATATCGTACGCGGCGTCAGCATCGTGCTGGTCATCGTGCTCGCCGGCTCCGCCGTAGCCTTATGCGGCCCAATCGGCTTCGTCTGCCTGCTTGTTCCGCATATGGCCCGCGCGATGATAGGGCCTCATTTGCACATTCTAGGTCCGATGACGGCTTTGCTCGGAGGGATTTTGCTCGTATACGCCGACTTTCTCAGCCGCTTCATCGCGTTTCCGTTCGAATCGCCGGTTGGCATCGTCACTGCCGCGATCGGCGCGCCGTATTTCATTTACTTGGCTCGCAAGCAAGGAGGTGCAAAGTGAGGAAATTCACACACCCGTCTGCCCTCTCTCTGATCGTCGCGTTTGCGATCATGCTTGCGCTAGCCACCCTTTATGTTCATGTAGGTGCCGTGCGTATTCCGCTGGGCGAAGTATGGAGAGGCTTAACGGATGCGCAAAGCCCGTCATACTTCATCGTGCATCAAGTCCGCTTACCCCGTGTACTCGTTGCGGTATTAGCGGGCTTCGGCTTAGCCGTCGGCGGAGTTATTCTGCAAGGCTTGGTGAGAAATCCGCTGGCCAGTCCCGACGTGGTGGGGATTACGAAAGGAGCCGGTTTCATGGCGGCAGCGGTGCTCTTTCTGTTCCCCAAATCGCCAAGCTACGTCTTGCCGATTGCCGCTTTCGCCGGCGCCCTGTCAGCCTTCCTGCTCCTGCTGCTGCTCAGCCGCCGCCTGACACTCACGCCCGCCTCGCTAGCCTTGGTGGGCGTCGCGATTGGGACTGTGTTCCAAGCCGGCACACAGTACTTGATCATTAAACATCCCAGCGACATCAACATGGCGCTGCTCTGGCTGTCCGGCAGCTTGTGGAGCCGCAGTTGGCACGATGTCTACACACTGCTCCCATGGATCGCAGTGCTCTTGCCCATCGTGTGGGCGAACTTTGCGAAGCTGAACGTTTTCCTGCTGGGCGATGACATCACCGCCTCGCTGGGGCTTAACCTCGTGAAGCAGCGCTTCGTGCTGCTGCTTCTTGCCGTTGCTCTGGCCGGCATCTCCGTGTCGGCCGTAGGCGCGATCGGCTTCATCGGCCTGATCGCTCCGCACATCGCGCGCCGCCTCGTCGGCAGCCGGCATCAGTGGCTGATCCCGCTGGCCGCTGTCATCGGCGCGGATCTGATGCTGCTCGGCGACTTGCTCGGCCGCATCATTATCCTCCCGCGCGAGGTGCCGGTCGGGATCATGACCGCCGTCATCGGCGCGCCGTATTTCATTTACTTGCTGCGCAAGGAACGTCTGCGCCGATAAATTGTTACCCTGCGGTTGACGGCCTAACGCGGCGCATGCACAAATGGGGCTTTCCGGAAGGTCAGACATGACCTAACCCCGGAAAGCCCCTTTTCTTTAATTCATGCCGCGCAAACGCTCCGCAACTACCCGCATCATACTGCGCAGAACGTCGATGTTCTGGAAGCAGAAGGTCATCGCCTGATCCCGGTGCAGCTGCAGCAGCAAGGTTGCTTCCTTCGCCGTACAATCGGCCGAGCGCGGACCGCTATCGATAATAGCCAGCTCGCCGAAGAAGTCGCCTTCCCGAAGGATGGCATACTCTTCACTGCCTCGATGTACACGAATGCTGCCTTCGATAATGCCGTACATCGTATCCCCGAAGTCACCGGTGCGGCAAATCGCTTCTCCGGCTTCATAAGCGACCTCCTCCACCATCTGCGCCAGCCAGATGAAGTCATCCTGTGCCAGATGCCGGAAAAGATCAATTTTTTGCAGGACAAGGATTCGCCTTAAAAGCGCCTCATCCCGTGTCAGTCCTTGCGCCGCCTTGGCCTCCGGCAGTTGCGCAGCCGCTGCGGCTTCAGGCTGCATAAGCTTGGCGTGGGATGAATCCGCCTTCGCTAGTTCGGACCGCAGCCTGCGGGACAGCAGCTTCATCATTTCGACCGCAATGCTGCTCTGGTCAAAGATCATATCGTAGAAGGCGGCTGAATCCAACCGCCACAGGAGAACATCCTCCTCCGCCTGAATCGTCGCGGTCCGCGGCCCTTCACTGAGCACGGCCATTTCGCCGAAGCAATCTCCCCGCTTCAGTTCGCCAAGCCGCTGTCCGTTTCGGTAGACGCCTGCTTTGCCCGTGTCCAGGATCATCAGGGAGTCTCCCGAATCTCCCTCCTGGATCACGATGCTGCCTTGCGCAGCGCTTAGCTTATATAATCGCTGGGCAATGTGCGCAAGATCCCGGCTTGTCATTCCTTTGAACAGCGAAACATGCTTTAACAGGTGCACCCGGTGCATCAGTTCATGATCCTGTAAGTTATCCACATGGGTCCCTGCCGCATGTCGAATGTTCTGCGTGAGCCAAGCATCCTGCTGAGCCTCCAGCCAATCGAGGTGCTGCTGGATTTGGCCGCCGCTTACGCCGGTACGCTGCAAGCTGCGCGAGGCTGACATGAACTTCGCCATCTCTGTGCGGAGCGATCCATGCAGCGTTTGATCGATGACCTCCTCCGCATTTGCCTGCTGGCGTGAATCCCCCTCGGACCAGTCAATGAAAACAGCCTGCATCGTCCGCTCCTCATAAATAAGGGACAATAGCTGGAAGACGCGCTTGCTGATCCCGGCTCGAATTTCCCCTATAATTTCTTCTACGCCCTTATAACCTTCTACCCCGGCAATGCTTGCTCCATGCTCGGCAAATTGTCCATACAGCTGCAATTCGTGGAAAATATAGGATTCGACTTTTTTACTGTTCACATGAGCCAGTTTGCGATGCATGCGAAGCAGCGCTTCCAACATGCGATCCCGCATGTCGTACGAAGCCGTCTCATAGGAAGCGATTAAGAGATCGAAAGCGGACGTTGTTCCGATTTGCTCGAAAACCGCCGGCATATATAACGCGACTTCCTGCTGTGCCAAATAAGGAGCCAACTGCGGGAGCACATCCTCCTCATCGTAAGCAGCGAGAGCTTGGGCGGCATAGCGCCGGGTTTGGCTATCTTTTAGCATCGTAACGATCGGTACAATCAAGGGTGGTACGTGGAGAATGGCAGCGGATTCCAGCGCGCGAATTCTAACCTGCAAACTGCTGTCATGCAACAGCGAGATTAGCGGCTTATAGAAGTTTTTCACACGGATTTGCCCAAATAAGGCAGCCATCGCGATTCGTTCTTCCTCTTTCCCGCTTTCCATCATCGCCTTCAGCTTTCCTACCGCCCGAAACATCCCCTCAATGCTGTAATATTTCACTAATCCTGCAATGGCAGCCGCCTGTACTTCCACTTCAGGCGATTCCAACTGTGCCGTAATTTCATCCAGGTAAGCTTCATTGGCATAGGCAGCCAGCGCCAGCAAAGCCTTCGCTTTGACCTTCTCGTGGCCATCTGCCGTTACCGCCAGCTTTCTCAGGGTAGGCTCCAAGCCTTCCGGCATCTTTTGTTCCACGTAAGCCAAAGCTTCTATCCGCATGTCGGGCAACGGGTGATGCAGCAGGCCTTCCAGATGAGGGCTAAGGTCAAAGCCTTCCATTTTGCGCAAAAGGCCGAAAGCATACAAAGCCTGCTGCTTATCCGGACTGGACAGCGCATCAATCAGCATTTGACGGCTCACCGCGTCCAGCAAATTAAGCTCAACCTTCTGCAGGTCGTCTCCCCCTGTTTTCAGGTTGGATAGCAATGTGTGCAGGTACGCCTTTTTAACCTTGATCCCCGCTGCGATGCCCACGACAAGGAGAGCAATGACGATGTAACTAAGCTGCTCAGGAGCCAAGAGACGCGAGACGATCAGCAAACAGATGGCCGCTAACCCTTTGGCCCCATTGCGCACGATGCCGTCCAGAAAGCTTTTCGCTTTGCCCCGCCATTCCGGCGGAACGGGGAACATCACTAATTGGCTGACCGAAGAATAGAGCGTATCGCCCACAACCTTGTCGCTCCCTTTCACAACGACTGCCATCGCCAGCACGGGAAGGGCTAGTATGCCCAAACTGCCGGCGAGCAGCGTAATCGGGAAAATAAGCAATGCCGTCATCACGCCAAAACGTGTCAAAATCCGACCCGAAACAAACAATTGAAACGCTAATGCAATGAGTCCGGAGAACCCGTAGAAGCTTCCCATGAATCCGGCAAGTGCCTCATTCTGCAAGGTTCCTCTTAAAATGACTTTGAATTGGTAATCAATTAGAGTCAGGGACAGGACGAGCGCTGCGGACAGGATCGCCACATATTTTAGATGAGGCACACTGGCAAAAAGGCCAGTTTTCCGCTGTGCGCTTTGCTTCGGAGATGCTGTCCTGGTCTGGACCGGCTTGCTTTCTACCGAATCTTTAGCCACTTTTAAAATTAAAAATACAGCCGCCAAGCCAAGCAATTGCAAGCCCGCATAGAAATAAATCAGATTCGCCGTGCCGACGAGCGGAACGAGTGCTTTTAGCCCGAAACCGCTCAGAATGCCCCCCGTAATCCCCCCGCTGCCGACGATTCCAATCATCTGCTTCGCTTTCCTCTGATCCATCACCGATGTGGCGAACTGCCAGAAGCAGACGATCATTAGAAAGTTGAATACGTCATAGCCGATGTAAATCACCGGGAACACCCAGCGCAGTTCAAGACCCACGCCAAATCTGGAAACCAGAACGAGCAGGGATATGAAGGGAATCAAGCCTTTCATGAGGCTTTCCAACCGTACTTTCGGCGAGTACCGCTGAAACAGGATGCCCGCCGCAATCATGACGATCGCTTGGGGCAAGTACATGATAGATAAATACGAATTGTCAAAACGGCTTAAAAAAAGCGTATCTGCCGCAGTTCTTCCAATCGTTGATGCCGATACGACACAGAAGAGATAGGCGAATAGGAGGAAAACTTTCTTATACTCCTTGGTATCCCCTGCGAACTTCTGTACGAAAGCTTGATACAATTTATTCGATAGCACGCTGCTCATGATACACCTCATTTATTCGAACGTTCTTCTAATGAAATTGTACCAGAAGTCCTAGGATAAAATAACTATTTTTCGTTTGGAATGAATAAACAAAAAAGACACAATCCGTCAGGATGTGTCTCTTTCTTTGACAACTATATGCGATGCTCGTCGCCTCTCCAGCTCTTAATAGACTTCTTAATCGCGTCAGGCGTCCACTGCTCGGCAGCAGCCTTCTTGCATAGAGCAGGAAACTCCTCATCGGAAGCAAAGCGCAAAGCGGCAATTTGGCCGATCGTTAGCCTGGAATCCAGCAGCTTCTGGGTCAAAACATAATGCCTTAGATTCTCTTCGGCACGTATGGCGCGATCCTGCGCTTTTAACGGATAGGAACGAAGCAGCACAAATACAATGATGACAATTACAGAAATCAGAAGAAACAGGAAGGAGGTAAGCAAGCCATTCCCCGATTGCAAGGATTCGACCAGTCCGATGATCGACATCACTAGCAGCACTAGCGCCAGCAAAGAGAATACATAGTGAAACAATGGGTGCATTCTACGGTGATTCGCATAGGTTTGATTGCTATTTTTCATCATTTTTCCTCCCAATCTCTGTCAGGTATATTTTTATTTATCGTCATCGCTTAAAAGTTCCAGCAGCGCCTGCGGCAGCGCAAATTGCTGATTGTTAATGACAATCTTATTGAGATTATCGTTTGCCATAATAGCGGAGGTTTGCTCTTCTTTAATTTCTGCAATTTCGGCATGCAGGCGTTCCATTTGCAAATCGAGCGCAGACGCCGCAACAGCCGCTTGTTTAAGCTCCTCCAGCAGACGTGCTGGCACGGCTTGATTGCCTTCGTTGAACTTATAAAATATTTTATGTTCCAAGCTGGCCCAAAAGTCCATCGCAATCGTCCGTATTTGAATTTCGATGCACACACTTTCTTGACGGTCCGTCAAATGCACCGGAACCTCAACCAACAAATGAAGGCTTTGATAGCCATTGGGCTTCGGATGCTTGATGTAATCCTTCTCCCCCAGCACCTTCAAGTCGCTTTGATTTTTAAGCATATTGGAGATCACGTAAATATCGGAGACGAATGAGCATGTAATCCGCATGCCCGCAATATCTTTAATGCTTGCCTTAATCCCGTCAAAAGACATTTCTCCGCCCTTCCTGCTTAGCTTATGAAAAATGCTTTCCGGCGATTTCAAGCGGGATTTGGTATGCTCGATCGGGTTATATTCATGCAGCATCTCGAATTCCTGCACTAATATTTCTACGCGGGTCTCCATAGCGTCCAAAGCGAATTTGTAAGTCATCATAAATCTTGTTAATTCATGTTTAAACCGTTTCAAATCATTCATCGATAGTTGATTTATCATAGCAGTTCCATCCTTTGGCCGCGGTTATTTTACCAGTCTTACTTAGTGTAAAGTACGAAGGCCGCCGGAGCAAATTTGGCGTTCGTATTGACACTTTGCAAGGTCAATTGGTATAGTATCTCTATCATATTTCGAGTAAATACTTACGTTGGAAGCACCCGTAGGATAAGGCTTAGGCCTTTTCTTGCAGGTGCTTTTTTGTATTTTCCGAAATGAAAAGGAGGCTTTTAATTGAAAAATTTTATTTCGCTTCTTGCCGCTTTAGCTCTAGCCACTGCCATCGCCGCGGAGGCGTCCGCAGCAGCCCCCGTCGAAATCACCCCCGCGCTTCTCGACAAAACGCTGGCCGCCGCTACCCAAACCCAGGCCAATCGCATCCACTCCCTGAAAGATGAGCTGCACACTCTTCAGAAGCAAGAACAAGAATGGGACACTGCGATTAACACGCAGCATAGCCGCAATAAAGAGGCCCATGCGGAGCTAAGCAAACAGGCCAAAGCGATCGATGAAGCCCAATTAGCCAAATTGGAGGAGGATGTCCTGCAAACGAAAGCGCGGTACAAACCATTATTATCCCGCTACACGGCATTAAATAAACAGATCGAAGACGTACGACCGTTCAAAAATAAAAGCATGAACACCCTGCTTCGGCTTCAGGCGGCCGCCTTGAAAATTCCTGTCCAGTTGGCGCGCTCCGACATTAAAGCGAAGGAGAGCACCTTGCAAGCCGCCAAGGAGAAAGCATCCAAAGCTGCGAAGAAAATCCGCAGCCTGCTCGATGACATTGATCCGACTAACGTGCAGATTAAAGCCAAGCAAAGCGCTGTGAAAACCTCGCGAAAAAACTTGTCCCCGTTATGGAGCGCCTTCAAAAAAAGCGCCAAGCAAGGCGAGCCGATCGGGGTCCAAAGCTCCCTCACTTCCATGGTTTCCCTGCTGCGCCAAATCAATGAGGAGAAACAACGAATCTTCAAGCTTGAGAACACCGTCCGGGATAAGCTTGCTGCCATCAAGAATGGTTAAGCTTCGTTTAATTATTTCATTTTGTACGTATGAATGATGTCCTGTAATTCTTGGGCAATGCCGGCTAGCATTTGGGAGGAGGATGTCACCTCTTGCGAGGAGGCCAGCTGTTCTTCCGTCGCTCCGGCAACGCTCTGCGCCAGTTCGGACGTCTTCCTCGAGCCATTCTCCATACTCGTCACCGTGGCCGCTACCTGCTGCGAGCTCGCCGACATTTGCTGCGCCGCTGCAGCTGTTTCCTGAATCTTCGCGGAGACTTCTTCGGCCGACCGTACGATGGCCTCAAATCCTTCCACCGTCCGGTTCGCGGACTGAAGCCCTTTATCCACTTCGGTGAGTCCCACATCCATAGCGCGCACAGCTTCCTGTGTATCTTTCTGGATGCTCGATACCACTTCGCCGATAGCTCCAACCGATTGTTCCGTTTGCGATGCCAGCTTGCGTACCTCGCCAGCGACGACGGCGAAGCCTCTGCCGCTCTCGCCCGCCCGTGCTGCTTCAATCGCAGCGTTCAACGCCAGCAGATTCGTTTGATTCGCAATCTCGCCGATCATCCGGGACACTTGACCGATGTTCCGGGAATGCTCGGCGAGCTGGAGAATTGTTTCATTCGCCTGTGTTACTGCGGCACTTAACGCATTCATGCTGAGCATGACATGGTGAATGTCATCCTGCCCTTGTCTGGCTTGGTCGGACGCTTGCATGGATAAGCTCGAGACATCTGACGCCGTTTCCGCTATGCTCTGCACGCCCATTGCGATTTCGTCCATCGCTCTGGCGCATTCCAGCGCGTTCAAGCGCTGTGTCTCGGCTTCGGAAGCGATCGTCTGAATCTCCACCGCTACATGCTGGGAGGCTTCGCTATTTTGCCGGGAGCTGGCATACAACTGCTCCGCAGACGACGCTACGCTGCCCGAGGACTCCTGCAGGCGGCTCATTGCCTCTCGCATTTGGCGCGTCATCCCATTCACAGCCTGTACGAGGATACCAATCTCGTCGTTATTCTTGAAGTTCAGCGGCTCGACGGTTAGATCGCCTGCGGCTATCCGCTTAACGGCTTTGGACGCAGCAATGACAGGTCTAGAGATGTTTCTCACGATCATCCAGACAATGAGGGCAGACAAAAATATAGCGCAGCTCAGAAAGAGAATCGCACTCAGGATACTGCTGTGATACAGCTCATCATTTTTCTCAACGCTGGCTTGCGCCCCTTTCTGGCTGTATGTCACCATGAGACGGCAAATATTTTGCACATCATTGTAATTCTGCGTTAAGTCCTCATAAATTGCGGCTGCGTCTGGGGCGCTTGCCGCCTGCTTATACTTTGCGTAGTTCTTTTTTAACGAGTCCCAGCGTTCCTGCAGCATGTTGAAATTCTGCGCATCTTCCCCGCCGGCCAGTGTGCTTTGGTAACTTTCGAGCGTCCTGTCGCCTTTCGTAATCGTCGCTTCAATATCGCGTGTGAGCTCCACCTTGCCGGATGGATCCTTGAGATTTTGTATGCCCATCAAATCTTTTGCAAAATGCTCCGTCAAATAGCTGAAATCCTCAATGGCCTGCGTACCTTTCATCCAACGATTCGCGATTTCTGTGATATCCTGCTTCATATGCTTCATTTTCAAAATATCCGTAAGACTTAATACGGCCATAAGTAGAAGGACCACTGTAAAGGATCCGATCATTTTTTGCCTGAGACTCAATTTCATCTGTCTGTTCGTTAACCTATGAAGTTTTTGTGCTGCCGATTGCATGTATTTCCTCCGAAATTCAAATTAGTAAGGGAAAGTTTACCGCCTGCCTCTTGTCCCAGCAATCTTATCGGAAAAATGTTAGGAGAAAGTAATAGAAATTATTAACCACGTGTTAATTTCCTTCATATTATTTGCATTTGGTCACAAAAACGCCCCAATCTAGGGGACTGGGGAACGTTTTGTATGGAAACTAGCCATCATTTTTTCGCATTGACAGCGCTGCCAGACGACGTTAAAATTGGCAATAAACAACAAGATATTAACAACAAACAACATTGAATATTCATAAAACAACATTCCGTTCGATTATTTTTGCGCAGTACATTCGTTAAGGAGGGTATATCCATGAAGGTTCACTTTCTGGGCACAGCGGCTTATGAGGGGATTCCATCCCTATTCTGCCAGTGTCTCACCTGCAAACAAGCCCGTGAACGCGGAGGGAGAAATATTCGCTCCCGCACCTCGGTGATGATCGATCATGACCTAAAGGTCGATTTCCCGCCCGATACATTCATGCATTCGCTTCAATACGGGCTGGATATGAACAGCGTGAAGGACCTGCTCATCACCCATTCGCATTCCGATCATCTGTATGCCGAGGATATGGCCATTCGTGCAGAAGGGTATGCCCAAGCAGGCGGCGAAACCATGCATGTCTACGGACATGACATTCCTTTCCGTCTATGCACGGGCTAAAACACAACTATAAGTTTCACCGGGTTATTCCGTTTCAAGCTGTCCAAACGCAAACGGCCACGATTGTGCCACTGCTGGCGGACCATGACCCTCTCGAAACATGCCTGCTTTATTCCATCGAAAAAGACGGCAAAACCATCCTGTACGGCAATGACAGCGGCTGGTTCCCGGATGAAACCTGGGCTTGGCTGAAGGATAAGCAATTCGACCTGGTCATACTCGAATGTACGACAGGCCGTGTCGGACACAGAAACAATCATATGAACGTGGATGCTGTCCTCGAAACGAAAACGTGGATGGACGAAACCGGGGTCCTTAAGCCGGGAGCGCAAGTTTTCGTCACGCATTTTTCCCATAATGCTGGGCTGCTGCATGAGGATTTGGTTGATATTTTTCAGCCTCATGGGATTGTAGTTGCGTATGATGGGCTGATAGTGGAGTTGTGATTGGGGATGGTTGAGCCTTCTCAACCCGGCTCATCTTGAGATTCGCCCTATCGAAGGGAGCTCAGTTCCCTTATTTTAGGGGAAAAGCGGAATTTCGGACGTTGGTGGGAACTACAGGGTCTTAACTCCCCTCCATCATCCAGTTTTCTGTTAAGCGAGACGAAATAGCGGACCCTAGATCCCTCCCATTCGTCCAAAGGGCCGCTTTCATGAAAATAACGCCCTGTAGTTCTCTATTTTCCTGCTAAATGGATCTGACAAGCATCTGCAGTTAATTTATAGGGAAAGTTTTCCTTTATCCTCTCTCTATATCCGCTCCCGGTACAGGGGTTATCATCGACATTCAGGAGATAGATCTTAAAAAGACACCCAACGGGTGTCTTTTTACTTTCTCTTCCACTACATCTATGCTACGACAGAATGGGCAGCTTAATATGACTCGGATACTCCTTCGAGTGATAAATCGTCTGCTGCACAACCACCGGTTCCGGATCTTCATACGGGTTAATGCCTGTATTCGTGTTGGGGAACGCGATAAACTTGCTGGACGACGTGACGGTGAACCGTAAGCGATGGCCTTGGCGGAACGTATGGGCGATATTTTGCATGAATATTTCATACTTTTCCACCTGACCGGGCGTGAGCAGTTCCGGCGCATCCAATCCGTTGCGGTACTTCGCTCGCACGATGTAATTCGAAAGCTTGATCGAATTGCCCAGAGAATCGACATCGCTTAAAGTAACGACCCAGTCCGTATCAACGCCGGTGCTTGCCGCAAACAGCTCACACGACAGCTCGCCGGCCACGGTCAAATCGCTCTCCAGCTCTCCGCTCGTATACACGAGAATATCGCTGCGCAGCTCATGCTTGCGCATGTTCTCCGGTTCTCTTTCGCCGCTGTCGGCAACCGGGTCCTCCGGGTTGTAAACATACGTATCCGCAGAACTATGAGGAGGAGGCTCTGACATCAACACTCCATCCCCGTGGCTAGAGTTGGCCCGCCCATTGCTGCCCAAATAAAAATTCCTGACGCTCGCCTCGGCAGGCGTCCAATCCTCCGACGTTCGCCACTCGTTGCTCCCGACGACGTAATACGCCGCTCTCGGCTCTTGATCAATGCCGTTCGGAATTTCTTTGAGGAAACGGTCGAACCAGCGCAGCACCGATACGTCATAATCGTAGACGACCGCATCGTTGCCAAAGCTCGTGCCAAGCAGATCCCTTGCCCGGTTAGGGCCGTGTTCCCACGGTCCGAGCCGTATTTTCCGGTTGGGCACGTCGTGCTTGGTCAGCATTCTCCACGTCTCCGAAACGCCCGCGCTGTCGCCGTCGTACCAACCGGAAATGACAAACATCGGCACCTTTACTTGGTCGCCCCGCTCCGTGAACGTGCAATTTCTCCAAAAATCGTCATACTCCGGATGCCCGCTCCACAGATCCCAAGGTCCGGATGCCCGGCCGATCATCTGCTGGGGAATCTCCCTGATTGGTCTGGCATCGACGGCTTTCTCCGGGTCGACCGTTTTACCCGCAAAAATATCAAAGTCCGTCCGAGTGCCCACCGACTGCGCAAGCGTCCAGCAAAGCAAAGGCCAAGAGCAAACGGTTCCTCCCTTGCGCACGGTATCCACAAATGGTGAACCCACGTTCACTTCATTGACGACCGCCTTTAAATTCGGGTGTCCGCTCGTTGACGCTGCTGTCACGATATACCCGAGGTAGGATGCACCCCACATGCCGACGCCTCCGTCGGACCAGTCCTGCGACACGATCCAATCGATCGTATCCGCACTGTCGTCCCGCTCATAATAAAACGGAACCAATTCGCCCTCGGAGTCCGCCCGCCCTCTGACATCCTGATTAACGACGGCGTAGCCTTTGTTCACCCAACGTTTAAAAAACTCTTTTCTCAAACTGCGGTCATAGCACGTGCGAATAAGAATGGTTGGCAGTTTATGTCCCGGTCGAGCGCCCTCAGGAAGATACACATCCGTCGCTAAACGCACACCGTCCCGCATCGGGATCAGGAAAGTTCCCAAGTCATTCACGCCGAACTCCGGTTTGGACAGCAGCGGATCATCATAGACCGTAAGCGGAGTCAGCGCTTCATACCCCTCCGCCACAAGAACCTCCATGCCATATCGGTTCGGTGCCACGAACGCTACGACGCGCCCGTCCACGGTCACGATGTCAAGCGCGGTCTCCTTGCGCATCGCCCACACCTGAGATGTTAGCTTTTGCCCTGCTTGTCCAGCCTGCTCTGCTTGTCCAGCCAGTCCTGCTTTCCTCGCTTGTCCTGCCTGCCCTATTTGCCCTGCTTGTCCTGCTAGTCCCGCTGGTCCTGCCTGCCCTACTTGTCCCGCATGTCCCGCATGTCCCGCATGTCCCGCATGTCCCGCCTGCCCGGTCACCCCAGCATCATCTGCCAAGAAAGCCGTGTAACTAACATGCCTGTGATACAAGTCGCCATTTCCAAGAACAACCTCTTCCCCCTGCCAAACCGCTTGGTCGTAATGCGCCAAGGACGTCTTGATTTTGGCAAAAGGCAGCACAAAGTGCGTCCTCTCCGGAAGGACATTTTCCTGCATTTGGTTCCTCCTGCGAGAATCCACTTTCGCGTGCATAATGCCGCTATCGGCAAAACGGATTTTCCCCTCATACACACCGGCACAATACAAATTGAACGTCATTGACTGAAAATATGTGCTCATCCCCGCTCGCTCCTATCCCCAAACTTGTTCAAATACGCGCAGCCAGTTGCCGCCCATAATCTTCTGAATGTCCTCGTCACTGTATCCTCTGGCAACCAATCCACGGGTGAAATTAATAAAATAACTGTACTTCTCAAGCCCCTTCACCGTCTCCGTAGACGGACCGTCCCCTTTGGCAAAGCCAATTCTCGGTGCGATATGCTCCTTAAAATAGACCAACGACCACTCCACATCGCTCATCGGCCAATCGGTTCCAATACCCACATGATCGACTCCGACCAGCCGAACGATGTAATCAATATGATCCAGCACATGCTCGATCGTCGTCTCATTCGGATCCTTGTAGACGAACCATGGCATCGCAAAAACGCCGATCACGCCGCCGGTCCCGGCAATCGCTTGCAGTTCTTCATCGCTTTTGCAGCGCATATGACCGAACAGCGCCTCCACGCCGGTGTGGGAAGCGATGACCGGAGCCGTCGAAAGTCTGCAAGCATCCAGCGTCGTCTGTTTGCCGCAGTGGCTCGTGTCAACGACGATGCCCAGTTCGTTCATTCTGCGGATAAAACGAGCGCCGAAATTGCTCACGCCGCCATCCGCCTGCTCGGCACAGCCGGAAGCGATGTAGTTCTGATTGTTGTACGTGAGCTGCAGCACACGCAGGCCAAAATGATGAAGCGCGTCAAGTAAAGCCAGATTCTTTCCTAATCCGTCCGTTTCCTGGGCGGTTACGATACCCGCTTTTAAATGATTGCTTTTGGCGGTACGAATATCGTCAGCCTTCAGCACTTTGATCAACCAATCCATCGTATCGAATTGACGCTGAATTTCTCCCATGCTGGTCACAAGGCTCTCGATATCGGAGATACCCAGCTGGCGGTTGCCCGCGGTAATACCGGAGCGGTACCATTCCTCTTTAAATGGTGGAAGCTCTCCGCGAGCCGCCAGGTCATGAATCATTTTGCTTGGCATGCCGCTGTACACCATCGGTTCATCCCGAAAAGGCTCACAGGCTTCACGGATGCTTTCTGAGATATGTCCAGGAATCGCTTTAGGCGACAAAGGCCCCTGAAACAGCAAATCGATAATGATACTACTCTCGTGAAGCTGACTGGCACGGGCCTCCTGCTCCGGCGTTAAGTGAAACGGATACAACCCCTCCGTGAGATTCGTCTTCATCTAAGCTCCTCCTAAAATGCAATTTGTGTTCCTTTATTCCTGCGAACCGCTTCTTGAACAATATAATGGGCAGCTGCAAGATCTTCGCAGGCAAGGCCCAGTGATTTAAAAAGTGTAACGGCTGAGCTCGAGCTTCTCCCTTGTTTAAGCCCAGTGAGCAGCTCTCCGATTTCGCCTAAAATATGCCCCTCCGCGATCGCGCCTTCCTGCAGGGGAATCAAGTAATCCCCCGCCTCGTTCACGGCAGACTCCCGGCGATCGACAAACAGCTCCGCCCGGCGCACCAGCTCCGTGTCCAGCTCCCTGTCCTTCGCGCGGCAGGCTCCGACGGCGTTCACGTGTGCGCCTTCCTTGATCCAAGCGCCCTGCACAACCGGCGTTGTCGACGCTGTGACCGTGCAAATAATGTCCGCGTCCCGGACGGCCTGCTCAACGGATGAGACGGCCTCAACGAGCACGTTGTACCTGCTTT
This sequence comes from Paenibacillus sp. FW126-R14, assembly GCF_058789495.1. Taxonomy (NCBI): domain Bacteria; kingdom Bacillati; phylum Bacillota; class Bacilli; order Caryophanales; family Paenibacillaceae; genus Paenibacillus; species Paenibacillus sp. FW126-R14. Next base: position 44,652 of record NZ_JBYTBS010000020.1, on the reverse strand, counting down.
CCGTCTCCTCCTTCAACTTCCGGGCATGGGCCGGGTTCGGCCCCCATACCTTGATCCGCTCGATCGGGCGAACCAGCCTCATCGCCTCAATATGCGTGCGGGCTTGCTCCCCCGTCCCGATCATGGCCAGCGTGCTCGCTTCCTGTTTCGCCAGCAGCTTTGTTGCCGCCGCGCTCACTGCCGCCGTTCGAATCGCGGTGATCTTGGTGCCATCCACGATGGCTTCCAATTGACCGTTGGTCGAATTGAACAATGAAACAAACCCTTGATGCGAGGGCAGCCCTTTGGCGTGATTATCCGGCAGCACCGTAATCACTTTGGCGCCCACCCTCTCTTCCCGCTTCAAGTAAGCCGGCATGAGTCCCATAAGGTGGCTCCCCTGCAAAGGCACAACGCTTCTAAGCGACTGGACAGCTTGTCCGCTTGTCAAATCTGCCAAAACAGCCTGCATAATTTCTATGCAAGCTGACATTGGCAGCAATTCCATAACCTCGTGCTGATTGATAACTAACATATCGTACGATCACCCGCTTCGTAAGTACTTGCTCCATTATAGCACCTTGTCTTATTCTCCATCCAACGTCTCCGCCGAAGCCGCAATCTGCTTGTACCCCTTCACGGTCGAGGTCTGGATCAGCCGCTGCAGCAAGCCGAACAACTGGATCGGATCGAAAGGTTTGGTAATATAGCCGCTCATGCCGGCCTCAAGCACTTCTTCCTTCACGCCTTTCATGGCATCCGCCGTCATCGCAATGATGGGGGTATCCTTCGCATGCTCCAGCTGACGTATATGCTTCGTTGCCTCATAGCCGCCCATTACAGGCATTTGCAAATCCATCAGAATCGCATCATAACGCCGCTGCTTCACCAGCGATATGGCTTCAAGACCATTTTCGGCCACCTCGACCCGCACGCCCACCTCTTTCAACATCTCCGTAGCGACCAATTGATTGATCTCGTTATCCTCCACAAGCAAAACGCTCGCATGCTGCAGCGCCTTAAAACGCTCCGACTTTTCAAGATCAGGGCCCATAACTTGCTTCGCCACGAAATGCTGCTGAAACAAGCTAATCAGCTCATTGTACAATTGGGATTGGCTGATCGGGTAGTACAATACTTTATCGATGGCTTGGGAGCGGATGCCCTTCTGCAGCTCAGGTTCATGATAAGCGGTAACCAACACAATTACTTGCATCGGCGACGAGAACTCGAGCTGAATGCGCTCGGCAAGCGGAATGGCAACCGAGTCACTCAGCTTCCAATCCACAATCACCAAATCATAGCGGCCATTGCGGTATATTTGCTCGATGGCTTCATTCTCGGAGTCTGCCGTGCTTACAATGAACTGGAACTGCTCAAGCTGATGCTTAAGCACCAACTGCATGTCGGCATCATCGCAGACCAGCAGGACGCGGAGCAGCTTCAGCCGGGAGTCTTTATTTATCTCCGCAAGCCGCGCCCCCGTGCTGTATCCGAAATCCGCCGTGAAGGAGAAGGAACTGCCATGACCGGCTTTGCTCTCTACGCCTATGACTCCGCCCATCAGCTCGACGAGATTTTTACTGATAACCAGACCTAGCCCCGTACCTCCATACTTCCGGGTTGTCGACATATCCGCTTGTGTGAAATGGTGAAACAACTGCTCCTGCTGTTCTTCCGTAATGCCGATGCCTGTGTCGCGCACCGTAAATCCAATGGTGACGCAGCGGTCGCTTTTGGATACGAGGCATATTTCGAAAGAGATTTCCCCCTCATCCGTAAACTTCACGGCATTATTCGACAGATTGACCAAGATTTGATTCAAACGGAACGGGTCGCCGACCAGCATTTGCGGAACTTCATGATGAATGGAGAAATGCAGCTTCAGCCCTTTATCATAAGCTTTCATCCCAATTAAATTGGATATCTGATTCAGCACATCATACAAGTCAAAGTCGACCTGTTCGATGACCAGCTTTTTTGCTTCTATTTTCGAAAAATCAAGGACATCATTAATGAGTGCGATCAAATTTTTGGCGGAAACAATCGTTTTATCCACATAGACCTGCTGCTGTTCCGAAAGCTCCGTCTGCTGGAGCAAATAGCTTAAACCGATGACCGCATTCATGGGCGTGCGAATTTCGTGACTCATGTTAGCCAAGAACTCGCCTTTGGCGCGATTCGCGGATTCTGCCATTTCCTTAGCCTCCGCCAGCTCCGAGGTACGCGCCTCCACCAGTTCCTCCAGATGGCCCTTGTACTGATGGAGCACCTTCTCCTGCTGTCTAAGCTCGGTTATATCATGACCGGTTCCGGTTACCTCCACAATCTCTTTGTGCTCATTGAAAATGGGCGATATGGTGTAGTGCATGCATTTGCTGTCGCCACCCGGCGTAATGCTTTCCGCTTCGAACGACTTCGATTCCTTGGTGCGCAGCACTTCGCTAAGCGCCTTTTTCCACTGCTCGCGAGTTTTCTCCGAGGCGATCAGATCCAATATATTTTGCCCGAGCAAGTCGTGCTCCCTCATCTTTAAGAAATGCGACATTTTGTTATTAGCTTGCGTAATCTGTCCGTCCAGGTCGCAGCAATACACGAGATCCGGGGAATTTTGCACCAGTGTCCGATAGCGGTCTTCGCTCTCGCGCAGTTTTTTCTCCGTCTCATAGCTTCTAATTTCATAAGCGATTAGGGAGTAATAAAGCGGAATGGCTACGGTATGAAAAATGACATAAGTGACTGAAAATTCAGTCATAAAATAGTTCATCGTTTCCTGCGGCGCAAGCAGCGACCAACCAACGGTCTCAAGACCGATGACGAGCCCCAGCAACCAGCCGTATTTTCCCATAAGTTTTCTATTCTTCTTATTCTGCACATGAACGACCATGGAGATGAGCATTGTGGTCAGGAGGGAACCCAGCGGGAAAAGCAGCGCTCCTCCCAGGCTAATCCGGTAAGCGCCGATCATAAGCGTTGTGATGATAACTGATAATGGCCCTCCGAAAATTGCCGAGAAAATGACGCTTACAAACCTGACATCCATATGCAGCCCATGATCGACATTTAGTGGCATTTGCATAATGATCAAACCGAAGATCCCAAAAGCGATTCCGAAAATGATGGATTGCCATCTCTTGGAGCATTTTACATAGTAGGGATACAGCCATCTTAACAAAAAAACAAAGGTCACGATTAATGCACTGCACTGTGCAAAATAAATCAGAAATTTCATGTGCCACCCCCAATTTATCTAGTCCTTACGCGGAAAAACGCAACTTCTTGTCTAATTTATATTACATCATTCGACAAGGATCTTCTACTGATATATCTTGAGCGTCCGCCCTGGGGCACCAACAGAAAAAGCCCCTAGCCTCATGCCGCCAGGGGGACTCCTCCGTACAATTTAGTTGAAACTGACTTTGCGGTACTTCAAGAAGCTTCCGATCCGCCAGACACAAATGTATATATACGCCATCAACATGGTAAGAACCGTAAATTCCGTATAATCCAATCCTTTAAAATACTGCGAAAGCGCGATGCGAATGACCAGTACGGCGATGATGACATACTTGAAGTTTTTGTTCGGCTTCGGGTAAACAAACCCGTCTTCCCGCTTCTCATAGCCGGTATGATACAGCATAATGCTGCCTAGCCCAATTCCCAGCAGGATGGCACAAAGCATCTCCCAGATCACAGGCAAATGAAAAGGATGGTCGGGAATTTGGGTTAACGAATAAATGGAAAAACCAAAAATGACAGGTAGCAATATGACGGGGATTAAGATTCCCATCCCGTTGTTCTTGATCGGACGTTTTCTGCCACGGGTTCTAAACCATAACACCAGTATGATAATTAGAGCACCCACACCATACCCGATCAACGTTTGAGCATTCATGATAAATGTGCCTCCTATTGCTGCTTTTTATATAAGTATATACGATTCGCGACGTATTTCATTCAGACGCCGGTCACATTCTTTCTCCGTCTCCGGACCGATGCGAGGGCAAGGCAATGCTGCCTGACGGTTCAATATTCCGATTATCCTTATGTTCTTCCTTCGTTTTGTTTCTCAAAGAACAATGGTAGTATGATGAATAAAGACTGACAACCAGAGGGACATACAGATGAAAATGAAAGATTGGGATATCAATTTAAAAATCCGGCTCGCTGGAGAGACCGCTTTTAACGTTATTTTTTGGACGTTTTTTCCGTTTCTATCGATCTATTTTGCGAATTCCTTCGGCAAAGGCTGGACGGGCATTCTGCTCATCTTGTCGCAAACGCTGTCCGTTTTCGCCAATTTGATGGGAGGCTACTGCGCAGACCGGTTCGGACGCAAGCGCATGATGACCATCGCAGCCTTCGGGCAAAGCATCGGTTACGGCATCTTCGCCTTTGCCGCTGCGCCCATGATCGCGATGCCTGTTCTTGGCTTCGTCGGATTCAGCTTGGCCAGCATGTCCGGCTCCCTATACTGGCCTGCCAGTCAGGCGATGGTGGCCGACGTTGTCAAAGAGGAACACCGTTCCGGTGTGTTTGCCATCTTCTATACGGCCGCGAACGTGTCCGTCGTTATCGGTCCGCTGATCGGATCTATCACGTACAAGGATAATCCGTACATCGTGCTTGGCGCAGCTTCGGTGTTCTGCCTCATCCTCTCAACGACGATGAGCCGCACCTTACACGAAACGCTGCCGGAACAGCTTGCCGAGCGTCACCGATTGACGGCCGGCGAGCCTTGGTACCGCTTCTTGGCCGCGCAGCTGCGCGATTATAAGGTCATTGCAGCAGACCGTGTCTTCCTGCTGTTCATTCTTGCAGGCGTCCTGCTGTCTCAAACCTTCATGCAGTTGGATCTGCTGTTCCCTGTTTTCATGGAGGAGACTGTGAAGCTAACGACGATCTTCTCCTACGGAGACTGGGACCTGCAGTTGACTGGCAAGCAGTTGTTCGGTCTGATCGTATCCGAGAACGGCCTGTTCGTCGCTCTCTTTACCGTCGTCGTCACCAAATGGATGCTCGCTTTCCGGGATCGCTATGTATTCATCGGCGGCGCGGTATTCTATGCGCTGGGCATCATCATGTTCGGCCACATGTCCACGTTCTGGGGCTTCACCTTCGCCATTGCCGTCTTCACATTGGCTGAGCTCATGTCGGCGGGCCCGCAGCAAGCCTTCGTCTCCCGGTTGGCTCCTGAGCATATGCGCGGCCAATATTTTGCCGCAGGCAGCTTGCGGTATACCCTCGGCCGCACCTTGGCTCCGCTGTCCATCCCGATCTCCTCGTGGATCGGCTTCTCGTGGACCTTCATCCTGCTTGGGGGAATAGCTCTCCTGTCAGCCGTCTTGTACAACATGATGTTCAATCGGTATGACCGGCAGGCGGCCTAGTACAAAAGAAGCACCGTGAGGTGCTTCTTTATGCATTTCCTCACGCCAAACCTTTCTCTCCCTCTTGCGGCGCTTGAACGCGTTTAATGAAGAAGCCGATGATAAGGGCGATGCAGCCGATCCAGAAGGCAATAACAAATGCGCTATGCAGTCCAGCTACGAGCCCCTCTGCCGGGTTCCCCTTCGGGTTAGCCGCATAATAATTTTTCGTACCGGATGACATGATGCTGATAAACAAGGCCGTACCGATTGCGCCGGCAACCTGTTGAAGTGTGTTCAAGATGGCCGTTCCATGCGGATACAGATGGCGAGGAAGTTGATTAAGACCCGTCGTCTGGGCAGGCATCATAACCAGGGAAATACCGATAAGCAGAATAATGTGCAGCGTGACCACATGGCCCGTCGAGGTTTGAACAGAAATGCCCGTAAACAACCAAAGCGCAATCAGCACCAAGATCAAACCCGGAATAACCAAGACGCGGGGACCGAATTTATCGAACAATTTGCCTGAAATCGGCGCCATAATCCCATTGATAATACCGCCGGGCATTAAGGTTAGGCCGGCTTTGAAAGCCGTCATCATAAGCGCCGTCTGCAAGAACAGCGGCAGCAAAATCATCGTGGAGAACAATGTCATCATGAGCACCAGCATCATGACCGTCACAAGCGCGAACATCGGGTATTTGAATGCCCGGAGATTAAGAATCGGCTCCGCAGCGACCAACTGCCGAATGATGAATAAAAGAACGGCAATGCCGCCGACAATGATGGTCCACACGACTTCGGGCGCAGACCAGGAGCCTTCCCCCGCTTTGCTGAAACCATACACAATGCCGCCAAATCCGATGCTAGACAGTAGAATGGACACCAAATCAACTCTGGGCTTGGTCAAATCGGAGACATTGCGAAGGTATACGGCCGCGAAAATAACGGAGAATGCTGCAAGCGGGATAACCAGGAAGAACAACCAACGCCAATCCAGCTGATCAATAATGAGGCCTGCCAACGTGGGGCCAATCGCCGGTCCGAACATGATGACAAGACCGATCATTCCCATTGCGCCGCCCCTTTTCTCCGGTGGGTAAATGACGAGTATCGTATTCATCATGACAGGCAGCATAAGACCTGTTCCTAGTGCCTGTATGACTCTGCCGACGAGTAAGACGCTAAATACAGGAGCCGCACCGCAGATGACGGTCCCCAAGAGGAACAAAATCATAGCCGTCAGAAACATTTGCCTCGTCGTAAACCATTGTTGAAGAAGCGCCGTAACAGGGACGAGAATACCAATCACGAGCATATACGAAGTGGACAGCCATTGAATGGTTGCCGGCGTAATCGCGAACTCTTTCATTAAATCGGGAAAGGCGATATTGAGCAGCGTTTCATTCAAAATAGCAACGAAAGCGCCGATGACCAGCGCAGCAACAATCGGACCTCGCTTGAGCTTACTTACATCTATTGAAGCGTTCGCCGCTTCGCTTGAGACGTTCAACTTGAATCCTCCTCTACTTACATAGAATATTTATGTTTAACATTTATTCATTTTACCATTCTTTTCAAGAAATGAACATATGTTCGTATTAAATTTTTATGAAAAGGCTGTCCCGCAAGTCATAGAAATGACTGGAGATAGCCTCTCTCTTATCCTAGCCTTCCGGCTTAAAATACGGAGGTGCTTTTAGCCACCCTCTTTTCAGCAGCAGATCCTTTAACGTTATCGCAAAAGTCAGCTTCTTCATCTGGAATTTGGCAAACATGAGGGCAACGTCGGGCCGCACGGCTTCCGTCATCCCCCGGCAACCGTAATTGATGCCGAGTACAAGATTGAAGCTGAGAAGACTTGCTATTTCCTCATCCGACAATTTGGAGCCAGCCGGAATATCCCGGAAATCCCCGACAGGCTTATCCGGCGACGCCTCTGTCAGCGGAACGCCTTCCGCTTTCAGAAACTCCGTTAACTCCGTGAAAATCGGCCGGTGCACATTGTTAATGACATCCTGCAGCTTCTCTTTCAGCTCAGGGTCCTCAGTAATGTTAAAAGATACTTGTTCACCTCGCATCGTTTGCTCCGTTGCCGTCAAATAAAACCACAAATTCATGACTTCTCCGACGTTTAAAGGCGGCTTTTCACCGTCCAGAAACGGCTTAATCGTATCACCGAGTATTTCCATGATATTCATATTCGCAGCTCCTTTTTTGCTAGTTAGCTTGCCCGTTTGCATGGATTTCAAGTCATCAGCCGCTCAACATTCGCCATTTGCCTTGTAGAAATTTTCAGGAATCATACTGTTTGAGAGCTTCACCACATAGCTTTAAGTAAAAAGCTAAATTAGGATGTGCATTCCATGAAGAATACGCAACCTCGTACCCGAAATCTTGAAAAACCTAACATTCTCGTGTTTCTCGTAGACGAGGAACGCTATCCCCCTGTGTATGAAAATGCAGAAATCAGAGAGTGGCGCAAACAAAATCTCGTTACCCAAGAGCTTCTGAAGTCCAATGCCGTGGAATTCCACAGGCATTACATTGGCAGCGCTGCGTGCTGCCCAAGCCGGGCTACTCTGTTGACCGGTCAGTACCCGTCGCTTCACGGTGTCAGCCAGACGACCGGCGTGGCCAAGAGCGCCTTTGACTCCGATATGTTTTGGCTGGATCCGAGCACAGTACCTACGATGGGCGATTACTTTCGCGCAGCCGGGTATCAAACCTACTATAAAGGCAAATGGCATGTATCCAATGCCGATATCATCGTTCCAGGCACCCATACGAGCATCCCCAGCTATAATCCGTTGACCGGCGTTCCTGACAAGCAGCAGGAAGCCTTATATGACCATGCCGACCGCTTAGAGGACTTCGGCTTCTCCACTTGGATCGGTCCGGAACCCCACGGCAAAGATCCTCGAAATTCGGCGTCTTCCGCTGCAATCGGTTTAAGCGGCAGAGACGAAGTCTATGCCGCAGAAGTGGTGGAGTTAATCGATTCCCTCGACCGCCAGAGTCAACATGACAAGGATGCCAAGCCCTGGCTGCTCGTAGCATCATTCGTAAACCCGCACGATATTGTTCTGTACGGTGCTTTTACAGAGCTGATACCCACGTTTCAGTTTCATGTCGATCCGATGCCGGAGGTGCCTCCTCCTCCAACCATCCATGACCCTCTCACTACGAAACCGCGCTGTCAGGCAAGCTACCGGGATCTCTATCCGAAAGCTTTACAGCCCATTATCAACGAGTCGCATTACCGCAAGCTGTACTACCAGCTGCAAAAAAATGCCGATCAGCAAATGGCTAAGGTGTTTGAAGCTCTTACCCGTTCCTCTTTCTATGACAATACGATTGTTATTTTCACATCGGATCACGGGGAACTGCTTGGCGCTCACGGCCATCTTCGTCAAAAATTTTACTGCGCTTATGAAGAGGCTCTGCATGTTCCTTTCCTCATTCATAATCAACATCTTTTTCCGCAGTCTGCCCATATTGATACGCTTACAAGCCATTTGGATCTCCTGCCCACCATGCTCGGACTGGCGAATGTTGACATCCAAGAGGTTCAAAACGGCTTGCGACACAAATTCAGTGAAGTCCATCCCTTTGTGGGACGCAATCTGGCTCCTCATATCTTAGGGCAGAACCCCTCCCTTCTTACGGATGAGCCCATTTATTTCATGACCGATGACGATTTTACCCGCGGCCAAAACCAAATCAATCTACTCGGTGAGCCGTATCATTCCGTGATTCAACCTAACCACATTGAGACTGTCATTACAGCCCTTTATAGGAATGGGAGGAAAGAGTTGTGGAAACTCTCCCGCTATTACGATAATCCTCAATTCTGGAGCGATCCGGGGGTAAAAGACGAAGTTATCCAGCCGATCGGAGCGGTCGGAGGAAGCGGCGGAGGAAGTCATTCCCTGTATGCCTCTTCGGTCAAAACGCAGCCGGTTCCGGATGAATATGAGCTGTATAATCTAACCGAGGACCCTTTAGAAACCGTTAATCTCGCACATTACTCCTATGCAAATTCGCATACTTACGGCATCCAGCAATGGATGATGCAGGTATTGGCTGAGCAGCGGCAGCAGAAGCGTCTGTACCCCGGTCAAAACCCATAGATCTCACGAGGCCTTTACCCTCCATGAAAAATAAAAGAGCCCGATTAGCTTGTAACTAAGCTAGTTCGGGCCATTTTGACGCTTTCTATATGCAATAAAATATCCGGTCCTTCTTTTTCCAGCATCCTTAAGAAAACATCTGTAATTTCAGGGTCGAATTGCGTCCCCCGGTTTTTCCGGATCTGATTGACGGCATACTCCAAATCCATCTTATTTCTGTAGACTCGAGTCGACGTCATAGCATCAAAAGAGTCGGCAATCGACAGGATACGGGCTAACCGGGGGATATGCTGACCCGATAGCCCTTCAGGATATCCAGCGCCGTCATACCGTTCATGATGATATAGGATGATATCCAAAATGCCGTTTTTTTCGAACGAGGGGATATGCTTTACCATGTTATAACCAATGGTTGAATGCTGCTTGATCGCATCATATTCTTCCTTGGTCAGAGGCGTTGGCTTCGATAAAATAGCTTCCGGCACCCCTATTTTCCCGATATCGTGCAGAAGGCCGCCTAAATAAATCGCATCGCATTGCCGGTTGGACAGCTTCATTTCTTTGGCTATTAATAAAGCGTATCTGGCTACGTTCTCTGAATGAAAAGCAGTATGCGGATCTCTGGAATCCAAAGATTTCGCTAGTGCAAACGTTAAATGCAGGGTGTTCTCCCTCTCCCTAATATATAACCTTATGGAAGTGGATACGGACAATATGGCTAGTGTGTAAGTTAACCAATGGGATGCTATCACATGTATACTTAGAGGGGTTTCATATGGCGCATAATGATCACTGATCCATATCAAAACGCCGGCTACAATAATTTGTACATGCAGGTGTTTCCAGAAAGCAAAGCCTGCAACTACTAAGGGAATAAGATACATACTCGTCAAATTGTCCTTGGGATGCGTCTTATCGATCAATGTAATGACGATCACAAGAATCAAGAACAGTACAATAAAAGAAGTTCTTTTACGCACTAGCCAGGCATCGAGCGTAACTTTGCTCATGGAGTCGATCATGCTGCACCTCAACTAAACTTTAAACTTGCCAACCAGCGCCTGCAGTTCTTCTGACATTAAAGACAGAGAGGACGCGGATAAGGAAATCTCCTTCATGGAAGCCAATTGCTCCTCCGTGGCAGTCGCTACGTTTTGGGATCCGGAGGCTACGGTTCTCGATCCTTCTGAAATTTCTTCAAAAGAATGAACAATCTGTTCTGCGCTGGCTGACATTTGCTGCGAGGCCGCCGATACTTCTTGGACCTGGCTGGCTACGTGATCTACAAGCCCCTTAATCTCTTCGAAAGATTCTCCTGCAAGATGTACAACCCGGATCCCCTCATGAATCTCCTTGGCTCCGGACTCCACCGCTTGCGTCGTCTTATCGATACCGCTGCGAATATGGGCAATCAACTGCGTAATTTGATCGGCCGATTGGGAGGATTGTTCGGCCAGTTTACGCACTTCGCCAGCAACTACGGCAAATCCGCGCCCCTGTTCGCCGGCTCTTGCCGCTTCAATCGCCGCGTTTAAAGCGAGCAAATTGGTTTGGCTGGAAATAGCGGAGATCACGTCGAGAATCTGTTCAATTTCCCCTGAGCGCTGACCCATTTCTTTCACTTCGCCAGCAAGCTGATTGAATGAAGTCTGAATGGACGCCATCTGTTCTTCCGCCGACAGAATCGCATTGTTTCCTTGCAATGTCTTTTCGGCGGCTTGCATGGACACAGAAGAAGCAACTTGGGTGTTTGCGGCGATTTGTTGTACCCCGGCTGACATTTCACTCATCGCTCGTAGGCTTTCCTCTACGCTGTAGGACTGATTCTCTGCGCTAACGACGACCCGCTGAATGGTAGAAGCAATGGTTGCGGAAGCCTGGCTGGTCTGTTCTGCGCTGGCGGTCAGCTCCTCCGATGAAGCAGCTACATGCTCGGCGCTTAGACTAATCTGCTTGACCAAGCTATGAAGACTTTCCTTCATTCGATTAAGGGAATCCGCTAAAGCGCCGATTTCATCCCTGTTTTTGACCTGAATATTGTCAACGGATACATCGCCCGAAGCTATTTTCTCGGCGATTTTTTCCATAAATACAATGGGGCGGGATATCACACGCGAACTAAAATAACCAATGGATATCGCTAGAACCAATGCAATACAGCTTAATGTCAAAACGGTACTATTAGCCGTATCGATCATCTTGGTATTGCTGGCATTTGCATCCGTCATTAATTTTCGCTGCTCACTAGCTATTTCATCTGCAGCCGGCTCCAGCAGCCTTCCCGAAGGCAGCACTTCATTATCGTAAAATTCCATCACTTGTGTGGAATTCTGGCCATTTTGGACCATTTGCAGCAATTGATCGTATTTTTGTTTGAATTGTATATTCAATTCATCCAATTTTCTTAGTCTTTCTTTATCCACTTCTCTGTTGGCCAAAGTCATGGTTTCGCTAACTAGCTTAGATAAGTTATCATTGGATGCTTGCACTTGTTTCGTATATTCCGAATCCCTTGTTAAGAGATATCCGCGTAATCTGCTAATTTGTTTTGCCGCTTCCAGCTGCATGGTTTGAGCATTGGCCACTATAATTGACCGTCTGTCAATTAAATCGGTGTAAGATTGATCTACTTCCTTAAGGTAATAAAATGAGATACTGCTTGTAATCCCCATTAGGACAGCAATACTCAAGAATAACCCCATGAGCTTTTTGCTAATTGATAATCTGATCGTTCTGGAATGCACTTATGATGACCCCCTTTATGAATGCTAGGAATCTTATTGGAAACGCGGAGAACCCAATAAACTTAATCATCCCATAGATGGGTAAGGCTTCCTGCAAGCACCACAAATAATAGTATAAAATGCCTAATATAGCAACAAACGCGATCTGAATTTTAAGATTAATCGTGAAATATCGTCATTTTTCGACACTAAACTGTTAAATTTTATGTTCAAAGAAAAAAGCACCCTCTCGGGTGCTGCTTTCTTGGTATGGAGGTGCGGCATTCATCGAGTATCCACTCGTGAGTTTAATCCCTTAACCTTGGGCCGGCACCCTTAATTTCTGTATCGATATTGGAAAATTTCTCGAAATTGCGAGTAAAACGTTCAGCCAATTCCCAAGCCGATTTCCTATACGCCTCCTGATCCTGCCAAGTTTGACGGGGAATCAGAATGTGACTTGGAACTCCCTCTACGAAATCGGGGCAAAGCACACCAAAAATCGGGTCGGCCGTAAACGACGCTTGCTCGATGCTTCCATTCAAAGCTGCGGTCACCATCGCACGGGTGAAGGTTAAATTCATCCTCTTTCCTACACCGTAAGGACCTCCGGACCAGCCCGTATTCACTAAATACACTTTAGCTTGGTGCTGCTCAATTTTATCTCCCAGCAGCTTAGCGTACACAGATGGCTCTAGCGGAAGAAATGGCGCTCCAAAGCAAGTGGAGAATGTCGCTTCCGGCTCCGTTACTCCTCTTTCGGTTCCTGCCAGTTTCGACGTGTACCCTGACAAGAAGTGATACATCGCCTGTTCCTTCGTCAGCTTCGCGATAGGAGGCAGCACGCCGAAAGCATCCGCTGTTAAGAAAATGATGACCTTCGGATGGCCCGCCTTCCCTGGAATGACCGCATCGGGAATGACATCGATCGGATAAGCGGCACGCGTATTTTCTGTTGCCCGAGTATCGCTATAATCCGCGATGCCTGTCTCTGGATCCAGCACGACATTTTCTAAAACCGAACCGTAACGAATAGCCTGCCAAATCTGCGGCTCCTTCTCTTCAGACAGATTGGCACACTTGGCATAGCATCCGCCTTCGAAGTTATACACTCCGTGATCTGTCCAGCCATGCTCATCGTCCCCGATCAACCGGCGGTTCGGATCGGCGGATAGCGTCGTTTTCCCCGTACCGGATAACCCAAAGAACAAAGCCACATCGCCGTTCTCACCCACATTTGCCGAGCAATGCATAGGCAGAACGCCACGGAAAGGGAGCAAATAGTTCAGAACGCTAAAAATCGATTTTTTCATCTCTCCCGCATATTCGGTCCCACCGATGAGCACCAGTTTCCTCTCAAAGGACACGCAGATAAACGTTTCAGAGCGCGTACCGTCCACTGCAGGAACGGCTTTTAGACCTGGCAGTGCAATCACCGTAAATTCCGCCTCATGCGTTTGCAGTTCTTCCTCTGTCGGACGGACAAAAAGCTGCCGAACAAATAAATTGTGCCATGCAAATTCATTCACGACACGAATGGGCAGCCGATACTCAGGATCAGCTCCAGCGTAACCGTCAAATACGAACAAATCTTTATCCGACATATAGTCTTGCGCTTTTTGGTAAAGGCGCTCGAACTGAGCCTCGGAGATGGGTTCATTCACAGCCCCCCACTCTACGTGTTCCCGAACGGAAGGTTCTTGGACAATAAACTTGTCTTTAGGCGAGCGTCCGGTATATTTCCCTGTGTATACTTGCAGCGCTCCAGAGGAAGCAAGAACCCCTTCCTTCCGTTCCAAAGCGGCTTCGACCAACTCGGAAACGGACAAATTATTGCTGATCTTCCCTATTTTCAACTGCTGCAGCTTGGTTTCCATACTCATCCATTCCCTTCAGTGTCTTATTTAATAGTGTCTATTTAAAATGTGAGTTTACCAACTTAAGCTAACAGAGGCGCTTTCCACAATTGATCAACCTTTTCTTTCATGAGCTGTACAAGCTCGACGACACGGCTGGCGTAAGCCCACTCGTTATCATACCAGGCCAAAACCTTGATCTGATCATCTATGACCATGATGGAAGGTCCATCGATGACAGCTGATTGGGAACAGCCAATATAATCGGCGGATACTAAAGGTTCATCCGTAAAACAAACATAAGGCGATAAGCCACCCTCGGATGCCGCCTTGAAAACGGACCTTACTTGTTCCAAGCTTGTTGGCCTCGAAACCTTAACAGTCAAATCAATAAGCGACACATCCTGTGTAGGAACTCGGAGAGAAATTCCCTGAATGCGGGAAGCCAGATGCGGAAGCACATCGACTAAAGCTTTTCCTACGCCCGTGGTAGTTGGAATGATGGACTGTGTACATGCCCGCGCTCTTCGTAAATCTTTATGCGGATTATCCATATGATTCTGGTCGGAAGTAAAGGAATGGACCGTTGTCATCCAACCGCTTTGCACCCCGAAAGCTTGATCCACAATGTGCAAAACAGGCGACAGGCAGTTCGTCGTGCAAGAAGCGGCCGACAGAAGCTGATGTTTCCGGGGATCATACAAGTGATCGTTCACACCCATCACAACTGTAAGATCCATTTGGCTGCCCGGAGCTGTAATCAGAACATGGGATGCACCTGCCGCAATGTGCTTTAGGGCGCCTTCCCGATGATTGAATTTACCGGTTGCATCGACAACGATATCCGCTCCGAGACTTTTCCAGGCAATCATTTCGGGGTTCCTTTGATCGACAATTTCGATGCTCTCCCCGTTAATGATCAGCTTCCCGTTGCTTACGGCAACTTCCGCATCCAATCTTCCATGTACGGTGTCGTATTTTAAAAGATGCGCAATCGTCTCGGCCGGATAACTACAATTAATAGCGCACAGCCGATAAGGTCTCTGTTTTTCCGAAAATATCTTTCTGACTAGCAATCGTCCAATTCGACCCATTCCGCTAATGCCTACGCCTTGTATCAAGGAATTCCCCTCCAAAACATATAATGTGTTTTATTTAATTTTTAGTATACACTATTTATCCGGTTAGATGTAATAAAATAAATTAATGACACAATATATATTTATTTATGACTTGTACCATGAAGACCGGCAAAGCGGCGCCGGCAGCAGAGGCGTGAATCAAGCATCTAAAGTTGTAAGCGATTACAAATTTACTGCTTATATTTTTATACTTTAGGCCAGAGACCAACATATTGAAATATTACGGTCAATAATTTAATATTCTTCATTAAATTCATTTACATAATAAACGTATCGGGGCATCTCACTCGTGCCAAGCTAGTCTTTGACCTGACAGGCACAGGCATCCGCATTCCCGAAAAAACCGAAAACATGGAACGCAGATGACCTTCCTGAGGATCAGCAGATGGCGAAAGAGGTTCTTCCAAAGGTTTAACGTTACTGTGCTCTTGCTTTGTACTTGCCGGTATGTTCCAGATTAACCTTAACCTCCACGATATCGAGGGAGTCAGCATCCAATTTGAACTCTTCGCTCTGATTAAGTTCGTGCCATTTCTTCGGGTAGTTCCGGTAAAGCCGTTCGCCCAATTGCAGCACGTCTATTTTCTTGCTAAGCCCTATCGCATAAGTTTTTCTAATCTGTTCCTCAATCACTTGCTCCGCAAGTTTCTCCATATCCTTGATAGATCGGTCCTCAACCATTTCATCTACATAGGCGTTCATTTTTAATTTAATCGTATAGTATACCTTGCCATCACGAATAACCGGTAGAATACGGGATTTCGGCTCAATCATGACAATAGCTGCGACAGGCTTTTGGGTGTCCGGAATGTTGATCGGGGAACGCGACAGTTTTTCTTGAAGCCAGCGAAAACCCTCCAGCTCTTTTTCAGACATCCACCCAAGGAACTGGCTTCCCTGTGAATAAAACGCCCCATCGATTCTAAACATCGTTTTGGGTTGTTTGTCCTCGGTCCATGCTCCCTTATCAATAGCGATCGAAGGAAGCATGGCCGATTGCCCCGCTTCATTGATTTCTGAAATGATCTTGAAGCCGTAATGCGGCGTGATATACGAACGCTGAGAATAGATTTGTGAAGGGTTGTCCAGCAAGGAATCTATAGGGGAAAGATTTAGAATGGACTTCTGTTGAAAAATATCGCGTATCGGCTCTTTGGTTCCATACAACAGAACGTTATAACGGACTTCACGATATCGGTTTAGCATATCATAGGCCTCTCTGACTCTTTGACCGTTGTTTAAAAACCTTTCGGTGCATACAATGGCTTTCACATGCCCCCAATACACTCTCAACTGGGAAGTCGCATATATCGAATTGAACGTTTCAGTAACCGTTACCCCTTCCCCTCTTCCAATCCATAAGGGAATGTTCTTCCCCAGCTGCGTTGACTCGGTTTTGGCCACATTGGCGAAATTAAGCACCTGTACATAGGTGATATATTTGCCATCTTCGTAATCCATTCCGATCGCTGTGACATAGGCCATCATTTGAATATCTTTGGAATTCCAACAACCTGTCTGGAAGAATAGAATCGCAGTGATGATCACAAGGAGACTATACTTCCTCATTCGGCATTTTTCCCTTGACGGTCTGAATCTATTGTCTGCAGCTCTTGCGGACGGTAAACCATTTTAATCCACGGCAACCTTAAAAAGCTCTTAAACATATCTTTGTAATTGGGTGGGGACAACGGAGACAAGAAGGGAATACCGAATGATTTGACTCTGGACATGTGGATCACCAGCAGAATCATCCCCAATATGAGCCCGTACATGCCAATAATCGCTGAAGCCAGGAAAATAAACAGCCTGATCACACTTACGACTGTACCCAAGGTTTGATTAACAAGCGTAGCTCCCATGATTGCGGTAATCGCCCCAACTACAACAACCGAAGGCGAAACCAAACCCGCGCGTATGGAAGCATCCCCAATGACTAACCCGCCGATGACCGTTAGCGTTTGTCCAATGGAGCTGGGCAGCCGCACGCCCGCTTCCCGGAAAACCTCCAACAGAAACAGCAAGGTCAGCATTTCCATTTGTGCGGATAAAGGCAAACCGATTCTTGCTACCGAGATCGTCGCCATGAGCCGAAATGGAATCTGATCTTGGTGAAATGCCGTAAGGGCTACCCAAATGCCAGGCAGCAGAATAGAGATCCAAAAGCTAAAAAAACGGATTAAGCGGGCAAAAGATACGTATTGAAAGCTGAAATGGATATCCTCCGGAGATTTCATGATCAATGAAAAGGTCCCTGGTGCAATTAAAATTAAAGGGTTGCCATCGACAATAAGAATAAACCGTCCAGCCAGCAAGCAGTTGACCGCATAATCGGGCCTGCCGGTGAAGTCGGTTATAGGAAATAGCGAAAACTTCTTCTCGGTAAGCGCTTCTTCCACCTGGTTGATGCTATAGATGCCGTCGACATCGATTTTATCCAAGCGGGAGCGAACTTCTTGCAAAATATTAGGAGCTAGAATGTCCTTAATATACATAAGTCCGATCTTTGTTCTCGTCCTTCTACCGACAATCGTCGTTTCACAGCATAAGGAATTGCTTCGAATCCGTTTGCGGATCAGGGCAATATTCGTCGCCAAATCCTCCACAAATCCATCTTTCGGTCCTTTTATTGAAATTTCGACACTCGATTCATCAGGCTGGCGCTGAGGACGGTTGCAAATGTTGAGCTTGTACATCGCATCCGATGCTAAAAAGACGAGGAGCAGATCCCCCTGAAAGACGCAATCGATTATTTCCTGCTCAGTTGCCTCTCCTTCAAAGGAAATGAGCGGCAAAGAGCCCAGCACATATCCGTTTTGTAAATATTCGAACCCATTTTCTTTGTAGACAATATTCAATTCCGGCAGAACGATTTTCCCTATTTGAACCGCATCGCATAAACCCTCTGCGTAGATCATCATCACCGTGGACGACGGGTCATCCTCACCAAACAGGTAAATCTGTATTTGCACGTCCGAACAATTTGCGAATAATTGCCGAAGCATCTGTTCTTTCGTTACGTTGCCAGATTGAATATCGCTACCGCTCATGTGCTTCCCTCCTTGGTGGGTTTGGCCATCCATGCAATGACGGCTAAAACAATGGTTATGCATAGGGTGAAAATCAAAGATACAGGAAAATAAATTTGATATATCCATAAATAGAACGTATTTTGGTTGTTTACAATGATGGCGAATAGGGCCAGAGCAAGCGTTAATATCAGAATGGACCAACCCCGTTTGAATGGAATTAATTCCGCCAATAAAAAAAGAGCAAGACTGATTCGTACTGTCGCCCCAGCCAACCATTGATATACGGACAAGAAATCGACGTGTTCGATATACGAACCAATTTTGACAAGACGCCATTGCTCATACGGAGATACCATCTGTTTGGCCGCTTCATGAGGACCGAATTCCGTGATTGCTCCTATTAAAGGGCCTAAAGTAATGTAGACCAGAATCATACCGAGCAGCATCATTTGCCAAACCCGCATTTTCGATTTAAAACGGTGCTGGAACATCAACATCAGCACGATCTCCACCAATGCTCCTCCCGTATAAACCATACCGTCCAAAGCCGGCCGCCAGCCATGCTCCAGAAAAGGCTTGAGAAGCGCTAAATCCTTCTCCGACGTATTGGCAATAGAAACGAAATATCCGAGACAGACGACAGTCGGAAGCAGGATGCCCGCACCGATCGCAATCGTGCGAATGCCCGTATAGGCCGAGTAAAAGCAGACCGAAATTAATACGATAATCAATATATATTCAGGGGTTGCCGGCAAATAATTAGTGAATGTCCAAATCTCTGTCTGGATCACCGTCATGCCGCCGATCAAAAATAATTCCACGCAAATCGGAGCAATAATTATCCATGCAATGAGAGGATTTGTTTGGTTAGACAGCCATTTCCGCAGCTCCTGCTGTCCTGATTTCTTCATAATATAAACAAGCAGAGCACACCAAGGTATGTAGAGAACAGCTGTCATTAGAACAGATATCCAAGCATCCCTTCCCGATGCATCCAAAACCAGCGGATTGACAATCACATGACTATTCAAACCGTTGAAAAGCATCATGACCATAATAATTGATACAATACCGATTTTCCCTTGTGTTCCGTTCACATCATTTCCCTCGCCTGCAGCCATGAATAGCCGGTAGTTATTCGAACAGAATCTTTTGTAATTTTATCCTTTTGTTGCATTTATTATTCACGGGATCGGCTCATCCCCATTAACGTCCACACAACCTGCGCATGATTGTAATATTATGCCTCTAAGATGTGTTTCATGAAATGCAGGAGTAATTAAGAGAGGGGTTCGTGATCGTGTTATGATCTATACAGCTCTTGGAGATTCCATCACATTCGGGGAAAATGCCTCCTCCTTTGCCAATGCTTATCCCCAGTTGGCCGTGTCTGCATTGAATTCAAGCTCCCATAAGGCAACTTGTTATGTAATGGCTCGGCCGGGTTGGACCAGCCATGATCTCCTGGATTCCGTGATATGGCGGGGAGCCTCCGTTATTAGGCCTGCCAATGTTGTTACTATCTGGATCGGAGGTGTGGATTTAGCAAATGCAGCATTGATCTCACTTCGAAATCAGCAGCCTTTAGCGGCGGCAAAACAAATGGCAGGATACTATAGACGCCATCTAAGCGCCATCGTATCTCATATCAAAAAGGGCTGCCACGCCCGCATCGTCTTCTGTACGCAGTACAACCCATTCCCTAACAGTTCTCTAGCCGCTGAATCCGTGGACCAACTTAATCGTATAACAAGAGAGATCGCCCAAAGTTACGAGGTCGGAATTGCGCCCGTTCATACCTGGTTCGAAGGCAAACAGGCGAATCTGATCTATGGATATCGAAATGGAAAAATTGAGGATGCCTTGAGCGGATCTCTGCCCATCCATCCCAATGATAGGGGGCATCAAGTTATTGCAGCGGGATTGGCTCCTTATCTTGTTTCTCGTAAGTAGCTTGGACCTGTAGGAAACGATTCCTCCAAATTCGCGGGAGCGAGTTGGCAGCAAATTCAAAGAGATATCAGCGCTAATAGCAAAGAGGCTAAGCACCTACAAACCGGCGCTTAGCCTCTTTGACATTTAACTATTCGGGACGCATGCTTGTCTATAAGCGAGCTGTTACCTTCAAGAAATCCCTTGTTCCAAACCTAATTACAGCTTGAATTTATCCACTAATACTTGCAATTCCTCTGCCATGTGTGAAAGGGCTGAAGAGGAGGATGAAATTTCTTCCATAGAAACCAGCTGTTCTTCTGCCGCAGCGGATACATGCTGAGTTCGGGATGCAGTTGCTTGAGCCACACTGGCGATTCCTTCAATGGCATGCACAGCTTGCGTTGTTCCGGCGGAAATTTGCTGAGTTGCTGCTGAAACCTCTCGCACTTGACTATTAACCTCATCGACAAAGTGTTCAATCTCAGCAAATAAGCTTCCTGCCGTATGCACGACTTCCATTCCCAAAATGACTTCTTCGGTTGCCGATTGCATGGATTCCTGAACCTTATCGATCTCACCCAGAATGACATGAATCAGACTCGCAATTTTTTCTGTCGATTGGGAAGATTGTCCGGCCAGTTTTTTCACTTCATTGGCTACTACAGCAAATCCGCGTCCGTGCTCGCCTGCCCTAGCCGCCTCGATTGCAGCGTTAAGAGAGATTAAATTAGTTTGCTGCGATATTTGCGTAATTGCTTCAGTGATTCGACTAATCTCTTGGGAAGTAACTGCTAGTTGGGTAATCACTTGCGCGAGTCCATTCACAGAGCTGCTAATAGAGCTCATCTGTCCTATAGCGGTCTGAATAGCGCGTCCGCCTTCCGACGATTTCTCAGAGGCTGTTGTTGTAGTTTCCGCTACTGATTGTGCACTCACTGCAATTTGCTGAATTTTTGCCGATACTTCTTGAATGGTTTGGACGCTTTCCTCTACCTTGTAGGCCTGCTCACTGGCCCCGTCCGCCATCTGTTCGGTCATACCCGCAATATGTTCAGTGACCTTGGAACTTTGTCCTGCGCTTGCCGATAACTGCTCCGAAGAAGCAGCCAATTGATTAGAGGATTGGCTTACTTCAAGCAAAACCGATTGGAACGATTCGCAAACATGGTTAAAGCTTTTCGCAATGACTCGAAACTCATCCTTTGTTCCGATTTGAAAACGCGCCGTCAAATCGCCTTCGGCCAGTCGTACCGCAGCTTTTTCCATGTCAAAAACAACACGAGTGATCGAACGATAAAGCGCCAAAAATAAATAGATAGACGCCAATACCGCTGCGATACAAATCAGTTGAATCAAAAATGTCATCTTGTTCCCGCTCGCAACACGCTCATGCAGACTTCGATCAATCCAATCGATCCGTCCGCCCCATTGTTCGTATAAGCGATCTGCCACATCCCCCGACAACTGCTGCCAATCCTGCACATTCAGTGAAACTTTGAGTGGCCATACAACTTTTGACTGAACATCATCCAGCATACGATTCACGGCTTCATGCGTTTTCGCGTCTCCCTCCTTCACCCCATGATGTGCGGCTGCTTGATCGGGGTCCGAGGAAGCTTGATAAATAGCCTCCCATTCCGTATGGACCGCTTCCGCTTCCGCTGCAATCTTATTCTTATCGTTAACACCGATTGTCGATTGCGTAACTGCCGTCAGCATTTCCACCTGAAAATTGTTGAGATGGAGCAAAAGCTTGGGAAATTGCCGAATGGTCTCATCCTTTATTTGAAAAAATTGGGCTTGAGAATCCAAAAGAAGTCCCGACTCCACGCCAAGCCTATCGATTAGTCTCGATAACCGGCTTAACAGTACCGTATGAGCTTCAGAGCTTTCTATGCGTTTTAGTTCTGTCCCTTGTGCTTTTAATTGATTCCATCTGCTGACGAAATCACGCCATGTTTCCTGCAGTGATGGATCCCCACCTTCTTTCCCCATGTAGAATGCAAGAGTTGCAACCGCAATATCCGCTTTAGTTTCTACAGCTTGGAGGCGCTCGACATCTGACGGATTCGTACGAGCACTTTCCGAAAGCGTCCGATGCTGCTCCAGCGTACGCATAAGATCGCCTACTGTACGAACGGCGGCCAAACCATCAATCTGCTTCCGAACAGCAGATAGCGAAGCGCGGGAGTCCACAACAGATCGGCCGGTTAACACGAGCAGTGGCACGAGCACCACAATGCCGATCAACGCAAACTTACCCACGAACGAAAGACGATTTAACAATAAAATCCCTGGTTTTAAGCCGAACGACCGGAAGGACCGCCACCATCGTAAGAGAAAAATAAATCGTTCCATAGCAATCAACCATCTCCTTCACGTATTGATTCGGTTCCCCTTCTTTTCGATATCGAATAAATAAAATTTTTCCGATAAGTTTACTGTGTTTTGGATTTTAGCATGAAGATTTTACCATGTCAACGATTGGGAATCAGAAGAGTCCGGCCAACCTTCCCCCCTCATTCCCCGACTAAAAACACCCTCGAAAATTTTTATTGACAGATGTTTCCTTCGGTGTTAGATTGATTCCAACATAATCCAAGTAAACTCATAGGAATTATATTGGAATTCGTTTCACCAAAAATTTGAGCAACAAAGAGAGGGGTCATTATTTATGGGGAACACATTCGCTTGGAAGCCGCTTTTAACACGAACATCGTTATGGCTCGTGCTGTCTGCACTTGCTGCAGCCACGGTAGCGTGCGGAGGCAAGGAGACATCGATACAGCCGGCTGCCACGGCAGCAGCTACAACAGCAGCTGCAGCAGCGGCCAGCGCCAAACCGGCAGGAGGCAAATCCTACGAGCTGCTCAACGTATCGTATGACCCGACGAGGGAGCTATATGAAGCGTACAACAAAGCGTTCGCTAAGCAGTATGAGGAGAAGACCGGCAACAAAGTGACAATCAAGCAGTCTCATGGCGGTTCCGGCAAGCAGGCGCGGTCCGTCATCGACGGTATCAAAGCCGACGTGGTTACATTGGCGTTGTCCGGAGATATCGATCCCTTGGAGAAGGAAGGCCTAATCCAGCCGGCCTGGCAGAAGGAATTCAAAAACAACAGCGCACCTTACACATCAACGATTGTGCTTCTCGTGCGCAAGGGCAATCCGAAAGGCATCAAAGACTGGGATGATTTGGTCAAACCGGGCATCGACGTCATTACGCCGAATCCCAAAACATCGGGCGGCGCGCGCTGGAACTACATTGCAGCTTGGGCGTACTCGCTGAGCAAAGGCAATGATGAAGCGCAAACCAAAGTGTTTATCGGCAGTCTGTACAAGAACGTCAAAGTACTGGGCACTGGAGCCCGCGATTCAACGACAACCTTTGTTGAGCAGGGGATTGGCGACGTGCTGATCGCTTGGGAGAACGAAGCCTTGTTATCCGTTAAATCCGAACCGAACAAATATGAAATCATCTATCCGTCCATCTCCGTCCTTGCTGAGCCGCCAGTCGCTATCGTAGATAAAGTTGCGGATAGCAAAGGCACGCAGGAAGTTGCCAAAGCGTATCTCGACTATTTGTACAGCGATGAGGGCCAGACGATTGCAGCGGAAAACTTCTACCGTCCGACATCTGAGGCAATTGTGAAGAAATATGAGTCAAAATTCCCGAAACTTAAGCTGGTGACGATCAATGACGAGCCATACGGCGGTTGGGGGAAAGTTCAAACCGTTCATTTTAATGACGGGGGAGTCTTCGACCAGATTTACAAACCGGCAGCCAAATAAAAGGGGCTAACCTTATAATGCGAACAGTCACAGGTTGGAAAGTTAAAAGCATACTCCCCGGATTCGGCGTCACCATGGGCTTTACCCTGCTGTACTTGAGCCTCGTCGTGCTAATCCCGCTATCTGCGCTCATTTTGAAAACGGCGACGATGCCATGGAATCGTTTCTGGGAAATCATCACCGACCCGCAGGTGGTCGCCTCGTATAAATTGACATTCAGCTCCTCGCTCATCGGGGCCTTGATCAACGCCATCTTCGGCTTCATCGTAGCCTGGGTCCTAGTGCGATACCGTTTTCCGGGAAAAAGGATTCTGGACGCAATGGTCGATATGCCATTCGCGCTTCCTACAGCCGTGGCAGGCATAGCTTTAACCAGTCTGTACTCAACTAAAGGCTGGATCGGCTCCCTCCTCGAGCCGTATGGCCTCAAAATTGCGTTCACGCCGCTAGGCATCATCATCTCATTAACATTTATCGGGCTGCCATTCGTCGTGCGGACGATGCAGCCTGTCATTGAAGAACTCGGGGCTGACACGGAGGAGGCCGCAGCGACTCTCGGAGCCGGACGGCTGCTCACGTTCCGGAAGGTGATCTGGCCGGAACTGCTGCCGGCCCTCTTGACCGGGTTTGCCTTGGCGTTTGCCCGAGCGATCGGCGAGTACGGCTCCGTCGTATTCATCGCCGGCAACATACCGATGGTCACGGAGATTACGCCGCTGCTCATCATGACTAAGCTCGAACAATACGATTACACGGGCGCTACGGCCATAGCCGTCGTTATGCTGGTCGTTTCGTTCCTGCTGCTGTTGCTCATTAACTTCGTGCAGTGGTACGCGAATCGCAAAGTCATCTCGAATTGATCGGGACCCTAAGCAAAGGGGAGGAACCGCAACATGGCTGGAATTGTAACGAATATGAAAGCAGGCCGTCGTACGGCCGAACGGCCGAAGCATGTGACCGAAGCCCCTTGGGTGAAGTGGACGCTAATTGTCATAGCGCTGCTGTACATGTCGCTTCTGCTGATACTTCCGTTAATTACTGTTTTTGTGCAGGCATTTAAAAAAGGCCTCGAAGTCTACCTCTCTGCCTTCACTGACGAAGCGGCGAGACACGCCATTATCTTAACGCTCAAAACGGCGGCGATTGCCGTGCCCATGAATATTATTTTTGGCGTGTGTGCCGCATGGGCCATCACTAAATTCAAATTCAAGGGCAAGAACGTGCTGATCACGCTGATCGATCTGCCCTTTGCTATTTCACCCGTTATTGCGGGCCTCGTTTTTGTGCTGCTATTCGGGGCCAAAGGCTGGTTCGGTCCTTGGCTGAACGCCCATGATATACGAATTATTTTCGCCCTGCCGGGCATCGTACTGGCAACTGCCCTAGTCACCTTCCCGTTCGTTGCGAGGGAGCTGATTCCCGTCATGCAGACACAGGGGGTGCAGGAGGAGGAAGCAGCAGTGACGCTTGGCGCTAAAGGCTGGTTCATTTTCTGGAAAGTGACGCTGCCGGGTATCAAATGGGGATTGCTTTACGGCATCATCCTGTGCAACGCGCGGGCAATGGGCGAATTCGGTGCGGTGTCGGTCGTATCCGGGCATATCCGCGGGGAAACGAACACGATTCCGCTGCACATTCAGATTTTGTATCAGGAATACAAATATGCGGCGTCGTTTGCTTTTTCAACCTTATTGGTCGGACTTGCGCTGATCACGCTGCTGGCCAAATCGTTCCTTGAGTGGAAACAGAGGCAATCGGAGACATAACGGGGGAGAAACAATTTTTTCCTATAAATGAAACTTTTTGGATTTATCTCCGTCTAACCTTTGATTGGAAAATTTTAGGTGCATTTAGAGGAAGGAATTGCATAATCTTCTTGCTGTGATTCTTTGCTTAGTACCTGCAGGGGAGAGAAAACCATGAAATTAAAAACAACGATACGGGCGGCGCAATCATACCGGGTTATAATACTAGCCTCTGTTTTAACGCTTGGGCTTGGCGTACAAGCCCAGGCGGCGTTCGAGAATAAATCGCAGGCCGCTGAAGCTCCGCCTGTTGCCATTACCGTGCACGACAACCACAGCATTGCTTACAATTCAGACGGAACGCTTTGGTACTGGGAACCGAAAGCAGGTCTTGAACCAAAAATTATGCAAGGCTTGGGGGATTTTACTGCAGTAACCGCCGGTCCGAATACGAATAACCTGATTTTGAGGAAGGACGGGACTGTATGGGAATGGGGCAGAATGTACATCCAAACGGATGGTAAGGATGGAAGATCAGAATTTCCGGCTCCGAAACAAATTAAGGAGCTTTCTGGTATCTCCAAAGTTTCGGTCCTTCACAGTGTAGATGCAGCTCTTGATAAGGATGGCTCCGTATGGGTATGGATCACTTCTCCTGAAAGAAGCGATCCTGTAAAGCTTGAAAATATAACAAAGGCTAAAGATATTGGTATAGCCAACGATGGGGTGCTAATTCTTAAGGAGGATGGCACGGTATGGAATTGGGTCCCGTATAGCAGATCTGGAGTTCCATTACAAAGCTACAACGCTTATAAAATTAATGAACTGGACAATATCGCCGCATTATCTTCTGGTAGTTCCCTGCATACTTTTGCTATTAAAAAGGATGGAACCGTTTGGGGATGGGGGAATAACGGGGATGGAGAACTTGGACTCCCATCTTCCATTCATAGTTCGTATCATCCCGTTCTCATCGAAAGCTTAACCGATGTTCAATCCATTAGTACTGAATCGTATACCACTGCAATTGTTAAAAGGGATGGAACCGTTTGGGTAGTCGGACTTAATATTGGAGATCCTTCCATGACCTATTCATCGATACCAAGAATAGTTGATGGACTTGAGAATGTCGCCTCAGTGGCATTAGGTCAGGAATATGCGCTAGCCTTGACGAGAGACGGCAAACTATGGTCATGGGGAAATATTAACGGGGGCTACGATTACTCTGAGAAGCCGATCCCTGTATTATTACCGAATAAAGATGGCAGCAAAGGTCAACGACAGCCGACTAAGCCCGAGCCTGCTCAGCCAACACCCGCACCACAGAAAACATATAACAACCAAAATATCGGTATTAAGCTTAACGGTACATACCTGGATATCAACCCTAAAGCGATAATTGTTGACGAAAACACATTCATCCCGCTACGCGGCGTTATTGAAGCCATAGGAGGGAAAATCACTTGGCAAAATGAAACACAGTCGATTGCCATCGAAAAAGGAAATACTTCAGTAAATCTGAAAATCGGCAGCAAAGAAGCCCTTGTTAACGGTAGCAGGCCTGTCACATTAACTGTCGCTCCGTTCATCTCAGATGCAGGTTACGCCTATGTACCGCTTCGATTCATTAGTGACACATTGGGAGCTAAGGTCAATTGGGATGCAGAAAACTGGTCTGCGATTTTAAATGTAGAGTAATGTACTACAGTCACTGCTGAAGGCAGCGAAGGAAAATAACTAGAAACGCTCAGGCTGTCGAGAAAGTCTCGGCAGTCTGAATTTCCCCCTTATTTTGACCGCAGAAGCATAACAACACAAAAGACTACCCCACAAGTCATAAAAATGACTGGAGATAGCCTCTCATACAAACTCACCGGCCATTCCGCTCTTACGCGTAGTCCCCCGGCTGTGTCTTGCTCTTCATAGCGACCCCGAAATCTGTATAAATCCGCTGGGTCAAATCGATTCCTCTTGCTCCCGCAATATGATGGGCCAAGATCTGGAACGGAATAATCAGGATGAACGGAGCCATGAACTCATCCAGTTCCACCTCCAGACCAATCGTACGGTCATTCTCGGCTTTTCCCAAGGTAACGGTGTAGGTGTAGTTCGTAATCCGGCTCTCGTATGCACTCAGCAGCTCCATCCGGTCCTTGACCGGACTTTCCGTTTCAACGAAGAAAATACGGTGCTCCGGATTGACCTCCAGATACGGTCCATGCATGAAGGCTTCCAGATCGATCCCCTGCGACGGCATGCGAACCGTTTCTGAAAATTTCGTTTCAAACTCCTTCACCGTTCCGAAGGTTGGCCCGTAACCCACCGCCGAGAATCTGGGCGCGCTCGCCAAATTTTCCTTGTGCTGCTCGAAGAACACCTCTGTTGTTGCGATCGTTTGCGGTATCGCGGCTGCCGCTGCACGGAATTTATCCAGATGGGCCCGCTCCTCCTGTTCCGTCAGCGTTTTTTTCGCCACTGCCGTCTTTAAACCGGCGAGCATCAGCGTCAGCACTGTAGCAATAAACCCTTTGGTCACGTACCCGACTCTTTCCTTGCCGCAGCCGATATCCAGCGTCAGTTCTGCCGCTTCGGAAATGGCTGTCGTCACATCGCTCGTGAACGCGACCGTTGTGAGGCCTGTTTGCTGGCGAATCCGATTCAGTGCCCCGATCGTCGAAGTGCTCTGGCCGCTTTGCGAAATGCCGATGACGAGATCGCAGTGCGGACTGATTTTATCGTAATGCATGAAATTGAACGGTTCTTTGATGTCAATCCGCACATCCGCCACTTTCTCGATATAATATTTGGCGCTTAGCGCGGCATTGATGCTTGATCCGGTCGCCAGAATAAGCCATTCCGCCTTATTGCTCACTGCCAGCGCGAAGGCATCCACATTGCCCGGGTAGTTCGCGAGAATGCCCTCCGTTACCGCTTGCTCTTCTTCAATATAGGTCATCATTGTCGGTTTCATCGATTATCTTCCTCCCTGATGGGCAGATAGCGCTGCCGGCGTAGAATACCGCATTATTTATTGTATGCTCAAGCCTCGCCCTGCTTGTCATGAGCGTACAAGTCGGAAAGCAGCGACAGCCATTTACCCGCAAGACCGACCCATACTTCCTTATAGGTAGCACCATTCATTTGCGGCCAGTACGGAACATCCTCGTTCTCGAAGGTTTGTACGCCTACGGGAATTTCACCTATAATTTCACCGCTAAGCACGCTGTACTGCTGGGCGAAGTTATAGCCTTCACCGTACATCAGCGATTGACCGAACGGATTTTTGCCGACTATCCACTGCAGCTGGCTCTCGGCAATCGAGATCAACTCCGGATCGTCCAGCAGCATCCCTGCCAAGGAGGCAGCTTTGCCTGTTGAAAGGACGATCGCCGTATTGCCCTTGAATGAGAACCAGACCGGAAACCGCTTCAAGTAATAGTGGTCGTTCAGACGAACACCCTGCCTCAATTGCTCCGTATACAAAGCGGCCGCTTCCTCCCCGACCAGCAAATGCTGGAGATCGAAGCTTTCACGATCCTGATTCTCATCGACATGGTAGATGCCGCTTGAAATCATGGGATACGGAGCTGTAAAGGCAGTCAGAAACTTGATATACTCCCCGTAGCTTCGGACGGATTCCATCCAGCTGCCATGCTTGTCATGCTCAGACTGCGTCTTCAGAATTTCGTTGAAAGCCTGCAAATATATGTGCTCTCTGGCCTGGTGGTTGAAATGCTGAATGACCTTCTTCTCCGGCGTCCGGTAGAAGAAGCCCGCTACGGTCTGGCCGTCATCGGTTTGAATGCCGGCAAGCTCTTGCGAATCGATGACATAGTCCAAATATTCGACAGCTTTAATGGCATAAGCAGCCTCGCCCGTCAGCTGGTATTGGAGCGATGCCGACCATGACGCTGTCGCCATAAACAAGCTTTCTGAGCTCATATAGGTGTGCTCCCAGAAAATAGGCTTCGGCGCAAAGCCTCTGAGCTCAAATTGCTCAAGTGCATATTGGAAATCCTGGATCGCACAGGCTGTCAATTTATCCTTCAGCAGATCTCCATCCTCCATGAATATAGCAATCTGCGCTTCAATGCCGGAGAGGATAAAGTTTTCATACGGGTTGTTGTGCACGCGGGCAGTCATGTCGTCCATATTGCCCATGATGCCGTCCGACCAGATGCGGATACCTGCGCTTGTAGCCCGGTAGCCGTCGCCGAATCGGGTCTTCAGAATGAAATCCACTCCCCATTCTCCCTCTTCGACAAGACGCAGGTACAGCGGATAGTTGTGACTCTTCACCTGATGAGCCATCTCGTACAGGGCGCATGCCACTTCTGCCGTCTGCACCAGCTGCTGGGATACATCGCCTGCATCATGCCATCCGCCATTGAAAATAATCGTGCCGCCGTTATGCCGGGCGAGAATGTCCTCATGGCAGCTGCCGTGAATGCCGTGCACCGGACAGCCGCAGCGCTCACAATAGATGAAGTTGATCGATTTCCAGATCGAATCTTCCCATCGGTCCGCAGCGCTGCCAATCTCAAAGGGTCTCGTCAGCAGCTCGCCGACCCGGACGATATACGTTCCTTTCTCCTTAAACGCAGAAAAGTCCACAACGGTAAAGCTGCCGATCGAGGTGCTTACATGGTTAACAGGACCGGTGAACTTCTCCTCTCCCGTCCCAAGTTCGATAACGGTGAAAGACGATGCCTGCTGCTTCGCCAAAATCATCGTTTTAGGTTGCTCCATACTGTAGCCGTTATGGGAGAAAATAATATCCTTGCTTCTTGGCTGCCACCCTTTCGAAATGTTCGGGTAGGCTACCTTTTCCAAGATGACGTTGCGAATGCGATATGTCATGGTATCGCCGGTCGCCCGGTCTTTGCCGTACATATCATAGCAAAATTCAAGCTCGGTAATGCCGTCCCGCGGCAAATCCGGGATTTCCATCGAGCATGCATTCCACTGGCCGTTTTTTAAATTGATGACATTGGAGCCTTCACGGTGATAAATATCGGGAATTTTAATCGTACCGTCATTTTTTATGCCTACTTTGATATGTGGGTTTGACATCCCGCTGCAGTCCGGGTAAATTTCAAAGGAAATCCGGTTGAAGTTCTCCCAATTCGCATGATCGAACGTCCGATAGATGCCTACATGCCCGTAAGTGCTGTAATCCCCGTCACTGGGCGAGCCCTCAGGCCATGCATCCATATCAAAAGGAGAAGTCAGCTGCAGCAGGCCGCCTTCCAGCACGCTTGACGCCCCGAGTCCACGATGCGTCCACCGCTCACCGCCCACGGCCTGATCGAGAATGACCATCCTGTCCAATACTTCCTTTTTCAAGCTGTCCGCTTCCAATGACGCACTCTCGTCCACCTTCAGCGGCCTGTGAATTAGATTTGACAGTGCAAGCTCACGTGCAATTTTCGATCCCATGATTCCGTAGTCCCCCTTAATAAGCTTCCGGCTTGGATATCGTTCGAATAGCCAGCCACGCAGCGCCTTTCAATCCGATAACCGCCTCGTCGATAACCGTCTTCTTCACGCCGTTAATCACAAAACGCATCGTCTTCCCCTGCAGCCGGGATTGCAGCTTGTCGATAAACCAGCTTCCGCTGACAACGCCGCCGCCGAGTACAATGGTGTCCGGATCGGAGAAGCGGACCATATTCATGATCGTTTCGGCTACAGCCTGCAGCGCAGTATCCACAACCTCTGTACAGAGCGGGTCGCCATGATCGTAGCCTGCAAAAATCTCTTCAACGCCCACGCGGCCCTCGTTCGGGATAACAATGGCCGAATCGGGATAGTTCGGCTTCAGCGCAACGATTCGGTTATGCATTCCGAGCCCGGAAGCCAGCAGCTCCACACAGCCCTTCCTGCCGCAAATGCATGGAATGTTGCTGTCGTAATCCGCTACATGATGCCCAACCTCACCTGCGTTGAAATGCCGGCCGATAATGGGTTCGCCGTTTACTACACACCGAGCGGCAATCCCCGTTCCAATATTCATATAAATAAAGTTGTCCGAATAGGTGCCGCAGCCCCATCTCTGCTCCGCGAGCGCTGCACAGTAGACATCATTGCCGATTGTGCACGGCATCGCGAACATCTCGCCAATCTTCCGGGCAAGCTCAATCGGCTGGCTTCGGGAAGGATCAATTTCAAACCAGATGCCCTCTCTCGTATTAACCCGTCCTACGACGCCGATACCGATCGCCGCCACTTCCCTGAACAGTCCCACATGCTCGATATAATCCCTCAGGCTTGCCGCTATCGTCTCGAATGCTTGCGCTTGCGACACGACTGTCGATGCATAAACCTTGCTGCCAAGCACCTCGCCGCCTAGCGAAACCTCCCCGATCAAGATTTTGGTTCCGCCCAAATCAACAGCCAGTACAGACTTTTCCATCATCGTTCCTCCGTTTGGTCATCCTGAATGAACTCAACGAGCTCGCCGCCCGGCGCACGGACATAGGCGAAGCTCAATCCGACAATTTCGCCCGATCGGGTCGGAATACGACTATGGCGCGGAACGCCGAGAGGCTTGGCCCCAGCCGCTACGGCCCTGCGCACCGATTCCTCAATATCCATCGTGCGAACCGCTAGATGCTCCCACATCCCGTCGACAAATTCCTTCTTCGTCTCGTAGATTTCCAGGAAATCGCCATCGCCCAAATCCACCAGCACCGCATGATCCTCGGCGCCATCCTTGCCCCATTCCACGACAAAGCGTGCGCTGAGACCTTCCATATAAAACTTAACCGTACCTTCGATATCCCGTGTCTTCAGGCAAACATGATGGATGCCCTTCTTTTTAGTCGTCGTATACATCGTCTCACTCACTTCCCGGAAATGTGATGAGCTGCTGGCCGCAAGGCGGTATTAAACCAGACTCCAATCAAAAATCACGCAGGTTTTCTTCAATGTGCCGTCAGCAACCCCCGCATACACTTCTCCGCATGCGCTTGGCGCATAGATATCATAAATGTTTTCTACCTGGATCAGCCCGTCGCGAATCCATTCCATCGCTTTCCTCATGCTGCCATGACTGCTGTTAGGATGGAACTCTGAAGAATGTCGCGGAAGCGACCACTCGAACCCGGAATTAACCTGTA
The DNA here is from genome assembly GCF_058789495.1 of Paenibacillus sp. FW126-R14. NCBI lineage: Bacteria > Bacillati > Bacillota > Bacilli > Caryophanales > Paenibacillaceae > Paenibacillus > Paenibacillus sp. FW126-R14. Next base: position 11,821 of record NZ_JBYTBS010000020.1, on the reverse strand, counting down.
TAAATCCGTAAAAAATGCTGCGCAGCAGCTCATGCGCGAACTTGTCCGTCGAACGGTACCAAGGGACGCCGATCAAATACAGCTCCCCACCCTTGCGCAGGTTGGCAACTAAGGCATACACCGCCTCTTCCCTGCCGGAGCAATCTAGTGCCAATCCAGCCGTTCCTTTCAGCCCCGGCACCTCATCCGGTGAAGCGTATACATGACGCAATCCGCAAGAGCGGGCCGTTGCTCGGCGGCCCTCATTCGGATCGAAGGCATAGACCTCATAACCGCAATGCTGCATCACTTGCGCGCACATGAGGCCCACTACGCCAAGCCCCGTTACCATCACCGATTCTGTCGGGCGGATTCGGGAATGAATCATCGAAGTCATCGAGACAGCCGGGAATCGGCCGATCACAGCATGCTCAGGCTTCATTCCCGCCGGAACAGGAATGTAATCACTGAATTTGACCCGGCTGTATGCTTGATGCGGGGACAGCGCAAGCACATGCTCGCCTGCTCTCACATTTGTAACCGCTTCGCCCACCTCAAGCACCTCGAGGATAGCGGCATAGCCAGTCTCTACCGGATATTTCATTCCTCCGGAATAGTCCCTATAAGCGCCCATCTCCGAGCCGTTCGAAATGAGCGATACGAGTGTTCGCCCTATAATTTCATCGGCTGCAAGCGGCGACGGCTCCCAAGCGCACTGCACAAGCGATGCTTGCTGCTTGCCTGTGAACCTAATCGCCTGATTTGTCTGTATCACAATAACAACTCCCGCCGGGTTAGTTTAAGCTGCTCCAGCAGTCCGGCATAACACCGTTCTGCGCCATCAAACTGGGGATACCCCGTCTCCGATTCATGTTCGACAATGAGCCATTCGGTGCCTGAATGGCTACATGCCGCAAGAATAGCCGGCCAATCATTGTCATCCGTCGTGCTGCCAATGAATGTCTCGTGGCCAAGCTCACGGGAGAACGGCTTGCAATGTACAAGCTGCACTCTCCCTGGATGATCTGCAATGACTTCAGCTGGATCAGCCTCCGCTTCGATGCAATTGCCTGTATCCAACTCCAGTATGATACCGGAGTGGGTATGTTCACTAAGAAGCGACCACGGCGTTGACTCGCCATAATGCGTATGAAACTCATGCGCATGGGTGTGGTAGCCGATGCGCAAATTCCGCTTTTCCGCCAGCTCCGCAAGTTCATTGATGCGGCCTGCATGATGCACCCACACATCCGCGCAATCCTCGCTCTGTTTGTGCCCAATTTGCCAAGGGCCGCCCAAAGCCGGGATGATTATATTGGTCGTTCCGGCCCGGGTATGGTAGTCCAATGTGGCTTCGATCGTATCTGCCTGCAGCAGCTTCCATTCCGTATGCCAGCCGCAATTTACGAGTCCGATTTCCTCGAGCAGTCCTTTAATCTTCTCCGGCTCATGAATGAACGGGCCGTAGAACTCCACTCCTTCGTAGCCGATTGCCTTGACTCTGCGCAGCGTCGACTCCAGATCGCGCTGAAACTCCTTGTATACCGAATACAATCCTAATGCTATTGACATCGAACTCACTGACACATCGCTCCTCTCTGTTCTAGCTCTGTTGAACCGCCCAATCCGCACCGTTCTTCATGAGCTGAATCATTTGAGGATGGCCCAGCGCTTCCGGGTTATGTCCAGGAGTCAGCGCCACCACTTTGCCTGCGTCAACCCTATGCGCCCATCCCCCTGCCGCCGTAACATGCTGGGAAGTGCTGAACAGAATGACATCGGTTCTCGTCGTGTCCACTTGACAGTAGTAATGCTCATCCATAGCCGTGAACGCCTCGACGCCCTCGGTAATCGGATGCTTGAAGCTGGCCACCGGGTTATTCGTCACCTCCACGTGATGAGGAGAATGCTCGACGAATCGGCCGGAATTCAGCTCCACGTAGAACGGACTATCCGGCTCGATTAAGACAAGTCCTGCATGGATGAACATAATGCCCATACCATCCTTCACCTTCCGGACAATCTGCCGCTGCTCATCCGGGGTCATATTGGTCTCCCCCGCAGGACGCCCGTTGGTAAAGAACATAGCCAGATCCACCGATGCCTCAGTCTCAATCAAATCTCTCGCCCGGTCCGTAAGGACAACCTCCCACCGTTCCTCATCAAACACCTTCGCCATAACCGGATCAATGACTTCCTTCGGATGGTTATAATCATCACGTATAATATAGACTAAGCTCTTCATTGTACCTGCACTCCTCGCCATTTCGATGTGTTAAGCTTCCATCATCCAAATTATAAAGGAGTGGTTAGGCATGTTTAAGGCTTCAGATTTTATATCAGGTACCAGAATTTCAGGTACTGCTGCCGGCAGTTTTGCCAACCTTCCTGCCCCGGCCATTTATTTAGTGGACACAAACCCAGCCTTGCGGTATTCATTCGGCGATATGCCTTCCAGCTCCCGGAAGACACGGTGGAAGTGCTTCACATTCTCAAATCCGATCTGCACGCCGATTTCCATCACCTTGAGATCGGTGCTTAGCAGCAGCTCCTTGGCTTTGTCAATCCGAACCCTTTTTATATAATGCACGAAGCTTTCCTTTGTATAGCTCTTGAATGCCTGGCTGAAATATGTATAGTTAAGCGATACATGGTTGGAAACCATGGCCATGTTCAGGTCTTTGTTATAGTTGTCATGAATATATTGAATCGCCTTCTTCATATCGCGATAGTCGTTATGAATCAGCTTCATCGTGCTCACATAGGCATTCAGCTTGTCGAGAAGACTTTCTACATGGTGGAAGTAGTCATGGAAATCCTGAAAGTTGTGCATATGGACTACGCGCTTGTACAACCTCAATATTTCGACGGACTCCTCACCGTATACATTAAATACATGATCGAACAAAAGCTCATTAAAAGCCTGGCTAATTCCCTCCATATAGGAAATATCGTATTGAAGGATAGTGTTCAGATCGAGCACTTCTTTGCAAAGCTGCTTGAACTCCTCATGGCGGTCCGTGCCAAGCATGTTGGCCATCTTCTTGATGGATTGAATCGGCAGTGTATAGACCTGCTGCTTATCCACGATCGACTCATAGGCTACGAATGCCGGATACGAGTGGAAGATCGTATATTTAAGCGCCTTGTCTGCCTGCCGATAGCATTCCTGCAGATCTCCCAGCGCGGTGGCCCAGCCGCTGAAACCGATCTTCACGCTCATGCTGCCCTTGTCGTAGATACAACGCGTCAGATGCGGCAGCATCTCCCTGCTGCCCGTCAATACAATCAATTCACTGTTCTTATTGAAGAACCGCAGGGTGCGCTGACAAGCCTCCTGCCCCATCTCCGTTATCCGATCATCGACATAACCGAGCCGATGCTTCTGGTCATGCCGCGCAAGGTCTGCATCCGACCAGCGCAGCAAGGCAAGCTGATATCCCTCCTGCAGCCCATAGAGCTCCAGCGACTGCGACTGCAGCTGCTGCTCAATCTCCCGCTTCCCGAGTACCGGCTGAAGAAACAAATAATTGAGCTGCACCTCTGTATACTCCTTCGACTGCCGCACATAGGCTTCGAACCGCTGCGATTGCTCCTCTTTCTTGACGATTCTGCTCTCCAACTGCTTCAGGCTATCGAACAACTCCTCCCGGACAATGGGTTTCAGGAGATACATGCGAACCTCGCAGCGAACCGCTTCCTTCGCATACTGAAAATCGTCATAGCCGCTCAAAATCATGACTTCAGGCTTTTGAGCAAGCTCTTGTGTCCGATGGATCAATTCAATTCCATCCATAACAGGCATGCGGATATCCGTAATCATCAGATCGATTTGCCGCTGATCCATAATCCCCAGCGCTTCGGCGCCGTTAGCGGCAAGCGTAATGGCGTACTGCCCGGGAAACTCCCGCTCGATGATGGCTTTGAGCCCGTTTTGAATATTCTTTTCATCATCTACAATTAGAAGACTACGCATGGCCCTTAACACCTCCTGCTAGTATGAGTTTTGGCAGCTTGATGCTGACCGACGTATATGTGCCTTCTACGCTTTGTACATAAATACCATAACCGGTCCCGTAGTTCATCTCGACACGCTGATTCACGTTGCGCAGCCCGATCCCGCTGCCTTTATACGTTTCTTCTCCGCTGTCCCGATCCATCTGACGGAAATCCAAATCGTTCATCCGGATCATCTGATTAATCCGCTGCTGCCGCTCTGCGCTGATCCCGCGACCGTTATCAATAATTTCGATTACCGTAGCATCCTGCAAATCATTGACTTTAATAGAAAGTACCAGTGGCAGCTCCTCACCGTCTGCTGTCGTTTGCATACCATGCTTGACCGCATTTTCGACAATCGGTTGAAGGGACATCTTGAGAATTTCCTGCTCCATATGAGCGGGCGGTACATCGAACTGCAGTGAAATCCGGTCATCATAGCGAATATTCATAATGGCAATGTAGTTGCGAATATGCTTGATTTCATCCTTAAGCCGCACATAGTTGCTCGTCCATTGAAGGTTATAGCGCATCATTCCCCCCAGTGAAGTCAAGGAATCGGAGATGACATACTGCCCCTCTACCTCCGCGAGCATCTTCAGATTTTCCAGCGTGTTGTACAGAAAATGGGAGTCGATCTGATTCTTAAGCGCATTGAGCTCCGCTTCCTTCGCTGCCGCCTGTTTATTGACAGCATCTGCAATTAGTCCATTGATTTTCTTCATCAGCATTTTGAAGTGAGCGGCAATTTCGCCAACCTCGCCGCCGCCATGAACGTCAATATTGACTTGGAAGTTGCCGCCCCGCACACTTTTCATCGAATTTTGCAGCTTGCGAAGCCGCTTGAATAAAATTCTGCTCGTCAAATACGTAATAACGGACAATATGAGAATGAGCATGGCACTTACAACAATGATCATATTTCGAGATATGCTGATTTTATGGAGCGAATCCTGCAAAGAAACAACGTTGATGAGATAAGCATCGAGCCTGTCTAATTTTTTGAAGATGCAAATATACGGTTCGTCATTGAATGCGATTTCAAAATGAGAGGCATCCGGGTTGTTCCTAATGGTCTGCTCCAGCTTCTGCCTCAGCTCGCTAATGGATACCTTGGCCAGCAGCGGAAACGCCGAGTTATAATAAACCCGCGAATCGCTGTCCATCATCATCATCTGGGACTGCTCGTCCTGTACACTGCTGAATACTTTAGGCAGAAACTCATCCAGAGACATGTCGATTTGGACAATGCCGGCATTGCCGATATAGTCGTAATTAATTTCCCTAAGCAGCGAAACTTTCGCCTTCTTCTCTTGAACAACGGTCGCCGCCCTGCGCAAAACGTCTCTGTCGTCAGACTCAAATTGCCACAGCTCCAGCCCTTGATTCTGAATGACTTTATTGTACCAGGGCTCGTCTGTCACTCTGCTTTCATTCAGAAAGATGGGCCACATTTCCTTTATATTAGGATTGTTGGAATACATGCGGATATGCGCAATATTGGGATTGTTGAATTGGATACGCTGCAAGTTAGGAACGACATTATTGGAGAACTCAATCAGCGATAAAGTATCCAGCTCCTGACTGAGAGTCATATAATCCTTAACTTGACCATCCGAGAGCATGAGCTGCGCCGTTCGCTCCATCAGGTTGATGTTGTTCATAATGTTGTTGTATTCCATATCCGTTATATATTGATTGGACCGCATCATTTCCTTGACTGTATTTTTATAGAAATCATTAAACAAATACATCGAGAAAACGATAATCGGGACGAGAATGATAAAAATATACGCGCCAACCAGCTTGGTTTGCAGCTTCATGTTGTCCATATGCCTAATTAGTCTGTTCCATCTATCAAACAGCTGTTGTCTCACCGCGCGATCACTCCCAAAAGCAACGTAAGCAAGAAACCAGCGCCCCCCGGCTGCCCGGAGAATCGCCGCTCTTCTTGCTTTTTCTATCATACCGCAGCTTGCCACGCTCCTCCAGAAACTTGTTGGAAATATCGTCAAATTGGGCGCCGGATTCGGACAGCCCTACTCTTTCATCGAGCCGATCATAAAACCCTTGACGAAATATTTTTGCAGGAATGGATATACGAATACGATCGGCAGTGTGGCAATGACCATGGTAGCCAGCTTGACCGACTGCGAAGTAACTGTTTTCTCCACAACGTTCGGGACGGAGGAAGCAATCTGGTTCGAGCCCGACAACGCAATGATTCGGTACAGATAAGTCTGAATAGGCTGCAAATCCGTGTTATTAATATAAATAACGCCGGCAAAATAATCGTTCCACTGGTATACGCCATGAAATAAAGCAATCGTTGCTACAACCGGCATCGATACCGGAATGATGACTCTGACGAAAATACCGAAGTCGTTAGCTCCGTCTATTTTGGCCGCTTCCTCAAGACCGTACGGAATCTCCCGAAAGAAAGTCATGAAGATAATGAGATCGAAGAAACTGAACATGGCCGGCAAAATATAAACGGCAAACGTATCGAGCAAGCCCAGATCGCGAAGGAGCAAGTACGTTGGAATCAATCCACCGCTAAAAAACATCGTAATGGTGCCAATCATGAGATAGGCTTTACGGCCGATCAGCTCTCTGCGGGATAATGCATAGGCCACCATGGCCGTGAAGAAGACGTGCAGGGCGGTACCGAGCAAGGTTTTGGCTACCGTAATGCCGAAGGCTGTCATCAATCCGTTATTGGAAAAAACGGTCGTATAGTTCTCGATAGTGAATACCCGGGGAAGCCAGTAAATTCCACCGCGCATCGCGTCTGTCCCTTCATTGAAGGAGTTAATGAGCACATACCAAATGGGATAAATCGTCAGAAAGCAGATGATCAGCATGATCCCGAAATTGGCCCAATCGAACAGCCGCTCTGAGTTGCGTCGTATATTCATCCTCTCACCCTCCTAGAATAATGACGTATTGTTAATTTTCTTCGTAATGGTATTGGCTCCGATCAGCAGGATGAAGGCAATAACGGACTTCACCAGGCCAACGGCTGTGGCATAGGAATAGCGGCCTTGCGAGATCCCGACCTGGTATACGTAAGTATCGATCACATTGCTTGCCGATTCGTTCAGTTGATTTTTCAGAATGAAAATCTGATCGAAATTAGAGTTTAGAATACCGCTGACAGCAAGAATAAATAAGATCGTAATTGTGCCCTTAATCATCGGCATCGTGATATAAAACATCTTCTGGAAACGGCCGGCTCCGTCAATGGTAGCGGACTCGTACAGCTCTGGCGAAACACCCGTAATAGCGGCAAGATAGATGATAGCCGACCACCCAAGCTCCTTCCAAATGTTCGAGCTCACAACAATCGTCCAGAAGTATCCCGGCTCTGCCAGGTAACTGATAGGCCCTTTAATAACGCCGAGCGCCATCAGCATTTTGTTGACAATACCAATGTCAGCCAGCCAGGTCGTTAGAATTCCGCCAAGAATAACCCATGACAGGAAATGCGGTAAATAAGAGATCGTCTGGACTGCTTTCTTGAAGCGGATCGAACGCAGCTCGTTCAAACATAAAGCGAACAAAATGGGAAGCGGAAAGCCGATCAACAGCTTCAGCAAGCTCATGCCGAATGTATTCTTGATCACGTATCCAAGGTTTTCATCCTCGAAAAATGCCTTGAAATGTTCCCATCCTACCCAAGGCGCATCACCGATTGAGTAGATAATGTCATACTCTTTGAAAGCAATAATAATGCCGTACATCGGCACGTAGTGAAAAATAATGAGCCAAGCTATCCCCGATAGCGCCATCACTTGAAGCAGCTTCTGCCGCTTTAATCGTGTGACGATCCCTGAACCCCAGGTCTGGCCAGCAGCCTTGCTTGTTGATTGGTGTTGATCACTGACATGTGAACTCATAAGAGTGCTCCTCCTAATGTTTTGTGCCCTCTTCCTCCCGGCAAATTTAGTATAGATGAGTTCGCGACATGCACATAAGGTTCGAGATTTTGTGTAAGGTACCAAAATTTCTGGTCATGTTGACATCTTGTAAAATTCAAATGTATTCTGATGTCAGCCTTGCAAGCGCAGTTCCACCCTAGTTCACCGGTTATTGACAGGCCATTCTGCACGACAATCGCAAGCTGTATCAGCATTTCGTGAAAACGCTTAACTATCAATTTGCGGCTGTATTTCCCGAGGACAGCATTCTAGGAGCAGCCAATAACGAGAGGAGCACATCTTTTGAGAAAAATATATAAAAACATCACTATAGCTGCATTGGTTGGTATGGTATCCATAACAAGCGCTTGCTCGTCATCCAACACACCATCGGTGTCTAAAACCGACTCCGTAAATTCAGCAGCAACGGGCAAGCCGGACCCGAAAGGACCAAGCTGGCAGTCGGATACGTCTCCGATCACATTTGACTGGTACATGAACTTCTCGTGGTTCACCCACAAGTGGGGAGATGACCTGACTACGCAAAATATTACAAAGAAAACGGGTGTCAACGTCAACTTAATCGTTCCGGCCGGCAATGAGAACGAGAAGATGCAGACGATGATCGCTTCGGGCAAGCTGCCTGACTTTATTACACTCAATGTAACGGATGATGCGGTGAAGAAAATGGTTGACGGCAAGCTGGTGCTGCCACTTAATGAGTTATCGGAACAGTATGAGCCCTATTTCATAAACCATCTCGATCCGGGCAAAGTCAACTGGTTTAAGGAAGCGGACGGCAACCTGTACGGCTACCCAAGTGACTCACAGACCCCGCAGGATTATGTGAAAAATCCGGTGCCTCGTGCGACCAAGCAGACCTTCATTGTCCGCAAAGATATGTATGAAGCGCTGGGCAAGCCGGATATGCGAACTCCGGAAGGGTTTTTGAATGCGCTCATTGCAGCCAAAGAGAAGTTCCCGGATGTAGACGGACAGCCGATTATTCCGCTCAACTTTCATGATTTTAATGAAAAAGGCAACTATACGTTCGACGATATTCTGCCTAACTTCCTGGCGATTCCTCATCAGAAAGACGGCAAGCTGTATGATCGCACGACCGACCCGGAATATATGCGCTGGATGAAAACATTCCGTAAAGCCAATGAGCTTGGGCTCATTGCAAAGGATGTATTCATCGACAAGCGTCCGCAGGTAGAGGAGAAAACGATGCAGGGCCGCTACTTTGCCATGCTGTATGCTGTCGCAGACATTGAGGCGCAGAACCGCCAGGTCTATTTGAAGGATCCGAACAAAATCTACATCGCTATCGATGGCCCGGCAAACACCAAAATGGCAGAACCGACGCTGCCTGGTCCGGATGTCTCCGGCTGGACGCTGACGCTCATCTCGAAAGATGTGAAAGATAAGAAAAGAGCGATTCAATTCTTGAGCTACTTGGCTAGTGACGAAGGGCAGCGCGACCTCTGCCTGGGTGTGAAGGGCGTTACCTACGATACGATTGACGGCAAAGATCAGTTCATGGAGGAATATCTTAACAATCCGAAAGAAGGCGTCAAATACGGGGCAAAATATTTATTCCCAATGGTCATGGATACGAATATGTGGCTGAAATGGGCACCAAAGGACCCAGAGCCATACTTGACTAACTACAACTGGTCAAGGGGTACAAGCAAAGTGCATAACTTCTCGGAGTTCAAGCAATTGCAGCCGCAAGGCAACTCCCCGGAAGGCATCATCTCGACAAAGGCGCAGCAGCTGTGGGGCAAAACGCTGCCGAAGATGCTCTTGTCGAAAAGCGATGCGGAAATGGAAGAAACCTTCGCCAAATTCCTTAAAGATCGTGAAAAGCTCGGCTACGACAAAGTAGTCGCCTATCAACAGGCTAAATATGAGAAGAACAAAAAGCAGTTGGGAATACAGTAGTTAAAGATGTACAAATAAGCCTGCCGTTGGTTCACTTTCAGTACACATGTACTGAAGATGAACTGAAGGCGGGCTTATTATATTTCATTCAAGAAATGCTATTAATATGGCTGCTTAACTATTAATGTCTACTGAATGTCTGTGTAAATGCCCGACTCTGAAGTTTTTTCAGTAATATTTTTCCTGTAAATGCAACTATTTGGGTTTAATTTCGTCTAACCTTAGATTGGAAAATTTTAGTTATATTCAAAGAATAGGGATTGCATAAACTTCTTGCAGTAATTCTTTGACTAGTACCTACTGGGGAGAGAAGAAAATGAAATTAAAAACAACGTTACGGGCAGCGCAATCATACCGGGTTATGATACTAGCCTCTGTTTTAACACTTGGGATTGGAGTACAAGCCCAGGCGGCGTTCGAGAATAAATCGGAGGCCGCTGAAGCTCCGCCTGTTGCCATTACCGTGCACGACCGCCACAGAATTGCTTACAATTCAGACGGAACGCTTTGGTATTGGGAACCGCTAGAAGGTCTTAGGGAACCAAAGATTATGCAAGGCTTGGGGGATTTCACTGCAGTAACCGCCGGTCCGAATACGAAAAACCTGATTTTGAGGAAGGACGGAACTGTATGGGAATGGGGTAGAAAGTACATCTTTACGGATGACAATAATGGAAGATCGGAATTCCCAGCTCCGAAACAAATTAAGGGGCTTTCTGATATCTCCAAAGTCTCGGTCCTTCACAGTATAGATGCAGCTCTTGATAAGGATGGCTCCGTATGGGTATGGATCACTCAGCCTGAAAGAAGCGATCCCGTAAAGCTTGAAAATATAACAAAGGCTAAAGATATCGGTATAGCCAACGATGGAGTGCTAATTCTTAAGGAGGATGGCACGGTATGGAATTGGGTCCCGTACAGCAGCACTGGAGTTCCGTTACAAAACTACAACGCTTATAAAATGAATGAACTGGACAATATCGCCGCATTATCGTCTGGTAATTCCCTACATACTTTTGCTATTAAGAAGGATGGGACCGTTTGGGGATGGGGGGATAACGGAAATGGTGCACTTGGACTTCCAGCTTCCATTCACAATTCGTATCACCCCGTCCTCATCGAAAGCTTAACCGATGTTCAATCCATTAGTACTGGATTATATACGACTGCAATTGTTAAAAGAGACGGAACCGTTTGGGTAGTCGGACTTACTATTGGCGATCCGTCCGTCACCTATTCATTTACACCAAAAATAGTTGATGGACTTGAGAATGTCGCCTCAGTGGCATTAGGTGAGGAATATGCGCTAGCCTTGACGAGAGACGGCAAACTTTGGTCATGGGGAAATATTAACGGGGGCTACGATTATTCTGAGAAGCCGATCCCTGTATTATTACCGAATAAAGATGGCAGCAAAGGTCAACGACAGCCGACTAAGTCCGAACCTGCTCAGCCAATACCCACACCACAGAAAATATATAACAACCAAAATATCGGTATTAAACTTAACGGTACATACCTGGATATCAACCCGAAAGCGATGATTGTTAACGAGAACACATTCATCCCGCTACGCGGCGTTATTGAAGCCATAGGAGGGAAAATCACTTGGCAGAATGAAACACAGCCGATTACCATCGAAAAAGGAAATACTTCAGTCAATTTGAAAATCGGCAGCAAAGAAGCCCTTGTTAACGGTAGCAGGTCTGTCACATTAGCTGTCGCTCCGTTCATCTCAGATGCAGGCTTCACTTATATACCGCTTCGATTCATTAGTGACACATTAGGAGCTAAGGTCAATTGGGATGCAGAGAACTGGTCTGCGATTTTAAATCTAGAGTAATGTACTACAGTCACTGCTGAAGGCAGCGAAGGAAAATAACTGGAAAACCTCAGGATGTCGAGTAAAACGCTTTCATTTGAGTGCGCTGTACATCGCTATGTGTTTCCAATGCTTGTTTCTGTGGTAAATAAAA